>JAFIES010000124.1 GCA_020832415.1 Balneolaceae bacterium | reverse complement strand
TCGTCAACGCCTTCTTTTCTAAAAATGTTATGGCTGCCCTTTGTGCGCTTCTCAAAACCAAGATGTAATAAGAGCCCAACAACATCATTAAACTTGATATTTGCATCAGACTGGCCCGAAAGTATTTTACGAATTAATTTGTCATGTTTTGCCATTTTTCCGATACATAGAAGTCATTGTCATTGATGAAACCGGGGTTGATTTCTTTACATCAGGCGAATGTTTTCCAAAATACTGAAGCTGTAAAATGCGGGCTGCCCGTAACCGTTCCTGCGGCGACATTTTTAAATTTTGCTGAATATCCCATTCATCAGCTTCTTGATGATTTTTTGCTATATGTACCGTTAAATTTCTGGGCATTGGCTTATGGTTTAGTTATAAAACATACATATTTAAGCATAGAATGTGAAATTATACGGTAGTTTGTAATGAATATTAGTCCGGGAAAATGCTGTACGATGAATGTTGAATGATGAATTAGTGTCAATCCCTGATTTGGTGAATTGGTGAAGTTTATTTTTGAAGGTGGGGGACAGATGAGCATCGTTCTGGGGCTGTGTTCACCGAAGTGAGCTCCTTCAGGATGACAGGTACGATGACAGGTAGTGCCAAAAAACAAAATTTTTTATATTAAAAAATCTTAATATTGTCTATATTTAAAAATAGTTTTGAAATAAACATTGCCTGCAAATATGTCTTTGGATAGTTAAACCGTTAAAAACAAACTACGTTGAAATGGTAGACTTTCCGTTAAGTGTGTTGGAAAGTGCAGGGAAAATGGGATGGCTTAATAATGATCAAAAAAATGAACAGACAGCGGAACCGGTGTCTGCACATCTCCGGGGATTTACGCAGAATGGCATTGTTATTATTAGTTTTCTTTAAGATGTGGATAGTGAAGCTTAAAAAATGCCTTCAAAACCGTCTGAAGCCACATTTTGCCGATCTCTTTGAGCAACCGGTTTTTGCAGTTTCTGTTTTAAAATTTCATGAAGTTCAATACATTAAATGTGTTAGGGGAACAGTAACATATAGCAAACTGTATCTTATCATTCAGCACAAATCATCGGGGTTAACCATGCAACGGAACGGGTCATGAAACGTGTAGAAAAGAAAGACATCCAGCCCATCATTAATCAGCTTATTGAAGAGACTCCGGCTGAGATAACCGGAATAGATGAAGTGCAGTATATGGTGAATCTCCTGTTTGAGATGCCCTCCGAGCAGAGAGAGATGCTAAAACGGCATGTGGAGAGCTACCTCGAAGATATGGACAAACTGGAAGCCTCGGATATTGATCTTGGAGGTGATGGCTGTGTGGGCAAGGTGTGGTACCGAATACATGGAACCAAACGCGCGGCAGACCGCAGTGAAACGTACAAGCTAATTGAGAGCAATATTCTGATTCTGAGTATCCTCAGCGATTCACAGATGGAAGCCCTGGTGATGAATAAGAGTGTTGACCTTTCGTATGCACTCTCCATCGACCGCGACCGCCGGTTTCGTTGTACCTGCTATTTTGATCTGGAAAACCTCGGCATGAACATGAGGAAGATCAATAACGAAATTCGCCCGTTTGCAGGGCTCAATCTGCACCCGGAGGTAGCAAAAGTTCTCAGCCTTAAATACCTGAAATATGGCCTCACACTGGTAACGGGAATTACCGGTTCCGGTAAATCCACCACACTCGATACCATTATCGATGCCAATAACCGGTCGGTTCGCGGCCATATTGTAATTATCGCCTCCCCGATAGAACTGGTCCACAAACCGATGAAATGCATTGTTCGCCACAGGGAGGTGGGGAGCGATGTGGCAACCTTCAGGGATGGTATTGTGCAGGCGATGCGGCAGGATCCCGATATTGTGGTGATTGGAGAGCTTCGTGATAATGTGGCCATCAAAAATGCTTTGGAAGTAACCGACTCGGGCCACAAGGTATTTTCAACACTTCACACAGCCTCGGCTATGGAAAGTATCGACCGGATAATTGGTGAAACACCCCTGAACGAGCAGGAACGAGTGCGTGTGCGCCTGGCTGACGTATTAACTTGCGTAATCAGCCAAAAACTTGTAAATACCATTGAAGGCACCCGCGTTTTGGCAAAGGAGGTGCTTGTAGCCACGCCGCCGGTGAGGGCTGCTATTCGGAATAACAATATTTCTGAAATTTATCAGATGCTCAATGAAGGCGGGCAACATGGTATGCATACACTGGAACAGGATCTTGTGAGGCTGGTTCGCCAGCGGATCATCAGTCCGGAGGAGGCGCTTAACCAGGCCAACAACAAGACACGGATCAAACAACTGCTAAAGTAAAACCGGTATAACGTGGCAAAAAAAGAGTTTATAGGCATAACCTATGAGAGCGACCGCCTGAGGCTGGCGAGAATTCGCGCAACCAAAGCCGGGTTAGAACTGCTCGAAGTGGACACCATTCATCTTCCGCAGCCCATTCTGAGCCAGCGTGAACCGGCACCGGGACAGCAGGACTTTTCCGGTGAGTATGACGGGATTTTTGAAGCAGAAACATCCCCGGCTACCGGCCTTGATGACCTGGACGACCTTGAAAACTTTGATTTTGAAGAGGGAGGTGAGGAAAGTGCTGATTTGGGGGGGCTGGACAACGATTTTGACATGACCCGCCCGAAAGATATCTCTGAAGCAGCGGAAGATAATGAACAGATGCTGGCTCAATATGTGGCCAAGTATTCATCCTCAAAATTAAACATCGGCCTGCATATTCCATTTGGGAAAACCACATTCCAGTTCTTTAAGAATGTGGATCCTTCAAAAATGAAAAAGAGAGACCGAAAGGAGTTTTTTGAAGAGAAGCTGAGGCCAATTTTTGGCAGGGATATTCTGGAAGAGCACTACAGCTGGGTGAAAATTGGAGAAAACGACTGCCTGCTCGCCTACAACCCAAATGACCTGGAGCTCCTGAACCTTGTAGAGCTTGCTGAAACTTATTCCAAGAAAAAGCTTCTTGTAAAAGACAGGCAACCCGATGAAAGTATATGGGCCGGGTTGGTTCGTACAAACTACAATACAGAGGCAGATGAAATTACCGGCCTGATTGCCCTGGGCGAGAAAAGCAGCCGTATTATGTTTATGAAGGGCAGTGAGATTATCAGTGTACTGCCTATTATCACTGAAGGTGAGGAAGAGGAAAATATCCTCAATACAATTTTCAGTAAAATTCTCTTTGAGATTGATAAGGGAGAAATCCCGAAAATAAACCGGATGCTTCTGGTGCGTTCGGCCAAATTGAGTGAGAAAGCACTAAAGTATTTTAAAAAGCAGTTTGAGGATATTGAAGTGGACTATTTCACACTTCATCCCGAACGGTTTACCTATTCCGATGAGATTATGAACTCTCCGGAATATCTGCAGCCATATATTACAGCAATTGGTGCTGCATGGGCGGCCTCCGGTGAGAATGCAAAAGAGTTTGCCGGTTTTTCCCTTGTGCCGGAATATGTACTGGAAAATCAGAGAACTCTGAAAATTGAGTGGCACGGTATTATGATCCTGGCACTGATTGCACTTACTCCGCTTTTTCTTAATAATTTATATAACGATCGATCCGACACCCTGCAGCAGCTGGAACAACAGAACAGACTGCTTCAAACAGAAATAGATGAACTGCGCCCCATTGCCAACATGACGGAAGACCTGATACAGGATGCAATGGTTATTAATGGCGAAAACGATCGATTGCTCGAACTTGCACGGTACAGCCAGAAATGGTCGGAAGTGCTGCGAACCTTCAATAACGGTGTTGCAGATATACCGGGTGTTTGGCTCACATCTTTACGAACATCCGATCCGCATCTGAATATATCGGGTATATCCCTTTCCCGTGAACAGATCCCGGTAATCGCACGGCTCTTCTCAGATATGAACATTAACCAGGTAACTGAAACTGAGATTCGCGGCCAAAGGGTGTACACTTTTGCTATGCAGGCGAATAATTTCAGAAATGATATAAACCCGTTTTTACTGGAAATGCCTCAACACGATGGGCAGGAGATGGATGAGAGGGAAATAGAGCTTTCATTCGCTCCTGATGATGAGTTTTTCCCGGAGCAGTCTTTCAATTCAGAACCTGAAGAGGTTGTTCAGGAACAGACACCCCCTGCACCGGTGGAAGAAGAAGTTGCAGAAACTGTTCAGCAGCAGGATACTCCGCCGGCAGTAGAGCAGACAGAGACTATAGCTGACGAACAGCAGAACTCTGACCGGGAAGAAGATGTGGTTGAGGTAACAGAGCCGGTGCAACAGCCTGAACCAAATGTGCCGGTTCTCAGAAATGGCAGTATCAGTTCATATGGATTGATGGGGTATGAAGAGATCACCTTGCTGGGGGCTTACACCATTGTACTGCACAGCTTGCAATCGTACGAAAGGGCCGTAGAGGAGATGAAAGAATTCAGAGAAGAGGGCTACAAAACTACACTGTGGGAATATCGCTTTTCTGATGGAACAACAACCTGGCGGGTAGGTGTGGGGCAGTTTGAAACCGTGAGTGATGCTCTTTCAGCGATAAATGATCTTCCTGAGCCGTACAGAAATACAAATTTTATAACACGAATACGTTAACCGCCGCGGGGTACATGCATGAAATATGGTATTCGAAATACACTGATTCTTATTTTTACACTGCTTCTGTTGGCCGGGGGCGGATATTTTTATATCGAAAACAGGTTTAGTGAAGATATAGAAATGGAAAAGCAGCGCACGGAAGAACTGCGGTCTGAACTGCAGGATGTGCAGCAGTCGGCCGGTATGTTTACCTCCGCCCAGGCAAATTATAATACGGCACTCTATACGCGCCTCAACCATCCCAAAGAACTATTCAGAAGTCATAATTCCGGGAACCTCTATAATTATCTGCAGGAGCTAAACAGGGATATATCGTTCACGCAGCTAAACTACTCATTGAGTGATTCTGTTTTGCAAAACGATCATGGAATCATCAACGTAAATATCCAGGGAGAGGGGCGGTACGAAAATCTTGTTAACTTTTTATACAGAATGGAATACAGCCGTCCGCTTATCCAGGTACGTACAGTACAACTGGATAATATTACAGATCTTGAACGGCTCGACAGGGTGAACTTCCAGGTTTCCATAGGTGCTTATTATCGCCGTGGTGACTGGACCAATTATCAAGCTGAACTTGAACCATCCGGCCCGCTGGGGCAAATACTGCATAACCCGTACTACCCGCTAATACATGAAGTGCCTGCAAATGTAGACAATCTGCCAAATGTAGACGATAGCCGCCTTGTGGTTTTAACCGGCACCAGGGCTCACATACTGGACCAAACAGGTACACTGCAGCGGCTCACAGTTGGCGACCGGGTTTACCTGGGCCGGCTTGCATCGATAAATATGAACAGGGGAGAAGCTGTATTTGAACTGAACCGGGGCGGTATTCGGGACAGAGTTGTTTTAAGCCTTCAACAATAAATCCATATAGGAACTGATATGAAAAAAGCAATCATAACCATAGCGGCATTACTCTTTTTAATGGCCACACAAGAGCTTTATTCTCAGGACAGGTTTCCCGGCAGGGAATATACCAATCCCGATGAGCTGATTATCTTATCAGAAGATGTTTCCTTTTCTGCAGCATTGGATATTATTGAAGAGCTCGCTCTTGAGTTCAGGCAAAAAATATTTGTGAACCGCGGATCCTATGAAGGACCCATTGGCGTGGAGATACCATCCATGCACTGGGAAGATGCATTGAGGCAAATTACAGCTGCAAATAATATGTATATCGCAGAGTTCGACCGGTATATAGAAATAATTGATGTGCCTGCTGATGAACGGATCCGCGATATGGATGAACGTGTTGCAGAGCGTACCGAACCACCTAAAGTAACATTCAGGTCCCGCGAAATAGAGATTCAGGCTACCTTTTTTCAAGGTGACCGACAGATGATCCGTGAACTGGGTATCGACTGGACCAGCCTGCAGAACGACAGGGTACGGGTTTCAAGTTTTGCAGCCGGTAGTGTTGGCCAGGATGTATTTGAAGTGGAAGCAAGCTGGACCGATATATTTAACTCCGGGTGGGATATTAATGCCCTTTTTAGTGCTTTTGAGCAAAATAACAAAGGTGAGATTTTATCCTCACCAACCATTAAAGTACTTGAAGGGGAGCTTGGAACCATACAGGTTGGTCAGGATTTCTCTATTAAACAGAGGGATTTTGCCGGGAATATTACAGACCGGTTCTTCAGTACGGGAACCATTTTAAGGGTGGAGCCGCAAATATTTTATCATGAAGATACACCGTTTATCTATATGACGGTAAATGCCGAGAGAAGCACGGCGCAGCCTGATCCTATTTCAACAATAGTGAATAAGCAGGAAGCTGCCACTGAAATCCTGATGCTGAGTGGTGAAAGTACCGTAATTGCCGGGTTGTATGAAACAGAGGTGAGCAGCACCCGAAGGGGCATTCCAATACTGAAAGATCTGCCGGGATGGTTTTTCGGGTTACGTTATCTGTTTGGATATGAGTCCACAGAAAGTACGGTACAAGAGCTGGTTGTACTGATTAAGGCCACCATACTTCCATCCCTGGAAGAGAGGCTTGCCGACCCAAGGAGAAATATGCCTGAGTTACTCCGTGAAAGAAGAGAGCTGTTTCAGCAGGAGATCGATGAACTTCAGGAAATTCAGATTGATTAAGGACGCATTATCTGTATAACTATCTGAGTGTTGTTACCGGGATGAATCCCGCTGTTACAACATCGGTCGTGGCTCTGCCACTCAGATGTTTTGGGTAGTCTCCTGGTCAGCGGAATGAATTCCGCTGTTACAAGATTGGTCGTGGCGCTGCCACTTGGGAAATTAATTCAAACCCTGAAAGGTAAAAATCTCACCGCCCGGGGCCGCGCCCCGGGACTGGGGATTCGAGCCGGAAACACCCCGAGGCAATGGATGTCATCAACGTTCGGGGTCTAATCGAGGGGATGTATTCATGAGGCGGTCAGGGGATAACAGGGCGTTGATTCCATCCGGAGAACAACCATCGGAATGGGTTATGTGTTGTAATTGATTGATTGGCCGATGGTATTCTATGATCTTGTCCCTTTTCCCGGGGCGGTGCCCCGGGCTATGTTCTTCGACCCTTTCAGGGTCATAGTACGGATTGAAGAAGTGCCATAGGCACAGCCGGAAACTTGATGGGTAGATATGTACCGTGGCGCTGCCACTTGGATGGTTTGGTTTGGCTTAGGCAGCGGGATGAATCCCGCTGTTACAACATTGGTCGTGGCTCTGCCACTTGGGGTTTAATACCAGACCCTGAAAGGGTCACATCTCACAGCCCGGGGCAGCGCCCCGGGACTGGAGAATCGAGCCGAAAACACCCCGAGGCAATGGATGTCATCAACGTTCGGGGTCTAATCGAGGGGATGTATTCATGAACCGGTCAGGGGATAACAGGGCGTTGATTCCATCCGGAGAACAACCATCGGAATGGGTTATGTGTTGTAATTGATTGATTGGCCGATGGTATTCCATGATCTTGTCCCTTTTCCCGGGGCGGTGCCCCGGGCTATGTTCTTCGACCCTTTCAGGGTCATAGTACGGATTGAAGAAGTGCCATAGGCACAGCCGATATATCAGTGGGAGAGATGTACTGTGGCTCTGCCACTTAGTTCGTTTAGAAAAAAGAGATGATTCTCGGCCCGCGATGTTTCACTTGGAACAGATCGTTACTGATCTTCCAGGGTAATTGCAAGAACCTCTTCCATTGTAGTCATACCATTCCTTATTCGCAGGCGACCGGAGGCTCTAAGGGTAAGCATACCTTGTTTGATAGCGTGCTGGCGAATAGCATCTTCATCAATTTCATCACCTGCGGCAAAAATCATTCGCTGCAGTTCTTTATCAAAATAGAGTGCCTCAAAAATGGCTACACGGCCTTTATAACCGCGGTTGCACTTTTCACATCCAACTGCCTCATAAAATGTAGACTCTTCAATCTCTTGTTCAGAGAATCCAAGATTTACCAGTGGTTCATGATTAAGCTCTTTATCAAGCGGACGTTTACAATCAGAACATAGTTTTCGTACAAGACGCTGGGCCATAACCAGGTTAATGGCGTTGGCAATCAGAAAGGGTTCCACACCCATTTTGAAGAGCCGTGCAACAGCACTCGGTGCATCATTTGTGTGAAGGGTTGAGAATGTAAGGTGACCCGTATTGGCAAGTTTAATGGCAATTTCAGCTGTTTTCAGGTCACGAATCTCACCTACAAGTACAATATCCGGATCATGGCGCAGAATACCACGCATGGCCATATCGAAGGTCATACTTTCAGAAATCTTGAGCTGCCTTGCACCTTTTATGAGGTATTCAACCGGCTCCTCAATCGTCAAAACGTTAAACTCTGGACTAATTACAGCATGAAGCGCAGCAACCAGTGTTGTTGATTTACCTGATCCGGTTGGTCCTGTGATAATTACAATTCCGGAAGGTTTTCGAATAGCTTTATTGAAATCAATAGAAGCTTTTTCCTGCAGACCCAGTTTTTCGAGATCTGTGATTACCTTTCGGTCATCCAGCACCCGAATTACAATGGATTCCAGTTTTCGGTTAAACTCTTCACCTACCATTGGCATGATAGATACCCGATAACGAATGTTGGTATTATCAATTCGGCGCTGAATATAGCCATCCTGAGAAGAATCGCGTTCAAACCGATCAATATTTAATGCCTTATCTTTCACAACAGCAGAAATTGCTTCCGGTTTAACTCCGGGCTGGGAGTGCCAAACACGCAAACGGCCATCAAGCCTGAATAAGATATCGGTTACATTTTTTTTGCCCGGAATGATGTGAATATCACTGGCTCCCTTCCGAACTGCTTCAACAAGCATTCCCTCGATGAGAGAGTTGAGCATACTCTTGTTGATTTCAGCATCCAGTTCCTCCTCATCAACTTCCTGCATTGGCATATCAGGCTCTTCAAGCTCCATATCATCGAGGAGTTTGAGGAACTCATTTCGCTGATCGTACACCTTACTGATGATCTTATCAATCGTTTCGAGCCTGCAGTAGGTGAGCTCATACAGTTTGTAAGGCAGTTCTGAAGCGAGAATTGATACTTGAGGATCAGTTGGATCTGCACTGGCCAGTACGATTTGGTCTTTTGTAGCTTTAAATGGAACGGTCTTTTGGGCAATCATCTCATCAACTACCTCATCCGGCAGGTCGTCCATCAGTTTTCTTACATTTTCAATAAGCTTAGCTGTTGGTTCATCAGAAGTGATTACCTCCCTGAAGGCATACAGTTTGGTAATAACTTTCATCACCTCATGCCTGTCTGCCTTATAGTCATCAACAAGTATGGTACTTAAGCGACGGCGAATAGAAATTGGTTCAGATTGATGCTGCTTAATGGCTGCATCGAGTTTATCATCATCAATAATGCCCTTTTCTACGAGAGCCTCCCCAAGTCTTCGTCTTACGTAAAAGGTATTTTTTTGTACGCTATTCATAAAGTGATAAAACCATGCCGTGCTGTAGATTCAATTTATGCAATTTAATGTATTGCAAACTTCTATAAAAACACTATTAATTGCTGATACAATGATTATTAGTATAATTTTTCCCGAATTAGAGCCATTAACAATTTCTTTGTCCTAAACGTTTGAAGTACTTAGCTGATTGCAGGCATCGAATCCATTTACCTAAGGCGAAGATCTCAAAGTCATATCAACTTAATTAACGCGAGTTCGATAAGAATCGTCAGTTAGAGCGCAGTCCCGACGTATTTCAGGAGGGACGAAGTCGAAAACTCATATATCGCTACGCGTGCAAAAGATGAGCGACTTCTCCCGATTGAACTGCATCGGGATGCGCTCAATATGACGGATTCAGTTATATTGTTCATTTATATATCGAACTCACGCTAAAATAACTATTTAAGTATCCATTGACGGAAATCGATAGTCGTTGCCGGTTAAAATCTTAGTAGTTCGGCTGGATAATGGCAGCTTCGGATGATACAACAGTTATGTAGATCAGAGCTACGAAAATAAAGATATTAATAAACAGGTTGATCATATTGATCACCGATTCGAGCTTATATTCGGTCTGTTTTTCGTAGTAGTTTGCAAGTTGTCCGGCATTCTCTTTGAGCGACCCTGATTCAGCACCCAGCCTGAACCGGCTGAGAGCACTTTTTGGAAAGACTTTGGTTGCCTCAAGGGCTTCAATAAGGCCAACGCCATCTTCAAGCATTTTTCGAATGGCTACCTCTTTTACCTGCTTTTCGATGTAACTATTCCGGCACGCTTCTGCGGCAATTCGTATCACTTCAATGTTCTGGCCGGAACCACTATAGAGAGTATTAAATACGCGAGCAAATATTTCAATGCTTGTTTTGTGCATCAGGTCACCAATAACCGGCATATTTATCAGGTATTTATCCAGAATCAGGCGTCCCCTCTTATTTTTCCACATCAGTACAAGGGTAACTATTGGAATTACGTGTACAAGTACAATTGGAAGCCAGTTTGCCTGCAGCCAGTAGCTAATGTCCAGTGTTTGGGCTGTAAGTGGGGGGAGGATAATATCAAACTCGAGAAACATCTCTGCTGTAACCGGGAAAACATATCCCACGAAAAAGAGCAGTGTTAGTATTACAGCAAAAACTGTAATTGCCGGCATAAAAAGAGCGCGGCGCATATTCTTTTTGAAATCAGCATCACGTTCAATAAACTTGGCGGTACTATCGAAAACGCTGGCCATGTTACCGCTTGTTGATGCAACCCCCAGCATATACGATGCAAACCTGCCGAATACTTTTACATGTTTATCATACACTTCGGCGCCTTCTTTACCATCCCGAAGATCTTTTTGAATAACACGTATAATCTCCTTCATGCCTTTGTTGGTGGTATCCTCATAGAGCAGGGTGAGAATCTGATCATACGGCAACTTTTGGCGAAGCAGGTCGGCAGAGAGTCGGATAAAGGTAACCACCTCTTCGTTGGGCACCATGCCCTTAAGATCGAGCCATTTCTTTTTGACCGAATCTACACGATACCCCATTTTTTTCAGGGCGCGTTCTACTTCATCGGCCGAGTAAGCTTCCTGTTCACCTTCGGTGGCAGGCTGCCCGTTTTTACGGACTTTGTAGAGAAAAACCTGCTTTTGATCTACAGACTCAATTTTAAATGATCTTGCCTGGGCAAGCTTATGTACTCTCTCTTTAGCTGCTTTTTTATTAGGGGCCTCAAACTCCCTCTGGATAATCTTACCCTGATTTGTAGTTCCGCGAAATCGAAATTGAGGCATGTTTGATAGGTTTAGTATTGCAACGTATATGATGACAAAATAGCAAACTCAATGATTATTTCAATTTACTGATTAGAATTTGATTCAGCCTACTAGATATTCAGCATATTTTTAGTTTGCAGAAGTCATAGCCCTATGCCTGAGAAATATTTCCCGTTCGGCAACAGCCCTCACTACCTTGTCATCATCCCGAAAACGCACATGATGTGCAGGGTCACTCTCTGTTACTACTCTGAAGTGTATCACATTCGGGATTATGTTATTGTCACGATCTGTAGCCATTCGAAATTCAAGTGATGATATTTGAGATCCATACACAATGTTATCTGAGGATTGTTCAATAGGGTCGAAATCTCTGTATATTACCAGATTTCTTTCGTCTCTTTTTATTCTGACATTGAGTGGGAGCAGACCTGAAGATACATCAACAACCGATCTTACAAAGTCTAAAGAATCTGCTTGGATAGTTCCAGGTGAACTCATTAATATATCACTGTTTGCAGCACCTCTAAGTTCTTCCTGTATGATGTCAGCAATCAAATCAGCGTGCATCTGGACATCGTTTGAGAGCCTTGTATCAACAGATGAATCCATCATAAAGGCATTCACCCTGAATATCAGAATGATAAGCAGCCCTACAATTACAGGCGGTATGATAAGATCAAGTTGTGCTACCATTGTTGTTTTTTCATTACACGGTTTTACGGTGTAAGGTTTGTTAAAATTGTTCTGTATTCTGCTCTGAATGTATTTACATCATCTCGTTCTGAAAAAATGCGAATAGTAATTACTCTTCCTGTTTGTATGGCCGGGCCAATATCAATATCACCTTCGGGGGATACCAGTAAAGTAGCAATATAACTTTCACCTGCCATAGAGTTCATTTCAAAAATGCAATTAGTATCTACATCTTCAAGGTCAAAGGTGTCAGCTGTACAGCCACCATACTCATCTACGAAATCTAAATACCTGGTAGAAAATGTATGTATGCGCTCACTAATATCTCTTCCAAAGTTAAGTGCATCAGCAGTATGCTGACTGTTTACCGTGGTATTTACGGACTGAACATACATTTGCCGGATACTCATCGTAATGATCGAGAGCAGTACAATGGCCGCCAGTGCGAGTAATGTTTGTCCTGTACCCATTATTTAATTATCCAAGATGTTAATTCCAAAAAACAACGTCAAAGCCGCTGCCGAACACTTCAAGATCAGGTAATTCAGCACCAAAATCGGGATCAAAAATGATGTCTGTATTTCCACCTGAGTTATAGATGTTTGATATAACTGAACCACGAATTTTTACATTTCCCTGAGTGCTGACTGTCCCGTTTGGTGCATATATTACGCGTGATATTGCTGAAGCATTACCGCTCATGGTCACATTGCCTCCAGTTATAACGTTACCCTGGATTCCAGATGTTCCTCTAAGCCGGACATTTGCTTTATCAGCAAAAAAGCTGCCATTGAAATGAGTATTTCCACCGAAATCGAGTGTCTCGTCATAAAGTTCAACTTCCTGATTGCCACTGTAGTAGACCATTAGCTGGTTCACATCACCATTTTCATTAATTGATGACCCGCCTTTCATATCAACATCATAATCAACATAGATGGTTAATTTACCGTCCCCGATGATTTTAATCTCATTTTGCCCGCCCAATTCCAATCTTCCTACACGCAACTCTCTATCTTGATCACCGGTGTTAATAGTTAGTGTATTATTTCCTTGAGTCATTCTGATTTCGGAAAGGTGCAACTGATCATAATCTGATGGGTTTAGTGTCATTGTGGAATTTGAAAAAGAGTCCCCTGACGGCATAAAGTTCAATGCTCCGAAATCAGGGAAAATCGGCATTTCGTACTTTAATGCTTGTGGCATCACATTGATATCACCTGTAACATTATTGTGATTGGATACTACCATATCCGGATCACTGCCCGGCCCAATGAATACATCTGCATTGATTTGAGAACCACCATTAAAAGTCATTGAATTATTTGCTGAACTGTTAAGTGTGACCTGGCAAGGGTTTAATCCTTCACACCCGATGTAATCACTACCACCCATGTTAATGGAATTTTCTGCATGAAGTGCTTGGTCAAAACTGGGGTCCCACTGTGAAAAGCCGATAACCAAACCAATATTTGTTCTGTAATTGGTTTCCTCAAATCTGCCCACTGAACTAAGTACAAGTAAAGAGTCTCCTTGATTTGTTAATTGAAGATTATACTCTCCATTCATGTCAGGCCATGCTTCAAATCCATCCACAGATGGGTAAGTGAAACTATTATCTGGTGAGGGGAAGAATGAACTGTTCTCATTATTTCGAAGATCTGTAATTGCCATCATTGCAGCACTATGGGCAATATTGTGCGCCTGATTTTGGCTAAAGCTTTGTACAGTCCTCGCACTCGACATGAAGAGAGCATTTCTCAGTGCATGTGAATAAGTGATCATTGAAAAGATCAATGCAGAAACGATAAGAATTGCATATTTACCCATAAAAGCCTCGTGTTGTTAGTGTCTTGTTTTGATACAACTTAACAACTATAAAGTTTGCCAATATAGTATTTGTATATTAGATATCAATAATATTAAAAAAAATTAATATTAAATCATAATTAATATATACATCTATAATTAAAAATATGAACTTTCAAGAGTAATAAACAGAGCCACATTTATACTAATTCCAAAAAGAAATATTGTACTCATTAACATTTTCGGTTTTTAAAGGTGGCATTGTTGAAGCAAAGTCCGGGTCATAAGTTACAACTGGCCTTCCATTTGCATTAAACTTATCTGATACTATTGCACCATGGTAAGAACCTGCTGATCCGCCAAGTGTTACTGTGCCTTTTGGGGCGTACGTAAGTGCAGCGGCAGCAGGAGTACCATTATAATTAATTGTTGTATTATTACCGGTTGCAATAATGTGCCCTTCAAATGTGGGATTACCACCAATTGTAATATTTATATTGTCTGCCTCTGCAAAGATCATACTATTCATAGTACCATTGCCTGTGTATCTAATATTTTGAGTCCCTTTGTAGTAGATAGCAAGGTGTTTGGGGGATCTTGAGGAATTTATTTGCGCATTACCAAGATTTATGGATTCCTCAACATATAGTGAGAGAGTACCTTCACCAATTATTGTTAGGCCACCACTTAAATCAATATTTTCTGCATGAAGTGTAATATCTTCATCCCCAATGTTGATTGTAGTATTGTTTGTATTAAAATTTTTAAAGCGAAGGTTTTTGATATCAGAAGGGAAAAGTTCTTGTTTACTTCCATTTTCTGTTAAAGGCATGAAGTTATTGGGGAAATCAGGGAAAATTGGATCGTCAAACTCAATTCTCTCCGGCATATTGATGATGTTTTTTCCAATTGAGCTATTTTCTATACCGGTATTGCCTGGTTCTAAAGCATCATTATAAAATTGGAAGTCTCCAGTGATTGAGCCATTTCTGTTGATTTTCAACGCATTGTAAGCTTGGTTTAAAGTTGCATCCCCATCTATTTCACCGTTCCCAAGATCAATTTCGCTCTCAGCATGAACTGCTTGATCAATAACTGAAGGGTTCCAGTTACCTGAACTATTTAGTACTACACCAAAACTAACATTATATGAAGTTTGCTCAAACAAACCTGTAGATTGGATAATTAAAAGTGAATCTCCTTGATTTGTTCCTGAAAGGCGATACTCTCCATTGAGTTCCGGCCATATTTGAAAATCATTATTTAAAGGATAAATAAATGACTCTCCTTCATTGGGCTCAAATATATTATTTTCACCACTTCTTATTGAATTATATGCAAGCATTGCTGCACTTTGAGCAATGTTTTGTGCTTGATTCAAGCTGTAACTCTGTACAGTGCGAAGATTGGATTGAAGCACTGCATTTCTAAGTGCATAAGAATATGTCAGCATCGAAAAGATAAGTGCAGATACAATTAAAATCGCATATTTTCCCATTTATACGCTCTCTGTTAAATCATTGGGTTGCCAACCTACTCTCAACCATTTTATTTAGCAAAATATAACAACTAATAATTAAACATGTGGATTGTTAGTTATTTATAATGAACTTAATCTTACAATAGAATTTTAAGTTAAGATAAATAGGATAATAATTAAACATTTGATATTTATTTACTTAATTCTAATATATAGGCAGTGTGTTCACTAACATATAAAGGGCTTTCAAGTTCAAATGTCTTTCCACTTAAAATATTTATCGCTTTTTTATAACCTGACAGGATTTCATTGAAACGTGCTGTCTCAAGGTATTGGGCTTCATCAGAACCATTCAAAATAACCATTACCGTCTCCTCACTGTTGTGGCGGAAATAGACATAGACATTATTTTCCGGGATAAAGTGAGTTAAATCGCCGGTATGGATCACCTCTTTATCTTTTCTCCACTCTGAGATGGTTTTCAAATAGTTAAAAACTTCGGGTATGGGGAGGTTTCGTTTTTCGCCCAGTTCCCTGCGCCCTTCTTCGGTAAAAGCGTTGATTTCATCACCTGGCCAACCACCCGGGAAAAGTCTGCGCTTGTCGGGATCATTAGCGCCACCCATTTTCATGATCTCGGTTCCGTAGTAGATCTGCGGGATACCGCGCGTAGTGAGCAACAGTGCCAAACCCAGTTTGAATTTAGCCGGATCTTCGTTCACAGATGTCATAAATCGGGTGAGGTCGTGATTGTCTACAAAAATTACATTGAGATATGGATCGGTATAGAGAAAATCCTGGCCGAGGGTGTAATAAATTCTAGCCAGTCCGGTATCCCAGCCCGCATCTTCGTTCAATCCGCTAACGATAGACCTGTAGAGCGGAAAGTCGGTAACGCTTGGCAGGTAGGAGTTGTAACCGCTCTGAGTGGGAAAATCGTACTGCCACCAGGCTGTAGTAGCCACATTCTGCATCCACACTTCGCCAACTATGTTAAAATCCGGGTACTCTTGCAGAAGCCGTCGTGTCCAAGCGGCCATATACTCCTGGTAAGGGTAGGGGTGGGTATCCATCCGTATGCCGTCGATACCGCTGTACTCTATCCACCAGATAGTATTCTGTATCAGATAATCGGCCAAGAGTGGATTGCGCTGATTCAGATCGGGCATCTCATCCACAAACCAGCCTTTTACGGTTGCGTTGAAATCGGCTTCGGATGCGTATGGATCCATGATGGTATCCGTCCGGTAATTGGTATTTCCAACCTCCGACTGATCGTGAATCCAGTCGGCCATGGGCAGATCTTTAATGAACCAGTGATGCGTACCTACATGGTTATGAATTTTATCCATGATTACTTTCATGCCCATCTCCTGTGATTTTCGGATCATCTCCACAAACTCTTCGTTGGTGCCAAACCGGCGGTCCACCTTATACATATCCGTGGCGGCATAACCATGATAGAAACCCGCGCCAATTTCATAATTGTAAGGCATATCGTTTTCGAACGTTGGGTTGAGCCAGATTGCAGTCATCCCCAGGTCTTTGATGTACTGCAGATTATCCGAAATCCCTTTGATATCGCCGCCTTTTCGGGCATAGGGTTCGTCCATATCCACACCTTCTATCATTCCGGGAATTTCGTCGTTCGATGGATCTCCGTTGGCAAAACGATCGGGCATCAGCAGGTAGATCAGATCACTGCTGTCGAATCCCTGGTGGCGGGTTGAAGAGTATTCGCGTTCGAGCAGTGTATAGTCATGAGTAAGCACTTCACCGCCCTTGGAAAACGTAATGGTAAACGTACCGGGTTCGGCCTGATCGGTCACATCCAGATAGAGAAACAGGTAATTTGGATTTTCAACAGAGATAACCTGCTTCAGCTGCACCCCGGGATAGTCGATAGACGCCCTGGAGCTGCCGATATCATCGCCATAAACCAGTAGCTGAAGTTCGGTCTCCAGAAAACCGGTCCACCAGAATTCCGGTTCAACCCGTTCAATGTCAGCCGGCTGTGCAAGCAGCAGCGAAACGGAAAAGAGGGATAGCAGTGCCGTAAGTGAGATTCTCTTTATCATGATGTGATCTGTTTATTTAGTTGTGTCTTAAAAAAGTTTTCAGAATAAAGTTCATCAAAAAGTTTCAGTATCAGTAGTTTACAAGCGTCTCCCTAACGTATCACTGTAACTTTAAAGTTTGAACAAAATTGAGGTAAAAGAGAGGTAATTAGAATATATACCTCATTATTAAATATAACAGATAGGAAGCAGAAACTCAGAAAATGGTATATTTCCGATCCGAAATTTTAGTTAAAGATTATGGCTCAACCCTGTTGCACACTATGTGGCAATCATGACACTTCGCTGAAATGTGAAATCTACTCCTATTCATATATGGAGTGCCCGGAATGCGGGTTGATATTTGTGGATCCCTCACAACGATTGGCGCCTGATGAGGAGAAAAAACGGTACGATTACCACGAAAACAGTCCTGATGATCCCGGCTACAGAGCATTTTTGAGCCAGCTGTTTGAACCTCTGAATTCCCGATTACCTGCCGGAACTTTCGGCCTTGATTATGGATCCGGTCCCGGACCCACACTGCATATCATGTTTGAGGAGGCGGGACATCGAATGATGATTTACGATCCGTTCTATGCAAAGGATGAAACTGTATTTGACCAATCATTCGATTTCATAACCATAACTGAAACAGCCGAACATTTCTATGATCCTGCGGACGAGTTCAAAAAACTGTGGAGCTTGCTAAAACCGGGAGGCTATCTGGGGATAATGACGCTTCTTGTACCCGAAAAGAGACCATTTAAGGAGTGGCACTACATCAAAGATGATACCCACGTTTCGCTCTACTCAACAAAAACTTTTCAGTGGCTGGCAGATGGTTATGAAGCTGAGCTTGAGATCCTTGGGGAGAGAGTGATTATTTTGAGGAAAGTGAAAAATTAAAATCATTGTAAAAAAGAAACTTTATAGCTTATTTACAGCCTTAATTTCATTAGGGAATAATATCAGACACGTTTCAAACATGCTTCCATTTAAAAAAATACTTTTTATACTTATCACACTACTGGTCTTTTCAGGAAGTTTTGTAAATGCACAGAACCAGCAGCAAAGAGTGAAATTACAGCAATTGTCCGAGAGGTTGGGTGAAAATGCAAAGCTACAGCGTGCTCTTGCCATTGCAAAAGCAAACAGAGAGGGGATTCCACTTCGTAATGAACTGGAAGATGGCACCGTTATGGAGTTAATGCGTTTTGAAAATGGTTTTCCCATCTATTACTCTACCGCAAATGCGGGTGGTGCTTCACTTATTAATACAGATGAAGTATATTCGGGTGGCAACTCAGGGCTTTCATTAAGTGGAAGCGGACAAGTGATTGGTCTTTGGGATGCGGGAAAACCAAGGCTCGATCATGTTGAATACTCCGGCAGAGTAACCGTTCGTGACGGATCTTCAAATGTAGATAATCATGCATCGAGGGTTACAGGAACATTGATCGCGACAGGGGTAGACTCAGATGCAAAAGGAATGGCATTTGAAGCTTCTGTGGATAGTTATAACTTTTTTAATGACATATCTGAAATGAGTGGTGCTGCGGGAGATATTACAAATCCATTACTAAATTCAGTACACCCCTATCAAATAAATGTGGGATGGAGTTTTGGAAGTTTTGGCAAAGGTCCTGGTTGGTATTGGTATGGAGACCAAAATGATGATGAAAGCTTTTTCTTCGGCTACTATGATGAGACAACCCGGGATTGGGACAAAGTTGCTCATTTTGCTCCAAATTATACAATCGTTGTTTCTGCAGGGAACCAAAGAGGTGAAATTTATCCCGATGGAACACCAGAAAATGAAATTTTCATTTTTTATGATTTAGATAATAATGGAGATGCAGATTGGGAGTCTGTTACCACGATTCGGACATATGAACCTAATTTTGAGATACCGGGGCCTGATGGTGGAACGGATGGTTATAAATCCATTTCCGGCTTCAATCTCGCAAAAAATGTAATCACCGTTGGATCAGTTAATCAAAGTAGTGTAATGTCATCAAACAGCAGCTGGGGCCCAACCGATGATGGCAGGATTAAACCGGATATAGTAGCAAAAGGAGTAAGTGTTTTCTCGTCTTCTGGTGGTTCAAATACTAGTTACTCTACCAGTAGTGGTACATCGTTTTCAGCACCGATGATTTCTGGTTCTGCAGGGTTACTTTTAGAGCATCAGGAAAATCTAAATCCGGATGAACTACTGTTATCATCAACAATTCGGGGATTAATTATCCACACAGCTGAAGACCTTGGAAATACAGGGCCAGATTATGAATTTGGCTGGGGTTTAATGAATACTGAAGCTGCTGCCCGAGTTATGAGTGATAATGTAGATCATGGATTACATATCCATGAATTAAGCTTACATAATGGTGATGAAGTATATATTAATGTAAGGGCCAAAGGCAATGAACCACTGCGTGCAACATTGGCATGGACAGATCCGCCAATTAATGAAGACGACATAATTGAGTTTGGAACGTTGAATGATCCAACTCCTATGCTTGTCAATGATCTTGA
Source organism: Balneolaceae bacterium (assembly GCA_020832415.1). Classification (GTDB taxonomy): domain Bacteria; phylum Bacteroidota; class Rhodothermia; order Balneolales; family Balneolaceae; genus Rhodohalobacter. The sequence continues at coordinate 33,252 of JAFIES010000124.1, read as the reverse complement.
TTTGAGAATTTTTAACGGCAATTTAACTGAATACCAACCCTTTATACTTGATCCGGCCAATCCTGGTAATGCAGCGTCAAATGGAGATAATTTTAGAGACAATGTTGAAATGGTTCACATCCAAAACCCAGCAGCCGGTGAAATCTATACCATAAGAATAACACATAAAGGAGATTTGCAAACATTGGAAGATGTAGAAGGAAATCTTGTGCCGGGTTCGCAAAATTTTTCTCTTATAGTCACCGGGAATGAAGCTCAAACGTTTACATTAGACATTAATGAAGGTGATGGAGAAGGCTGGCGATTTATAAGTTCTCCGGTTGCTACCATGTACTCTGAATTTTTATCATCAATTTGGACCCAGGGACCGGCCAACTCGAATGCCCCGGCAGCTGACCAAAACAATATTCTATTGAGCGAAACAAATGTTATTGAGTTTAATGGAGCAAGCTCAAACTATGTGTCAGTATCGGACCTAAATGAAGAACTGTTGCCCGGGAAAGGTGTGGCTGTATATGTCTATGCTGATGATAACTTTAACGGTGTGGCTGATTCCTGGCCAAAGAGTTTGTCAACTGTAGGCTTAGAAAGTATAAGCCCATTCCAGATTAATACCTCGAATGGGTTGAACCCCGGTAATGAAGTCTTTTCCCTTTTAGGAAACCCCTTCAATTCTGCAATTTCTTTTGGGGATTTTGATACTGAAGATATTAATAGCGTGGTATATGTATATGACCACGCCTGTGATTCAGGCCTCGAACTGGATGAAGATGGCGGACCAGCGGGCGGCTGTTTCAGGGCTTGGAATGGTGTTGATGCCGGAAGTTTGAATGGCGGGCGAATAGCTGCATTTCAGGGATTTTTTGTAATTGCTGCCGGAAACAATCCCGAAATAGTAATTCCGGAAACTGCAAAAACGGATGTTGCAACTGATTTTTATAAAGCACCCGAATCTGTTCCTGTTGTGCAGCTTCAGGCAATTATTCAAAACAGATATCATGCTGATACCTGGTTCAGTTTTTCGGAAACCGGCTCAAAAGAAAGAAACAATTTTGATGCGCCTTATCTTTATCCAATGGATTACAAGCCATTTATGAGTTTCTATTCTGAAGCAGATGGACAGTCATTCAACATCAAAAATCTACCTCTTGATTTCGATGATCCACTTGAAATCCCAATTCATATTGAAGCGTGGCAACCTTCTTCTTCAGATGGTCATACTTCCTATGAACCGTTAGAAGGGCAGGCAGAAATTTTTATGTCGGAATTCAGAAATGTGCCTTCAAACTGGACCGTGACATTAAGAGACAATATAACAGGCAACGTTGTTGATTTTCGTGAATCAAAATCATACAAATTTTATGTTGAGAATTCACCTATGAAACTTGTTGAAAATCTTGAATACAATGTTAGCCTCTCTTCAGCAAAAATAAGTACTGAGGAAGACAGTCGCTTTTCACTGATTGTCTATCCTTATCCGGTAGATGATCTAAATACCACCGAACTGCCGGAGCAACTTACCCTCTCCCAAAACTACCCAAACCCCTTCAACCCAAGTACACTTATTCGGTACGAACTTCCGGCTGAGAGCAACGTAACTCTGGATATCTACTCCATTGAAGGACAGAGAGTGGCAACGCTCATAAATTCGGTTCAGCCTGCCGGTGTGCACTCTGTGCGGTTTGATGGGTCAAATCTTGCAAGCGGAGTGTATCTCTATCGGCTTACTGCCGGAAATAGTGTGCTTTCGAGGAAAATGATTCTTATTAAATAACGTGAGTTCGATATAACATTTATAAGAATCGTCAGTTAGAGCGCAGTCCCGACGTATTTCAGGATGGACGAAGGCGCTCATTTTCTGAACCCGTCACATTTCGACTTCTCCCGATTGAACTGCATCGGGATGCGCTAAATATGACGGGTTCAGTCATATTGTTCATTATTATATCGAAATCACGTTAAATAGAGAATTTTCCCTGCATTTATTTACAATTTGCTTCCGATCAGATTCGTGTGGTTGCCTGCTATTGCCTATTTTCAAGTTGAAAACTTTGAAATAAAAAAACAATCAACATGATCGATTTTCTAACCTTTCGGGTGGGCAGGCTGCTTTTTGCGTTGCCGTTTGGCATTTTTGGAATCATACATTTTATGATGGGCCGCGAAATGGCAGGCATGGTTCCCGACTTTGTGCCCGGTGGCATCGTTTGGGTGTATCTGATTGGAATAGCTCTGCTCGGCGCCTGTTTTAGTTTTGTGGCACAGGTTCGTGTGAAAGAGGTAGCCCTTCTTCTGGCCTTGCTTTTGCTGATATTTGTGGGCTTGGTTCACGTTCCCGGTGTGATGGCCGAAACCCCCAACGCCCTGTTTAATCTGCTGAAAGATACATCCCTTGCCGGTGGTGCGCTATTCCTGGCCGGTCTCTACTCCGAAGAGGATGAAGATGAAAATGATTATGATGAATTTACATAACCCATTATATAATTTATGAACTCCGAAAAACTTCGGGAGCTTCAGGCTCCTCTTAAAAACAGTTATAAGGAAAATCCCGATACTGCAGTCATTACACTGAGGGCGCAGGGAAAAATCGGAGAGAATCTCTCCTGTAAAGTGGATACCGGTAAGGCTTTGGTCGAGGCCGGACTTCATCCCGCCACCGGTGGTAATGGCATGCAGGCCTGCTCGGGTGATATGCTCCTTGAAGCACTTGTAGCGTGTGCAGGTGTTACCCTGAACACTGTGGCTACAGCCATTGAAGTGAATCTGGCCGACGCCACGCTCACCGCAGAAGGTATTCTCGATTTTAAAGGAACCCTTGGGGTATCTAAAGAGGTGCCCGTTGGATTCAAAGAGATTTCCCTTCATTACGATCTGAAGACAGATGCTGATGAAGAGGCAATCGCAGCCCTGCTCAAATTAACGGAACGGTATTGTGTGGTGTACCAAACCCTCAAAGGGGGAGTAGATATCACAATTACACATTCAGTAACAACGTAGCAGGCCGCTTTTATGGAGAACTATGTTCTGTATGAAATAATAGGGTACGTTGCCTCGGTACTGGTTGCGGTTTCATTGATGATGAGTGCCATCATTAAACTGAGAATCGTAAACATGATCGGGGCATTTACATTTTCGGTGTACGGGGTACTGATAGGATCTATTCCCGTTGCCGCAATGAATGGGTTTATCGTATTGATCAATATCTATTTTTTGATAAAGCTCTGGCGAGATAAAGAGTATTTTAAGCTACTGAATGTAGATAAGGAGAGTAAATATCTCGAAGCATTTCTCCATTTTCACAAGGATGATATCCTCAACTACCAGCCAGGTTTTGATTTTAAACAGGATTACAATTTTTCGCTGTTTGTACTCAGAGATATGGTTCCTGCGGGTCTCATTCTGGGAAATCGTGATGATAAAGGCATGCTGAAGATTGATCTCGATTTTGTGATACCCAATTTCAGGGATTTTAAAATTGGCGAATACTTGTTTGGTGAAAAAATCGACTATTTCATAGAACAGGGGATAAGAGAAATTCTGGCCGCATCAGGCAACCCCGATCACAACCGATATCTCGAAAAGGCCGGATTCAAACAGGTTCAGTCAGATTCATACAGTTATGAACTCAAACTCTGACATTTCATAAATTTTAATCATACATCAATGCTTTCCAAACCGATTTAAGAATAAGCAAGTTATTTACAAACTCTAATGAAATCAGTTATCAATCTTGTGCCAAAGACAATAAAATGGGGCAGATAATCTGTGAACTTAAGCAAATTCATCAGCGTATCTCTTCGAGAACCAATATATTGCCCTCACAGATTTCTCGCAGACGGGCGCCGACGAACCCGCAGACGAACGCTGATGATCAATACACAAATCAGTCTATGCGAATCTCCGCGAAACCTTCTGAGTACCTTTGCGAGAAATAAGGTGGGGGATCCATTTTCGATATGCAATAAAATCTATTCTACATAAACAGAAACGAAGATTTTATTATGAACTCTAAAACGTTTTGAACAATTCTGATCACACATCTATGAAAACAGTAAAAGGCATTATCGTAGATCCCGTAAATAGAGATACGTTTAGCGGGGAAGTGGAAATTGAACATGGCCGCATCAAACAGATTAAAAAAGCGGATGATGTTCCCCAACGATATATTCTGCCTGGTATGGTGGATGCACATATTCACATCGAAAGTTCCATGCTGATACCTTCGGAATTTGCCCGTCTTGCCGTTCAGCACGGTACGGTTGCCACGGTTTCTGATCCGCATGAAATTGCCAATGTTTGCGGAAAAGAGGGAGTGGAGTATATGATTGAAAACGGCAAAAAAGTGCCGCTGAAATTCTATTTCGGGGCTCCGTCATGCGTACCTGCTACACCCTTTGAAACAGCCGGTGCAGTTCTTGATGTGGACGATGTAAAAGAGCTGCTGGAGCGCGATGAAATCCACTATCTCGCCGAAATGATGAACTGGCCCGGCGTATTGAATGACGATCCCGATGTGCTGGCAAAAATAGAGGCTGCACTCAAACTGGGAAAACCGGTAGACGGCCATGCACCGGGATTAAATGGTGAGAGGGCAAGAAAATATGCATCAGCCGGCATCACAACCGATCATGAAAGTTTCACGAGGCAGGAAGCCATCGATAAGCTTGAAGCCGGTATGCTGATTGCCATAAGAGAGGGCAGTGCAGCAAAAAACTATGAAGCACTGATCGATTTACTGAAAGATTATCCCGGTAAAATGATGTTTTGCTCGGATGATAAACACCCGGATGATCTGTTGCGCGGCCACATCAATGAAATAGTGAGCCGTACGCTTGCGCGGGGTTTTGATCTTTATGATGTGCTCCATGCATCGTCTGTTCTTCCCGTGCAGCATTACAAACTGAAAGTAGGGTTGCTGCAGCCGGGAGATCCTGCAGATTTCATCATAGTAGATAATCCCGAATCCATGAACGTTCTGGAAACGTGGATTGATGGTGAGCAGGTGTATGATAAAGATACCGTTCGGTTTGGTGACATTGCATCAAGCCGTATCAATAATTTCAAATCGTATGAGGTTTCTGCAGAAGATTTCAAACTCTATTCAGAAAATCAGGACCAACAGATTATCGTGGCGAATGATGGGGAACTGATTACAGGCAGCAAAACGGTTACTCTTCAAATTAAAGATGGTGAAGTTCTTGCAGCTCCCGAAAAGGATATCCTGAAGATCGCCGTAGTGAACCGCTATGAAAAGCAACCCCCGGCTGTTGGATTCATCACCAACTTTGGCCTGAAAAATGGTGCAATTGCCTCCTCAGTAGGCCACGATTCACACAATATTATTGTTGTGGGTACATCGGACGAATTTTTGAGCCGTGCCGTAAATCTGATTATGGAAAATGAAGGTGGAATCTCAGCGGTTCACGGTGAGAACGAAGATGTGCTTCCGCTCCCAATTGGTGGTATTATGAGTGATGATTCCGGGGAAATTGTAGCTCGCGGATATGAACGCTTAAGTAAGATATCCAGAGAAATGGGCAGTACACTGAAAGCTCCGTTTATGTTGATCTCTTTTATGGCTCTTTTAGTGATACCAAGCCTTAAGATGAGTGATAAAGGTCTGTTTGATGGTGAAAATTTTGAATTTGTTGATCAGTGAAAAAAATATTCACCCGATTTTTTGATTCACAGATTCGTATTTTAGGCGGGCTGATTCATTCATCAAACGATTGCATTGTGTATTGAAAGCAGTAAGCTGTGTGGATTCTGTAAAATCAGGTATAACCCTGATGCCGTAACCATGCACAGATTAAATTTAGATAGGAATTATGAGTACAACGATTATTGAAAAAGAAGCAAACATCAGGAAAACGGTTTTACCAAATGGCCTGAAGGTTGTTAGTGAGCTGGTGGATAGTGTTAAAAGCATATCCGTTGGTATCTGGGTGAAAACCGGAAGCCGGAATGAATCAGAAAAACAGGCCGGAATTACGCACTTTCTTGAACATATGCTCTTTAAGGGTACCAAAAAACGCACTGCATTCGATATTGCCCAAAGTATGGAGTCGGTTGGGGGTTATCTCAATGCTTTTACATCAACCGAGTACACCTGCTACTACGCCCGCTGCCTCGATACCAAGGTGGAAACAGCTCTTGATGTTCTCGCAGATATGGTAAAGAATTCCGAATTTCCGCGAAAAGAGCTTCAAAAAGAGAAGAAAGTGGTTCTGGAAGAGATGAAGATGTATCGGGACAGCCCGGAGGATGTAGTATTTGATGAATTCAGTAGTCAGGTTTTCCGTGACCACCCGATCGGAAGACCCATTCTTGGGTTTGAAAGCACTGTATCTGCATTTTCAAGACAGAATTTATTTGACTACATGGAAGAGCGCTATCAGCCGGATAACCTGCTAGTAGCCGTGGCAGGAAATGTGGATCATGACCAGGTTGTGGATCTTGTGGGTGAACTGCTGAACCACAGAGAATCAAAGAAAACGGAAAATCCGGATCAACCTTTGAAGCCTTATGAAGTTTCAAAAAAGGAAGTAAGAAAACCTATTGAGCAGACCCACATGATTATGGGCCGCCGGGCATTGAACTACAATCATCCGGATAAATACCTGTTGCTGCTCGCAAACACCATTTTGGGCGGTGGCATGAGCTCACGGCTGCATCAAAACATCCGTGAAAAATATGGATACTGCTACTCTGTAGGGCCGTTCAATCAATCATACGTTGACAGTGGACTATTTGGTGTATATGTAGGAACAGATATTGAATATGTAACCCATGTAAGGGAACTCATCACCAAAGAGTTTGAACGCATTCAATCTGAAAAAGTGGATGATAAAGAGCTTGGAGAGGCCAAAGCACAGTTGAAAGGTAAATTGCTGCTTTCACAGGAAAATACCAGTAACAGGATGACCCGGCTGGCCAAAAGCGAACTCTATTTTAACCGATTCATTACCCTTGACGAACTTGTGGAAAATATAGATGCAGTTACAAAAGAGGATTTGATTCGTTTTTCTGAAAAGTTTTTTGACCCGGAGATGTTTTCTGAGACACTGCTGATACCAAAATAAGAGGGGTACTACAAGCTCTTATATAAACATTTACCATCATACTTAACTAACTAACTAACTAACTCACTTTAATTACTTTATAAGGGTTAGTTTTTTAGTAATTGATATCCCGTCGGCAAGTAATGTATACATGTAAATACCACTTGAGAGATGGCTTGCATCAAAATTTACCGTGTGAACCCCGGCTTGCATGGTGCCGTCTGCAAGTGTTGCAACCTGGCGGCCAGCCATATCAAAAACCTCCAGCCGTATATCTGTCTGTTCGGGCAGATTAAAGCTTATTATCGTGGCCGGATTAAATGGGTTGGGATAGTTTTGATTCAGGGTCACCTGTTGGGGCAGATCGTCACCGGGGGAGTTTGGCGGAGCATAGGTAATTAAAAAGCGGTCTTCACCAGCTGTTGATGTTTTTTGAGGGGAGGCATTACATGACAATATATCTGTTTCATCGGGCCTTACTCGTTGTGCCCGGCTGTTTGTGAAGGAGTATTCAAACCGGTTATCAATAAGCTTGCTTTCACCGGTTTGAAGATCGGAGAAGTAGAGATCAGGACCGGAAGGAAGGTTCAGATCGGTGGCTGTGATGGTATAAGTCCCGTTTTTGGTTGCGTTAAAATGAACCGGAATTTCAATTTCAGGGTTGTACAGAAGGAAATGGCCGATATCTAGCAGGGTTTCATCAGACTTCCGGGTTCCAAAAATGGCGTGTTCCCGGGTTAAAGGCTGAAGCTTTAGCGCATCCCCGTAAACTGCTTCATCAGAACCATTTACTGAGAAACGAACCCACAGGGAACTGAAGAGGCCTTCTCCATGTACTTCAAACCGAAGATAATCATGCAATTGATTTTGTATGGCCTGTTTGCCGTAGAATTGACCGCCCATTGTGCGGCTTTCATCATTAAAGGTGATTGAAGGATCGGTGGGAGTGGTAACATTCTGTACAAAAAAAGCCTGACCCGGAGCTATGATTCCATCGGGAATATCTCCGAAACCATCGGAAGTGGTTGTTACCCAATTTCCGGAGTCCTGGTCCCAAATGTAGGCTACATCTGTGAGGTCGTTTTTTTCAAGGGCATTAAAATCTACAGACTGAGTGTATGGATTGCCTGTTAAAGTCCACCCATCGGGGGTGCTGTTGAGCGGAGGTGAGGTATCTCTCGGGTGGGCAGGGCCGGACAAGGTTATCACTTTAGGAAACCCATCTTCAGTTCCGTCATAATTATCATCGCTAAATGCGCTGATTAAAAAACCCGTTCCCGCTGGGATTACCTGATTTAAGGTGGAAGGCGGCTGCCATCCGGTGGGGTCATTTCCTGCTTCTCCATCCGGCCATATTAATACATTAGGCTCTCCATCTTCGAAGTCAGATCCAGGCATACCCTGGGTCCAAAGGCCATCAAGCATATCGGCATAGGTGAGTCCGTCAACCGGTGAGGTAAGCATGCGCCAGCATGGCCCAACGGTAAGTGTTATCTCCACCTGAATTGGTGCATTGAAGCAACGGGCACCATCGTTTTGACTTGTAGATGGGCCCTGGGTAAACTCCGAAGCGGTACCATTATCTACATCAACCCGCCAGATAACACCCGTTCCATTGTTGCCTGCGTAGAGTAAACCATCTGAGTCTGTATATGTGGCCCCGAATGTGTTAGACTCTCCGAGGTGGCCCAGATCAGCTACAAATTCAAATTCTTTGCTTGTGCGGTTAAATCGGAGTAAATGGGCTGTTGAGTTATCAGCTGTAGCTGTTACCGAGTAGAGATAATCTGTTTCGGGAATGTATGCCCAATCCACAATTTGGCTGTAATTATTCAGATTGAGGCCGCCGGGTGTACCGGAACCAACCTGTACCGGGTCTGCATTGTTATCATCGGCATTCAGGTCTACCTGGATCCATTCATTAGCACCACCCGCATATAGCCAAAGATGACCATTATCATCCACATCACCGGTTACGGGAGTACGATCATTAATGACAGCAGCCCCGGCCACTGTTTCCAGATTGCCATTGGAGCCGAACCGTATAATACCTCCATTCTGCCGGTCAACTCCGTAAACAAAATCGTCCACTATATTGTATCCAATGGCATTTACATGAGTGGAAAGTGTTGCTATTTGTGTTACATCCCCGCTCGTCATATTCACAAAAAACATGTCACTTGGATCAGGAAGTGGATCCGATTGGGTGAGGATGCCTTCTGGGCCGCATTCAAATGGTGTTAGTTCTTGTCCTGATGTTATTTGGGGTATTAACAAGAAGCCTCCAATTAAAGCAATGCAGTAGAGTATTGATTTAATCAACTTATTTCTGTGAGGAGACATAGGCGATTTTAATCTAATTGAGAGTCGAAAGGAGTTAATTTGTGGATGTAAATAAATACAAGCTGAATATTCATTAGTTTTCACTAATGTTTATTGCCCGTAAAGATTAATAAAATTTAATAAAAATAAAAAAAACAATTCTTGAAACTTATTGCTGCACAATAGTTAAGCATCATGAGAATTCAGTGATTATGATCATTCTGAACATTTTATTAGCAGATACCTGCGAACTTTTAAGTGGAGGATCACTGCCATTTACTTCTACAAAAAAGCCCTTACCGGTAGCTATGACTATATCCACCAGGCCCTCTAAACCTCCGGCATCGGAGACTCAAACGTCGCAGTTGTGGTCATACACATAACAGACATCCTCCAGGTTCGCCGCATTGGTGGTAAGCACTCTGGTTTCGAAGCCCGACCAGAAAGGATTGACTATAAGGGGCTGTTCCTGATTTAGGTTGACAGTTTTATATTTATTTACTGTTATTCCTGAAGTAGGTTTACACTTTTCGCTCTAACTAGCTATACACAGCTAAGGAAGTGACCTTCTCAGCTGTAGGGTACGGATAGCTGGAAGGTTGCTGTTTCCAGAATTTATTTGGCCTGCCCATTCCTTCATGGATCCGGGATTAATACCCGATTTTTGCAGTTGTAATCTCCGTAATGGCCACTGTAAATCTCATTTTGTTATGGAGAAAATGGCGGCAGTCAGAAAAAATATGAGGCGTCTTGTGAAAATGAACAAGACAATTGCCAGTCAAAACATTCAGCTCAAAAAAGTAATAAAGCAAATACAAGATTTGTAAGTATCATTGCTCACGATTTAAGAAGCCTGCTATGCTGTTAGAATGTTCCGTGCCCGAGCTGTGGGTTACCTGACAAAAGATCATGAGAATTTATACACTGATGTGTTAAAGGCCATTCTCATACTTTCAACAAAAAATCAAAGATATTTAAGCTTCTATGTAGGTTCACAACTTGTGCGAACTTTAACTCGTCAAAAAAAGGGGGGATCATACTTTGTCTGAACAGGAATGGCAGGTTTTTTTAAAAACATAAATGGAAAACGAATGAGAGAAATAGCAGAAAAGATGAATATTTCAGTGCAGACGATACACACCTATAAAAAGCAGAGCGCTTAGAAAGTTGTACTTCACATCGGATGCTTCATAAGCCCCTTATTATATATGCCCTGCAACCGAATTTGATCGATTTATAAAGCGCAGCAATGGAGAGTTGAGATCCAGCTTAATCCAGTAGTGGCCCGAGTATGATCATTTCCTGAAGTTTCAAAAGAATATACAAAGACATTGATGAATTGTAGCAGTGTCAACAATAACTCCTGTATTTATCGGGTTGATCTCGTATTTTTGTGATGATAATCAAAACCGGTCAAAATTTTTTGAAAAATGACATATGGTAACAATTAAACAGCTATCCGATCATCAAGACCAAATTGTAACCCTTAAAGGCTGGGTCTACAATATCCGAAACAGCAAATCCATCCATTTTATTGAAGTGAGAGATGGCAGCGGCCTCTGCCAGTGTATTGTCTCTGCCGATGATGTGAGCGAAAAGGTATTCGAAGCAGCCGGCTCATTAAAACAGGAAAGTTCACTGGAAATTTCCGGCAAGGTGATAAAAGATGACCGAAGCATCGGCGGATATGAACTGCATGCAACCGATTTGAAGGTGGTTCAGATTGCGGAAAACTATCCTATCACACCAAAAGAGCACGGTGTGGAATTTTTGATGGAGAACCGGCATTTGTGGCTTCGAAGCCGGCGTCAATGGGCCGCCATGCGTGTGCGAAATGAGATTATTTTTGCGATCCACACCTTTTTTCAGGGCAGAGGTTTTGTGCAGATGGACTCTCCGATTTTTACCGGAAACGCCGCCGAAGGAAGTACCACACTTTTCGAAACGGATTATTTCGATGAAAAAGCCTATCTGGCGCAAACCGGTCAGCTCTACGGTGAAGCACTGGCGATGGCACACGGTTTGATCTACACATTCGGGCCTACCTTTCGTGCAGAGAAATCGAAAACACGTCGCCACTTAACCGAATTCTGGATGATTGAGCCGGAAATGGCTTACTATGATCTGGAGATGAACATGGACCTGGCCGAGGATATGATCAAGGCGATCGTAAAAACCGTGCTGGAAAAGAACAAGGCAGAGCTCGACATTCTTGAACGAGATACAACAGCATTAGAAAATCTTGCCGAAAAACGGTTTGAACGGATGACCTATACCGAAGCGGTTGATAAGTTGAAAAGTGACGAGACTGCTGCATTACTGGATGAGATGGCCGCATCTCGTGAAAAAGAACTGGCCGACATCAAAAAGGAACGGGAAGAGATTAAAAAGGAACACGGTTCTGCCAAGAAATGGAGAAAGGCGCAGATCGATCAGCGAATCAAAGAGATTGGTGCGCGTGTGGACCAGATTGAAGAAGACCTCAGGAATATTCCGGGTTGGAAAGAGTCAGCAAGAAATTTTGAGTGGGGCAACGATTTTGGTGGCAGTGACGAAACGGTTTTGATGATGCAATTTGATGTTCCCCTGATTGTAACCCACTGGCCGGCAGAAATTAAAGCGTTTTATATGAAACGCGATGAAACGGATAAACTGGCACTGGGCATGGACATCCTGGCTCCGGAAGGTTACGGCGAAATTGTGGGAGGCAGCCAGCGTGAGGACGACCTAACAACCCTCGAAGAACGGATAGCCGAAGAAGGCCTGGATAAAGAGGTGTTTGAATGGTACCTCGATCTGCGCCGTTACGGTTCGGTGCCCCACTCGGGTTACGGGCTTGGCCTGGAACGAACCGTTGCCTGGATATGTGGACTGAGTCACGTTAGAGAGACCATTCCGTTCCCAAGAATGCTGGGCAGGTTGCGTCCGTAATTAATTGATATAAAAAAGCCATCAGAATTACTTCTGATGGCTTTCTCTTTCAGTAGTTTACCGGTTTTAAAAACAGAAAACGTTACATAAGAAATCACCTACGTCATCAAAGAAACTGCCAATAGCACTGGCAATATCACTGGATGAGAAGCCAACAGCACCTAATATACTTTCAATGGTATCTTTACCCAGATTTAGTGCACCGCCGAGAAAATCGGTAATCTGGCTTGCGGTCCAGTTGAAAGCGTCATTCATGGCATCGGCAATTTGAGTAGCCGTATATCCCGCTTGGTTTAATATATGGGCCACATCATTCCCATCAAGATGCAGTACTGTTCGAAATGCGTTTGCTACGGTTGAGGCAGCGAAACCTGCAAAATTTAGATAGTTTGCTATTTCCTGCTCAGAAAGGCGTAGGAAATTTTTATAAGCACCGGTTATTGCACTTGCTGTAAATCCCGCACCTCTGAGAGCTTGCGCAACTAAGTCGTTGCCAATCCCAATCCCAATTTTCAATCCATCAATAATATCATCAATTGGGAAACCGGCATCTCGCATGGCTTCGGCAATTTCAGTGTCGGAAATGTTATCCAAACCATCTTTCAACCCTTTTGCAACCTGATCAGCCGTAAAACCGGCACCTTTCAGAACTGCAGCGACCGCTATATCTGTATAGTTGAGAATCAGGGTAAATCCACGCACGATTTGAGCGGGTGCAAATCCGGCAAACTTTAATGCATTGGCGATAGCCTGTTCGGTAATATCGAGCATAGTGTCCAGTGCACGGATAACATCTTCAGGCGAAAATTCAGCGAATTTCAGGGCTTTTGCAACTACTCCTTCAGCAAAATTGAGAACATTGCCAAGCGTGTCTGTAATTTCATTGATACCGAATTTTGCAAATTTAAGAGCTTTTGCAATGGTATCCGCACTTGCACCAAAAACAGTTTGAAGGCTTTTACCAATTTCACCAGCTGCAAATTCAGCGATTGCCAGGGCGAGTGCAATGTCGTCCTCGTCCAGGTTCAGTACATCTTTCAATGATTTGGTGATCTGATCAATGCCAAATTCTGCGAATTTAAGTGCAGTAGCGATAACATCTTCGGCAGCATCCAGAACTTCATTCAGTGATTTTGTAATCTCGTCAATACCGAACTCTGCAAATTTCAGGGCCTTTGCGATGACTTTCTCGGATGCGTTCAGAACTTTGTTCAGAGTCTTGGTGATCTGATCAATCGTGAACTTGGCAACCTTTAATGCAGCTGCGATTTCATCTTCAATCAGTTCAAGAACCTCGTCAAGAGCAGAGGTAATTTCATCCAGTGCAAATCCGGCAAAATCTAACGCAACGGCAATCGAGCCTTCTGCTATTTCATAAATAGTATCGAGCGCTTCGGTTACCTGGTATACGGTAAACTTTACATCCCGCAATATTTTGGCGGTTTCGTTTGCGGTCTGCTTGTACACATCCTTTAATGCTTCAGCAATCTGGTTTGCATTGAAGGGAGAAAGATCGGTTGCCAGTAAACCGGCTGCTTCTTCAGGTTTGAGATTGAATTCACCCAGTAAAACCTCGGCAATTTCCGGTGCAGAATATCCCTGAGATGTGAGAGAACGCACTCTGATGACAGCATCATTCTCAATCATAAAGCGGATGGGCCATGCACGGTTCATCTGCCCTCTGTTACTTGGTTCAACCAGATGATCAGCAATAATCAAACCTGAGATATCCACTACTATTCTGAAAGAAACCGGTGCAATATTACCTCTTTGAGAAGAATGCCAAACAGCCATATATGTACCATCATCACTTAAACGAAGTCTTTGTTGGCCTTTCGACCCGGAATTTATCTTATCAAGGAGATTGCAGTGCTCATCTGCACCTGCACAAATAGTAACGGTTAACAGATCGAGCAGAGATTGATCTGCCTCACCGGTGGGATTGCCGGCTTTCTCAATAGGCTCAAGCAAGTGAAAGGCATCTGTCAGATATACGTTATTTGGTTCAAACTCGATGCTGCCGGTTCCGGGAAAAGCAGAGTTTTGAAGTTCAGATTTATTCCCGGAAAGTTCGATTTCATCGGATTCGATGGAGCTTACTGAATTATCACAGGCAGAAAGCATCAAAGTGCTAAACGCTGCAAGCAGAATCCAGACATACAGTTGTTTTGAAGTTTTAAGGATGTTTTGTTCCATGGCTTGGAAGGTTTTTGAGTTTATCTGTGAAGGGAGTTTTAAAAAGCAATCTTATTTAAAGTGCTTTTGCTCTCCACTTAAACCCAATGTACATCCTGCCGGTCAAACACAGTTACGTGTACGTTACAAACTGTTGCTTCTAAGTTACATTAGCCTATTATTTTTCGGTTTTATGTGAGAACAGATTTAATGTGATTTGATGCAAACATTCTCTTTAGTGATATAAATTCTGAGACTTTTTAGCAGAAGATTTTCCGGAATCAGCAGTAGTTGACGTAGTAGAGGGTAAGTAAAGGAAATATGAACGGGGGAAGAGTAGAGAATTACCACTATTAAGATGCAAAACCTCCTGACACCCATACACCAAATGTAATCATAAACGAAAAAAAGATGAGAACACAACTACTGCTGATAATTCTACTGTTCTTTGTAACTAATTCATTAATTGCACAAAACCGCTATGTAGCCCCGGGCGGCTCCGATACTACAGACTGTTCGGACGATACCGCTCCCTGCGAAACAATTTTCTATACATTGGGCCAATCCGATCCGGACGATACCATCAACCTTGCACCCGGCGAGTATACCGAATCATTCAGCATTTTTGATAATATCACCATTCAGGGAACCGATGCCGCAACCACCATCATCCAGGCACACGAAAACCGCGGAGTGGCCGATTCGAGGGTGATTACAATTTCTGATGCCACAACAGAGGTAAATCTCAATAATGTAACTGTGCGCCATGGCAATTTTACCTTAGCAGGTAGTGTTGGAGGAGGGGGGATATATAATAATGGCATTCTGACATTGACTAATTCATTAGTAATAAATAATGACTCAGCCTCCAGGGGTGGCGGTATTTCAACAGAGGATAATAGTGCAACTACACTCAATAATAGTATTATTTCAGGGAATATATCAGGTGCTGAAGGTGGTGGTATCTGGAGTGGTGGAGGTCTGACTATAGAGAATAACAGCAGCATCGCTGATAATGAAGCAGACGCTACTGCAGGCGGAGGAGGTATTTACAGCATTACTGCAGAAACGGTTACAATTTCAAGCAGCACAATTTCTGGTAACAGCAGTGGTGGTGTTGGCGGCGGTATATGGCAGGCATCTGGTTCCGGACAGTACCAGATTACAGAAAGTAGAATTGAAAATAATGAAGCCGGGAGCAGTGGTGGTGGAATGTTTAGCCAGGGAAATTTGGAAATTGTAAGCTCAACCTTTTCTCAGAATGAAGCCGGTGGTTCCGGTGGCGGGGGAATTTTCATTTCAGGTGTGGTGGCAAGCATTACCAATTCAGTATTCTCCGGTAATGATTCAGGAAATTCTGGTGGTGGGATTGCCCTTGGCAGTGGAACTAACTTAACGTTAGCAGGTTCACTTCTCTCCGGTAATATTGCTAATAACGGAGGTGGATTACATAATAACGGTAGTACTTCTACCCTGACGAATGTAACCATTGCCGGAAACAGGGCGAGTTTTGGCGGCGGTGGCTTAAGTAATCTCAATAATAGTAACCCTATTCTCACCAATGTTATTTTATGGGGCAATCGGGCAGAGGGTGGGGGAGATCAGATCGATAACTCTGGTGCAGGTACAAATATACCTGAAATCTCCTACAGCCTCATTGAAGACTCTGGTGGAAGTGGAGCGTGGGATACAGACCTTGGTTCAAACGACGGCAACAACCTGGATGCCGATCCGGGTTTTACCGATCCCAGAACTGCAGGGCCAGACGACCCCACTTCGGATGGTGATTTTACGGTATTGGCCAGCAGCCCGGTGATAAACGCCGGATTAACACCGGCCGACCTTTCCATTTTCCCCGGCGGGCCGGGCGATCCCATTGACCTGGCCGGTAATCCACGGGTAGATGGTGCCGCCATTGATATGGGGGCTTACGAGTTTGAGGGAGATCCTGAAATTCCGGGAGCATTTATCACCACCTGGAAAACCGATAACCCGGGCACTTCTACAGATTTGCAGATTACCATTCCCACTACAGGTGGCGGTTACAACTACGATGTGCACTGGGTAGATGTAAATAATGCAATGGTAAATGGGACAGAGGCCAATGTTGCCGGAAACCTGATCATTGACTTTCCCGCACCAGGAACCTATCAGGTAGAAATTACCGGGGATTTTCCACGGATTTATTTCAATAATAGCGGCGATAAAGACAAAATTCTTACTGTAGAACAGTGGGGCGATATTGAATGGACGTCTATGGAGGTTGCATTTTATGGCGCCTCCAACCTGCAAGTATCAGCCACTGATGCCCCGGATTTGAGGGGGGTGTCAAGCCTGAGGCTTATGTTTAGTGGTGCTTCATCCCTGAATGCGGATCTGAATCACTGGGATGTGTCCAGTATTACCGATATGAGTTATATGTTTGCCGTTGCCGTTGCCTTTAATCAACCCATCGCCGACTGGGAAGTCTCTTCGGTGGAAAATATGGAGTTTATGTTTCACAGGGCCGATGCATTTAACCAGCCCATTGGAAATTGGAACGTTTCTTCGGTGGAAGATATGAATAGAATGCTTTCCGGTGCCGTTGCCTTTAACCAGGATATTGGCAATTGGGATGTCTCTTCAGTGAATGATATGAGTGGCATGTTCTTCGATGCCAGTGCCTTCAACCAGGATATCGGCAACTGGAACGTCTCTTTGGTAGAAAATATGGGAGGAATGTTCAATAGTGCAGCCTTATTTAACCAAGACATCTCAACAAAGATTATTAATGAGGGAACCGCCGAAGAGTACGTGGCTTGGAACGTCTCTTCGGTGGAAAATATGACAGGAATGTTTGAAAATGCCGCTTCCTTTAATCAGCCCATCATTGACTGGGATATATCCAGTGTAACGGTTATGAGATCCATGTTCAATAATGCAACGTCATTCAATCAGGATATCGGTGTGTGGAATGTGGCCGATATAACGGACATGGATGGTATGCTCAACAACTCCGGTCTCTCCACAGCTAATTACGATGCCACACTAACCGGCTGGGCAGCGCTGCCCCCAATGCCAGCCCGTGACTTTGGAGCCGAAGGCCTGGAATACTGTGCCGAAGCCGCCCGAAATACACTTACCGATGATTACGGCTGGACGATAACCGATGCCGGGCTGAGTACCGGATGTTCTACTTCTGAACCGTTCGTCACAACCTGGCAAACCAATAACCCCGGCCATTCCAATGACAACCAGATCCGTATCCCCGGCTTTGGAAACGGCTACGATTTTACAGTTGACTGGGGCGATGGAAACAGCGACGATTTTGTTTGGTCTTCAGGAGAGATTGCTCACCATGTTGAACACACCTATGCCGCCGAGGGCATCTATACGGTTACCATAACCGGCGATTTTCCACGGATATTTTTTGATGATGCTGGGGACAAAGAAAAAATTCTCTCTGTTGAGCAGTGGGGGGATGTTGAATGGAGCTCAATGGAACGAGCCTTTTGGGGGGCTTCTAATCTGCAGGTGAATGCAGCCGATGCCCCGGATTTGAGTGGTGTAACGAGTATGAGCCTAATGTTTCGGGGCGCCTCATCGTTGAATGACGACCTGAATCACTGGGATGTGACAAATGTAACGGACATGTCTTATCTCTTTGCCGAGGCTTCTCTGTTTAATGGAAACATTGTCGGATGGAATGTTTCCAATGTGGAAAATATGTCTGGAATGTTCATAAATGCAGCTGATTTCGATCAGGATATTAGCGGCTGGGTTGTAACCAGTGCAACCACAATGACCGGTATGTTTTCAGGGGCAGGCTCATTCAATCAGGATATTAGCGGGTGGAATGTATCGAGCACAGAAGTGATGAATGAGATGTTTTTCGGCGCAAGTTCTTTCAATCAGAACATAGGTATATGGAATATATCCAATGTTACAAATATGGAGTTTATGCTCGGTGCCACCGGCCTTACTACTGAAAACTACGATAACATACTTATTGGCTGGGCCGCGCAAGCCGTTCAACCCAATGTGACTCTTGGAGCTGGAGGACTGGAATATTGTAATGCAGGAGATGAGCGGCAATCATTAATCGATGCGCCCAACGAATGGAATATTTTGGATAGTGGCCGTGCACTGGGTTGTCCAGAAGAGCAGCCCTTCATCACCACTTGGAAAACCGATAACCCCGGTACTTCTACTGATTTTCAGATCACAATTCCTGTTATAGATGGCGGTTACGATTTTACTGTACACTGGGGTGATGGCAACTCCACAGACTGGGAAGATGGAGACCCCGTGGAAAATCTCACACACACTTACGCCGCTGCCGGAACCTATACAGTAGAAATTACAGGAGATTTCCCCCGAATTTATTTTAATAACGAGGGAGACAGAGAAAAAATCCTTTCCGTTGATCAATGGGGGGATATCGAATGGAGTATGATGGGCAACGCCTTCTGGGGAGCAACCAATCTCGAAGTACATGCAATAGACGCACCTGATCTCAGCAATGTTACCAGTACGATGTCAATGTTCCAGGGAGCGAGTTCCTTTAATCAGGACATCAGCGGGTGGGATGTTTCAAATGTGGAAAATATGACTTCAATGTTCCATGGAGCTAGTACTTTCAATCAGGATATCAGTGGGTGGAATGTATCTGGCGTGAACAATATGAATGGAATGTTACGAGATGCCTCGGTATTTGATCAGGATCTCGGCGGCTGGGATATAACCGGTGTAACGAATATGTCGAGTATGCTCGATAACACCGGCCTTTCTACAGCCAACTACGATGCCACTCTTATCGGTTGGGAACCACAGGCGGTTCAAACCGGAATAACCCTTGGGGCCGCAGGGCTCACCTATTGTTCCGGGCAAACTGCCTGGGAGAGTCTCACAGACCCAGCTACCAATGATTGGACCATTATTGACGCCGGGCTTGCCGCTGGCTGTACCTCTCCCGGCGCCTTCGTCACCACCTGGCAAACCGATAACCCGGGCGATTCGAATGACGATCAAATACGTATTCCCTTGTTTGGAGACGGTTACGATTTTACGGTAGACTGGGGCGATGGAAACAGTGATGATTTTGTTCTGAATCCAGGTGCGGTTGCTCACCATGTGGAACACACCTATGCAGCCGAGGGTACCTACACAGTTACTATTACCGGTGATTTTCCTCGCATTTTTTTTAGTAATGATGGCGATAAAGACAAAATTCTCACCATAGAGCAGTGGGGAGATATCGAGTGGACGTCGATGGAACAGGCGTTCAGAGGTGCTTCAAACCTGGAAGTTAATGCCACAGATGCACCTGACTTGAGCAATGTTACCAACATGCTGCTCATGTTTGCAGGCGCCGCTTCCCTGAACAGCGACTTCAACCACTGGGATACCTCTAACATTGAAGTGATGTCGCAACTCTTTAGCGGGGCCACTGCATTTAACGGAGCCATTGATCAGTGGGACGTATCGTCGGTAACCACTATGTTCCAGATGTTTCGAAATGCCACTTCTTTCAACCAGGATTTGAATGACTGGGTGGTTACCAGTTTAAACAGTATCGACGCCATGTTCTGGGGTGCCACTTCCTTTAACGGAAATATAACCGGCTGGACTTTGCCGGGTGGCATCACCAATATGAGCAATATGTTTAGTGAGGCTTCTGCTTTCAACCAGGATATCAGCGGGTGGAATCTCTCAGGTGCTGTTTTTATGAACGGAACGTTTTTCGGGGCAACCTCTTTTGATCAAGATCTGGGCGGATGGGATATCAGCAGTGTAGAAGAAATGATTGGCATGTTAGAAAACACCGCCCTCTCCACAGCCAACTACGATGCCACCCTGATTGGCTGGGCAGGGCAGGCGGTTCAGGCCGGTGTAGAGCTTGGGGCCGAAGGACTGGAATACTGCTCCGCAGAAGCCGAACGCCAAACACTGATTGACGCCCCAAACAATTGGACCATTACCGATGCCGGGCTCGCAGCAGGCTGTGAACCGCTTGTGATTGAAGACCCGCGCATACTGGCCAGCAACCGAAGCGATTTAGTATTCTCCGATA
Organism: Balneolaceae bacterium; assembly: GCA_020832415.1. Taxonomy (GTDB): domain Bacteria; phylum Bacteroidota; class Rhodothermia; order Balneolales; family Balneolaceae; genus Rhodohalobacter. Next base: position 12,711 of record JAFIES010000124.1, on the reverse strand, counting down.
CCGACCTCGACCCCACACACTCTGTGCGAATCGTATCGCTTCCGGACAAAGGCCAGCTTTTATTTGAGGGTGCCCCGGTAACAGCGGACCAGATCATTACCGTGCCCGATCTTGATGCCGGCAAAATGGTCTGGAGCCACACCACCGATGAACATGGGTACAACTATACAAATTTTGCAGCCCGAATAATCGATGATGTGGGAGTGGAAAGTGAACTGTTTGAGATAAAAATAGATCTTGGCGCTGCATTTGTAGACCTGGTGCACGATGGTGAAGGGTGGCGCTTTATGACCAGTCCCGCTGCAGGAGAAACCTTTGCATCGCTGCTCGGGCCTGTCTACACGCAAGGCATTCCCGGCTCAAACAACCCTGCGGCCACATTCCCGAATGTATACAGAATTGATCAGGCCAATTACGACTGGGAAGTGCCCGGCCATATGGATGAAGAGATCGGGATCGGCGAAGCGTTCATTGTCTACGTTTTTTCTGATGATGATGGCGGCGGCACCCCGGACGGATTCCCAAAAACACTCTTGTCGGGTGAATCGTGGATGGAACTGGCTGATGGTTTTGATTTTTCCGGCCTGAACTATGATCCCGATCCTGCTGGTGTAAATCCGGATAATTTTTACCTGATTGCAAACCCCCACCCGTTATCACTGGACTTTTGCCAGATGTTAATCTTTTTGGCATCAGAAATTTCTCCTTTTGCGCATTTCTGGGATCCATCAGCCAATGGAGGAAATGGTGATTATGTAGCGGAGACTTGTTTGATACCACCAGCCATTCATATTGCCCCATTCCAGGCATTTTGGGTTCAAACATTTGCCGCAAACCCGGAACTGAGCACTGGTTTCTTTCTCGAAACCATGGAAGGTGGGTTTTTTAAAGATCAGCCGGGACTTGCAAACATGAATACCGATCAGGCAAATCCGTATGGAGATGTGATGCATGTAAGCCTTGAGGTGGCCGGAAAAGATGGCGTATTCACCAACCAGGCAAACCTGCTCTTTTCTGATGAGGGTACTCTTGGCAGAGATCGTTTTGATGTGCCCAAACTGGATGCATCCGGGCTGGCACAGCGCTGGATCTCATTCCACACACTTGATGAATCGGGACGGGCATATGCATATCGCAGCCTTCCACTCGATTTTGGAGATCAGATCAGCCTGCCTCTTGATATCCGCACCACGGAACAGGCTTGGTTCGAGATGGGTTGGAATCTGCCTGATAACCAGCAAATGATTGGTGATTTCTGGCTCAGGGATAATCAAACCGGGAATGTTCTGGAACTCAGGCATGGGCAAACATACCGTTTCGAAATGGATAACCGGGGCATGAAATGGCAGGATGAAAACGTATTTCCACTTCAAACAACCGCCGGACTGATCCATCAAACGGCTGAAAGTAGTGAGCAGCCCAGGTTTGAACTGTTGATTACCCGAGGCAATGTGGATGGATTATCCCTGCTGGGTGATTTGCCGGACAGGGTGAATCTGGCACAGAATTATCCAAATCCGTTCAATCCTACAACAGTTATCAGCTTTGAACTGCCACAGCAGAGCCAGGTTTATCTTGAAGTATTTGATATGATTGGCCGGCGCGTGGCTACCCTTGTTGAGAGCAGTACAATGCAGGCGGGCCGCCACCAGGTTAATTTTGATGCCTCGGGACTCACAAGCGGTGTCTACATCTACAGACTACAGGCAGGCAGTACTGTGCAAAGCAGAAAATTGACGCTTGTTAAATAATCAAACGGTGGTGAGTGCTGAACATTCATCACCACATTAAATTCTACATCAACAGTTTAAAAACCCGAATATGGACACGAAAAAAACAGCAGATAAAGAAAATAAGAAAGAGTGGTCTAAACCGGTCATCAACCAATTGGACATTCACTCCGAAACAAAACAGCAACCACTGGAGCCGCCACCTTTTCCAGAGCAATCGTAAGTATTCACCCCTGTGAAAAACACCTGTTAATAAAAAAATCAGAATCTAAATAACTATGAAAAACACAAAAAAGAGTATGTACCTGTTTTGTTTCATTGTGATGATTGGATGTAACGGATCAACCGGAATTGAAGAAGTGAATAACGATCGCCAACATCTTATTGCCCATACACCGGTTGAATTCTCAAATCTTGATGCAATTAAAGATGAGAATGCATTTGTAACAATCTGGAAAACAGACAATCCGGGAGATTCAAACCCGGACCAGGTAACCATACCCGTTTTCCCGGGTGAAACTTATCTTTATGATATTTATTGGGAAAATGTAATGGAAGAAACCATAAACGGAACCTTGACTGATCAAACTGGCGAAACCACCATTACATTTCCGGTACCCGGTACCTATCGGTTGGAGATTTCAGGTACTTTTCCTCGTATTTTCACAGGTAGTAGCGATGAAGCTCAAAAACTCCTTTCTGTCCAGCAGTGGGGAGCTATTGAGTGGACATCCATGGTAGGAGCATTTGCCGGAGCATCCAATCTTATCTTGGAGGCAGTGGATACACCTGATTTATCTGGGGTTACAGATCTGTCGAATATGTTTCGTGGGGCTTCATCTTTTAACGGTGAGATTGGGGATTGGGATGTAAGTACAGTTACCAATATGTTTGGAATGTTTGGCTTAGCTACAAGCTTTAACCAGCCAATCGGGGGCTGGAACACCGGAAATGTTACAAATATGGGCTGGATGTTCCAGGGGGCTTCATCATTTAACCAACCAATTGGAAGCTGGAATACTGCCAGTGTTACCAATATGTCGGTTATGTTTTTGATGGCTTCATCATTTGACCAGGATATTAGCAGCTGGGATACCGGAAATGTAACCAATATGCGATTGATGTTTAATGGTACACCATTTAATCAAGACATAAGCGGTTGGAATACAGAAAATGTAACCGATATGTGGCAAATGTTTTTAGCTGCAAGCTCATTTGATCAGAATCTTGGAAACTGGAAAATTAGCAATGTAATCCACATGAACCAGATGCTTAATAGTTCCGGTTTGTCTGTAGCTAATTATGATCAGACACTGATAGGCTGGGCGGCACAAGCAGTACAAAGCGATGTTGAATTGGGATCATTTGGCCTGGAATACTGCGATGGAGCAGCAGCCCGGCATTCTCTGATAGTTAATGACGGCTGGGAGATTACAGGAGATTCAATCGCGGAAGGCTGCAGTACTGATACCAATCAATTGAGTATTGTGGAAGTATCCTTCCCGGGTATAAATTGCGTGTTTAATCATAACTGCCACATTATAGTTGATGATTTTATCGATACCATTCAACCCCCGGGATACAGCCCGGGTGGATTTCTGCAAAGCCGTAATTTTCCACAGGGTGAGACTGAAACTCCTGGTGAGGGACTCTATGCCTATCTCTACAGAGTAGATTTAACAGAAGTAAGAGGAAGGCCTATCTGTGTACAAACCCTCAGTCTTGATTTTGGCCCTGTAGAACAACTGGATTATAATGGTAATGGTAATCTGGATCATGTATTTGTAGGAACAGAAGGTGGTCTTGGTTCAGTAGTACCGGAAAGTGCTGAACAAGATGGTAGTTTGATTACATTTACGTTTGAAGGGCAGGGAGTTTGTCCGGGCAGAGGCCGAATGGCCGGTGAAACCAGTTTCTTTTTGGGGCTGGCTTCTGCAAATAATTTTGAATTATCACCGGCAACGATCGGCTTAAGTAACGGTAGGGAATTGAGAGTTACTGTCCGAACTCCCAATTAATATTCAAAAGCAAAAATTCCACATTCACTTTAAATAAAGGTGTATGTGGAATCATCAGATTTTTCAACAATAAAAATTTTTATGTTTATTTATTGAATAGCTTTTCTAAGTACCACCTTTTACCAGGAATCAGTCCCACCGAAATAATAGTGAAATATACCTTGCTAACCATTGCCACCGGAATTCATGATCTGGTTTTTCTGATGGTGATGGAATTGGAATAATCTTTAGTTAGATATGAGTCTTGAGTCATGAGAATCTCAAGACTCAGGACTCACGATTATAAAACAATGAAATCAATCAAACCAATCATATACCTCACAGCGATAATCTCGCTTTTGTCTTTATCTTTCTTTGCCTGTAAGGATAATCCGGCTCTTTACGAGGATGAAAAGCGGACTATACATGATGAGTTTCCGGATCTCCCGGATCAAGTACAATTTACCCATTTACCTACAGATCTGTCCCAAATGGCAGGGTTCGGTCCTATGGGTTCTCTTCAGGGTATTCCAAAAATGCATGGAGGGTTCGGGCTAATCAATTATTATACATTTCCTCCAAATATGATACCGGTATATGCTATGGGTGAGGGATATATTTATAATATCGAGAAAGATTTTAGGACCGTAACAGATCATTGGCCTCCTGATGTGGCTGGTACAGATTACGATGATTTTTCATTGAATATTGTATACAGTAAATATGCCGGAGGTTACTATGGCCATGTATCGGCTTTATCTGATGAAATTTTAGAACAGGCTGGTGAAATAAAGAAAGGCAGAGGCGTACATAATCGTGTTAGAATTAAAATAACGCCGGGCCAGGTTTTGGGATATATTGGGCCACACCCCGGTTTTGATATCGGGATGTACGACTACGAACGGGAACACTATTATGCCAATCCATCCATGTACAGCCCTGAATACAGATCGACTGTCTGTTACACAGATTATTTACCGGCAGATCTACGGGATGATATCTGGGCAATCAATCCCCGCACGGCCGAACCGCGATGCGGCAGAGTAGCCTACGACAAAGAGGGAACACTTGCCGGAATCTGGTTTTTGGAGGGGACAACAGATCTAAGTCAATGGAGTCGGCAGTTAATTTTTGCCCGGCATGAAATACATGGCGATCGCATCGCCATTGCTGATGCGAGCCCGCTTTTGGATGGAGATGGGGCGCAAAATATGAGGAGATTTCCGCACCTCTGGCTTGTAAAAGGTAATACCCCGGAACCCGAAAGTATAACTGTAGAATCGGGTTTGGTGTTATATGAAGTTGCAGATCCATGGATACATATGAATAATGAGCATGCAGATCCGGAGGGAACGCTGCTGATTCAGATGCTAGAACCTGAAAGAATTCAGTATGAATATTTTGAAGGAAAGTCAGCAAATGAAGTATCAGGCTTTACATCCAATTCAAGGATTTATTTAAGATAGGAATCAAGATTCAAGGCTCAGGACTATAAACATATTTCCGGTTAGACCCCAGGATTACGTTTTAAAAAGAGAGAGGAAGTGCTCCTAATAAGAAATGGTGGCATTGCCCGAATGAAATCACAAAGTTAAAACCTGAACGATGGGTATAAATAATATACAATCACGATTTATTCTGATAATTCCATTTATTCTTGCTGTGTCAATGGTTAATATTTCATGTGAAGGTCCGGTTGGCCCTCAAGGTGAAACAGGCCCTGAGGGTCCAGAAGGCCCGGTTGGTCCGGCTGGAGCCGGTGGTGCTATTATGTTAGCAGGAAATGGAGAGCCACACCAAAATCTGGGAAACAGAGGAGATTTTTATATTGACTTAGCCGCGGGTAATCTTTACGGACCAAAAACAGAAGATAGCTGGGGAGAGCCACTCAGCTTGCAGGGTGCCCAGGGGCTGGATGGCACGGATGGGTCTGACGGAGAAGACGGAAGCCAGATTTATGCAGGTGATGGGGCACCGGCGAACAGCCTGGGTGAGATTGGAGATTATTACCTGGATAGAGAAAATTTTCATCTTTATGGACCAAAAACAGAAAGCGGCTGGGGAGAACCCTTAGACCTGCAAGGCCCGCCGGGTACTGCAAACGTTTATTATTCTGGGTGGCTGGATAGAGTCTGGAATTCACTGGATAATCCCAACTGGAAACAGATGTCTATTGATGAGCCGGCTGTAACGGAAGAGCTTCTGAATACGGGTGTCATATTGGTGTATGTAAGAGGTTTAGGTCCGCAGGTTTTTGCAATTCCTTTTGTTGAGATGGTTCACTCGTACAGGTTTTTTGCCTTCACGGGCAGTATAGAATTAGTGGCAAGGTCTACGGATGGTTCAGATGTTGACGCTGACTGGATTACACATGTGCGCTATGTACTAATACCCGGGGGTGTACCACTAAAACTTTCGGAAGAAATTTTGAAAGACTATGAGCAGGTAAAGGAGATTTTTAACCTGCCGGATTGAATCAGGTTCTCTGTATACGTTACAAAATTAATAAAGCCCGTTAGAAGTACAAGGCTCTAACGAGGAAAAATTCACTATACAACGATCTGTAAAAATGAACCCAAAAAAACTTAGAAAATTCGGTTGGATCTGTTTTGGCCTGATGTGGATACCCTTTACCACATTGATGATTGGCGTATTGCAATTACCGCCAGGCGAATATGGATTGAATGAAATGCCGGCACTGGCCATGTACTCGCTCATTCCGTTAAGTGTGCTATTTATTCTGACTTTCGCCCTGATTTTCGGCTCGTTATTTGCCAGCAGCATACAGAATGCGCGTATCCGAAAGAATGGAAAGCCGGGCAGAGCCAAAATAGTAGAGTTATATGAAACCGGCACAACCATTAATCATCAGCCGGTAGTGGGATTTCAACTGGAAGTACGATCTGAATATGGGGAACTCTTTCAGGCTACAACAGAGCAGCTTATTTCACGGTTCAGTATTACGCAGTATCAACCCGGTGCCGAAGTGGAAGTGAAGTACGATCCCGATACCAAACGGGTGGTGATTGTCTGAAAAAGGGAAAATGAACAAACTTTAGATATGAGTCTTGAGAATCTCATGACTCAAGACTGTAAAACCATGAATACACTAAAACCAATCATATGCATCATAGCGATACTCTTGCTTTTGGTGTACTTCTCAGCCTGTAAAGAATCATTCTTAGACAGTCTTGATCTGCCTGATGAGTTTGAATTAACTCACCTGCCAACAGACTTATCTCAAATGCACAGTTTTGGGCCGATGGGCCAAATACGCGTCATTCCAAAAATGCATGGAGGATTCTATCTATTGAACCCGTATACATTTCCGCCAACTGTTCCTGTGTTTGCCATGGGCGATGGATATATCATTAATATTGAACAAGAATTCAGAACGGTTGTAGATCACCATGCACCAGAAGAAGTGCAGGGTATAGATTACGATGATTTTACCATGGACATCGTTTACAGCAAACATGCAGGAGGCTACTATGGTCATATTACTGCTCTGTCTGATTATATTTTAGAACAGGCGGGCGAAATACGAAAAGGCAGAGGAGTACGGAATCAAGTTAAGATCAAGGTAACAGCAGGTCAGGTAATTGGGTATGTTGGGCCACATCCGGGTCTTGATATCGGGATGTACGACCATGAACGGGAACACTATTTCGCCAATCCATCTATGTATGGCCGCGATTACAGGTCGGCTGTTTGTTATACAGACTATATGCCGGCGTCCCTGAGAGAAGAAATCTGGGCAATCAATCCCCGTACGGCTGAGCCAAGATGTGGCAGAGTAGCTTATGACAAAGAGGGAACCCTTGCAGGAAACTGGTTTCTGGAAGGTACAACGGAAATCACTCAATGGAGCAGACAGCTCGTTTTTGTCTGGCATGAATTATATGGTGATCAGATAATGATTGTGGATGCCAGCCCACTTGTGGATGGTGATGGTATGTTAAATGATGGTTTAGATCCCTATTCATTGTTTGTGAAAGGCAATAGCCCGGAACCTGAAAGTATTACCGTAAGCTCCGGAACGGTAAAATACGAAGTAATAACCTGGTGGAGAGCTCTGAATCTTGAAAACCCTGCGGTTGAAGGAACGGTTCTGGTTCAACTGCTTGATGCTGAAACGCTGCAATACGAATGGTTCGAAGGAAAACTTGCAGAAGAAGTATCAGGATTTACGCCCAATTCGAAGATTTACGTTCGGTAATCATATCCATACATCAATAGTTGAAAACGTAGAGTGTCCTGTCAGAATCAGAAACAATAAATACAATTCTTTGTGAGGCATCCAGAGCAATTCCTTCCGGATCAAAAACATCGATATTATAGGCTTTAATTGGTGACCCATTCAGATCTGTAACAACAATTTTTTCTGATGTATCACTAACAATCCAAAGACTGTTTTCAGTGATATTGTAGCTGATTCCCGACAGATCTTCTACCTCAAAAATACCACTGAAATTGATATCAGTGGTATTTATGATCTCCATTTGAGGGGTTAATTCGTGCAGCTGCCTGGGGTTGGCTTCATTCACTACAAAGAAGTGGCCGTTATTTGGATTTACTGTAATACCTTCAAGCCCGTCATTTTCAATATCTCCTTCTACATCAAGCTGTACTCTCTGCAGTACTTCACCACTTCTTGATATGTTTACAATTTGCCTGAGTCTCTCCTCAACTACCCAAAGAGTATTGTCATTTGGGTCTACGATTATTCCCTCAAGATCATCACTATCCATTTGAATCTGCTCAACAATTTCGCCCTGATAGGTGATTCGGTAAATTCCCCTGCCCGGATTATCACTCACCACCCACAATGTTTCACCATCCGGATCGAGTGCAAGTCCGGAGGGATCTCTGATATCCAGTGGAAATTCAGCAAGAAGAGTGATCTCTTCATATTCCTCACTTGGCGCAACGGGTGGTTGATCATCTGAACAGGAGATCCAAAAAAGAAGTGAAATTTTGAAAAGGATTATAAACGTATAAACAGGCTTGTATGTGCTTAACATCTGCTGGCTGATTTCCAATAATTGCTTCTGTTTGCGTATGTGTGATTAGATAGTAGTTTAATCAAATAATAGATCAGAGAAAGAAATGAAAAAAGATAAAGCCAATAATTCAGAACTAATAGAAAAACACACCCCGAAGAATGTTAATACAGCCATAAAAGTGCTGCAGTCTGTAAAATTGCCGGTGTATGATAAATGTTCGTTTTCGGAACAGCTGCAAAAACTTTCAAATCAGGCAGATCCATCAGTTAAAAGTGCAGTATTATACCTGGAAAGTAGGGTTACAGGAAGAGACTTCCCCATTTTATCACTCGATAATGCAATGGAGAAATTATTTGGAACATTCAGGCCATTTCCAATACCTGTACCTTTTGAGAGATTTGTTCCGGAGTTTGATTTCTCAGGCGATTTTCGTGAACGTCCTTCAGCACAAAGACTCTACAACGAAACATATCCAGACAACCCCGGCGCTGCAGCATGTGCTTTCAGCACCTACCGGGATCTCATGAATCAGAATGCTAGTGAGCTAATTGCACACGTTGAAGGACTGAAGGCAGGAAACAGGTACGTGCAGACCGGGCAATGCAGTTAACATTGGTATTTATCTGACTTTTAATGAATGAATAGCCGGCATGAAAAATGATGAACAGGGGGGTGCTGGTTTTTCAATTAATATCTTGTACAGAAATAGCAGAAAGTTCAGAGTGAGTTTCCTCAAGCAATGCTGTGTATGGATGGTCTGTCGGAGCGTGTTTTAAAAGTTCTCTTTCCGCCTCTTCGAGATGGTTCATCGCAAATTCAAACTGGCCTGCTGCTGCTGTTACCCTTGCCAGGTGAATGTTGAGACGGGCTATGTCTGCAAATTGTCCGGCTGGAATGGGTAGTGCCAGTGCACGATTAAAGGCTGAAATAGCATCCTGAAATTGTCCCATGGATTCAGCACAGATACCTTCAGCTTCATATAGGGCAAGGTGATAGTCTGTGGTCATATAGTCGGTTTCCGATTCTTCGAGGCGATTATTGATTTTTTGGATCATTTCAATACCTGAATTACTGTTTCCCCTGTTACAGTGAATTTGAGCCAAAGATGCTTCCACCCATGTAAGATTTCCATACATCACTGTTTCTGACGAAAGAAAGAGATTTTCAGTGTGAGTAAGGACTGATTCCGCTCTCTCCCAATTTTGGCTGGCCATCAGAACTTGAGCCTGCCCAAAGTGCAGCCAAACGTAATCATCCAGATTATCAAGTTCCCTGGCTGCAGCCCACTCTTCACTGCTTAACCGGGCTGTGACAAGAGCTTCATCAAAATCACCTCTGTACTTCTGAAGTCTTGCCAATGTATTGAGGGCAGCTGCCCTATATTCACTCGGTTTCTCCTTAAAAATCTCGTCGTAAAGATTAAAAACCTCAGCCAGGCTCTCTTCTCCATCGGTGAACCGCCCTAATTTGATTTGAACCAGTGCTGTATTAGCAAGAGATACGATATAGTTTAGATTGGTTGTTCCATGTATGTTTTTAGTATGAGTGTTTAGAAACGTTCTGATCTCAAGTGATTTCTCAAGTTCATCGGTAAGGTTATATACGATGCCCATATCCCAAAGCAGTCTTGTAATCAAAGCCGGAGAATAGGTTTTACCGGATTTTGCCTGATCAACAAAGGGGAGTAGCATTTTCTTTGCTTCATCATACTCACCATGATGCATGCGTATCCGGGCCAGGTCAAGCATGAGCCGTAAATCATCTTCACCTGTCCGTTCATCAGGTGCCAACAGTTCCTGTGCTTTGAAGAGAGAGGTTTCAGACTGTAGAAATTCCCGCTGGCGCAGTAAAATTTTACTGTGAAGACGATAAGCTGCTATAAGCTGCTTTCTGTTTTTATCAGTATCACTCTCTGCGATCTCAATTGCCTTCTCAGTAAGTTCAATTGCTCGTTCGAGCCTGTTGAGAGGTTCGTAGATGGAGCCGATTACGGTTAACATATCTGCACGAATGGCATCACTGCCGCTTTCCGGATCCAAGGCTTTTTCCACACCTATTTCAAGAAGCTCTTCGGTGGAGGGTATCTCATCGCTTGGTCTGTCGGGTATGTTTGCGCTGAACAGATCAACCAGGAAATTCCGGAGTGTGTTTGACCGGTCAAGCTCTGCCTGTAACTGTTCAGTAAGAGATACGGCACGGTCCCGTTCCAAAGAAGTGATCGATTGCTGATAGATCAATAGGGCGATGAAGGAAAAAAGGAATAGAAGAAATACGAGTGAAGCGGCTGCACCTGTTCGATGCCTCCCCACAAACTTTTTCAAGCGATAGCTACGGGTTGCCGGTCGCGCACGTACCGGTAGCCCGGAGCAATATCGGGTAATATCATCAAGAAGTTCCTGTACTGAACCATAGCGTTCATTCGGCTCTTTCCTCAATGCTTTCATGCATATTGTATCCAGATCGCCTCTAAGATCTGATGGGGAGATTTTTTTTATGCAGGATTTTTCAGATGGCTTAGCAGGCGCTTTTTCACGGATAATATTGGTGATTTCAAAATAGCTTTTGTTATTCAGATCGAATGGCCGAGTACCGGCCAAAAGCTCATATAAAATCACTCCAAGGCTGTAGATATCTAAGGATGTGGAAGGTGGTTCATTCTGAAACTGCTCGGGAGCAGCATATTCTGGCGTTAGCAGAGGTATCCCTGTGCGGGTTAGTGGTACTGCAGATCCGCCTTCATCAAGCAGCTTTGCAATTCCAAAATCTAATAGTTTTACCCGCCCATCGTTGGTTACTAATATATTTCCGGGTTTCAGATCTCTGTGTAAAATCAGGTTTTGATGTGCATAATTAACAGCCTTGCAAACAGATGTGAACAGATTTAATCGATCGATTAAATTGAGATTTTGTTTGTTACAATAATCAATAAATGGAGCACCATCCACCAGCTCCATTACCATGTAGGGCCATCCCTCGGGGGTTACGCCTCCGTCAAAAACCTTTGCGATGTTAGGGTGGTTCAGGGAGGCTAAAATCTGGCGTTCATCCCGAAGACGCCTGAAACGATCTTCGCGATCAATGCCGAAAGGCTGCATGATTTTAATAGCTACTTCCCGTTCAAATTCACCGTCAGTTCGTTTTGCCCGGTAAACCACACTCATTCCGCCACGGCCAATTTCTTCAGAAATTTGATACCGGTCTATTTCAACATGATGGTTTTTAAAACTATCGGCAATATTTTGGATTGCCTGGTTAGATGTGAGTAGTCCATCAATACCGGAATCAAGAAAATCGGGAGCAGCTTTTTCTGCCAGCAGCAGTGCAATTATTTCCTTTTTAAGGAGCTCATCATGAACTTCAGACTCAATAAAGTTCAGTGCTTCAGTTTCATCAAGTTCGAACGTTTTATCAAGAATCTCTTCGATGTACTGCCATGTTTTTTTATCCATAGCAAAATTGATTGTCATTTTATTCGACCGGCGACAGGCTTATTCTGGCCGGTATACAGCATATTCATCAAAGACCGGACAATTCTCTTGAGAGCCACATTCGGGCTTTTCTCCAGTCATTCCTGACCGTTCGGTCAGTTACTCCGAGATACAATGCAATCTCATCATCATTCATGGCAGCAAAAAATTTACACTCAACAACTACACTAAGCCTGCTGTTTAGTTTCTCTAATTTGCTTAAGGCAAGGTCTAAATCAAGAAGTTCGAGCCTGTGTTCTGTACCTGGTAATAACTCTTCACTCAGAGTTTTGTCGAAAGCCTCACCGCCTCGTTTTTTGGCAGTTTTTTTTCTGTAATAATCTACAAGAATCTGTCGCATCACTTTTCCGCAAAGAGCAAAAAAATGAACCCTGTTCTCTAAGGTTAATTTCTCCTTGTCAAACAGTTTCAGGTACGCTTCATGAACCAGTGCAGTTGTGTTGATGGTGTCGGAATTACTCAGTTCTCTCAGGTAGAAATGAGCCATTTG
>JAFIES010000117.1 GCA_020832415.1 Balneolaceae bacterium | reverse complement strand
GACAGGATTTGAACCTGCGACCCCTCGGCCCCCAGCCGAGTGCGCTACCGGACTACGCCACGCCCCGATTATTCAATAAATAAAAAATGAATGTGTATTTACAGGGTACATTTGAACCTGCGACACTCCCGATTGTACTGCATCGGAGTGCGCTACTCCTGAGACTTTGGAACTACACTCTGAATCAAAATCAGATTTTAAAATTAGGGGTAAATTCCGCGAATTACAACAAAAACAGTAGCTGGTAATAAAGTAGTGTCTATCATCCCGTCTGCCCTCAAATACAACTTTTTAAAAACATTTCTGTGATGCTTTCGTACTTTAACCCCCAAACTTAAAATCCAACTGAATCACATCTCTATGAAAAAAATAGTTTACATGTGCTTTGCCATTCTTTTGCTCCCGGCTCTTCTTAGTGCCCAAAACAATGGCAATGGCGATGATCCCGATCAGAAGTTCAACTCCCTGATTGAGGATGCAGAAAAAATCGAAGGCTTTTTCAGCTTCTACAAAACAGATGACAAGTTATACCTTGCCGTTACCGAAGAACAGCTTGACGATGAATTCCTGCTCAACTTTCAGATTGGCCGGGGTATTGGTGCAGCAGGCCTCTATGGCGGAACCATGCTCAGCATTTTTGAATCGGAACTGGTAGCCCTTCGCAAGCGCGAGAATAAACTCTTCCTGGTTAATATCCCCCATCGATATACTGCGGAAGAGGGCACTCCTCAAGCCCGTGCCGTTGAGCTCACTTACGGTGAATCCGTTCTTGAAACAGCCGGTATTGAAGCCACACACAGCGATGGCAGAATGCTGATTGATACATATAACTGGTTTGTGGGCGATCTTTCAAATATCAGCGAACGGGTGCAGCGTGCAGTAGCTCAGCGTCCGGGACAACCGGGCCGGGCACAATTCGACCGCGGCCGAAGTTATGTTGAGTTTGTAGAGTCTTTCCCGAAAAACAGCAATATCCAGGCAAGCCTCACATTCCGAAATCAGGAAAGTTCGGCTCCACGTACAGTTGCCGACAGCCGGTTTATTCCTGTTTCCGTGTTTTACACACTTGCTCAACTGCCCGAAGAGCCAATGAAGCCACGCATGGCAGACGACCGTCTTGGTTATTTCATGACCGTTCACAAAGACTTTACCGACACCAATGAAGAGTTTTTTCAGCGGTACATCAATCGCTGGAGACTTGAGTGTGATGGTGAGCCGGGTGATGACGGCCTTTGTGATCCCAAAAAACCGATCATCTACTATCTCGAAAATACCATTCCCGAGCGCTTTCGTCAGCCGATGATGGAAGGTGTTGAAGCCTGGAGTGAAGCTTTTGAAGAAGCAGGATTCAGAAATGCGGTTCAGGCAAAAATGCTGCCCGATTCTGTATCAGCCGGTGATATCCGTTACGCCACACTTCGCTGGAATGTATCTGATCAGCCAGGTTACGGAGCCATTGGCCCCTCAACTGTAGATCCGCGAACCGGTGAAATTCTGGATTCTGATCAGCTCTACGAAGCAAATATGTTCCTCAACTACAGAAACACCTTTGAGAATTTTGTTGAGCCACAAAATGCCATCAACGAAATTTTCAACGTAAGTGATGAAGAGATGGAGCTGATGAAACTCGGCATCAAAACCGAATCATTTTTCACTGAGATGGGCACACAGGCAAACCTTGTGCGCGCATCACTGCTTGCCGGCGGCATGCTGAACCCCGGAGATCCAATGCCGGATGAGTTTATAGACCAGGCCACACGCTGGGTAACCATGCACGAAGTTGGCCATACACTGGGTCTTCGCCACAATTTCCGTTCTTCGGTTGATACCCCGATGGATAAACTGCACGATACAGAGTGGACAGCCAAAAACGGTGTATTCAGCTCCGTTATGGATTACCCCTCACCCAACATCAATTCTCATGGACATGATCACGGCCACTTTTATAACACAGGTGTTGGAAGTTACGACCGCTGGGTAATCAGTTATGGCTACACACCGGATGATGAAAAAGCGAAAGAGATCGCCCGCCGTGCAGCAGAACCCGGCCATGCATACGGCACGGATGAAGATGCCCGCGGTGCAGGTGCTATCGATCCGAATGTAAATGTATACAGCCTCAGTGATGATCCCATTGCCTGGGGCCGCGAACGTGCTGATATGATTCGGGAGATGTTTCCGATTCTGCCCGATATCGCGCTGGAAGATGATATGGCATATTTCGAAGTAACCAATCTTTTCCAGAGTGCCTTTTTCCAGTACGCACGGGCTCTCACTCCTTCTGTAAAGTTCATCGGCGGACAGTATCAGTACCGCGACCATGCCGGCGATCCGAATGGAAGAATGCCGTTTGAAGCGGTGCCTCTCGAAAAACAGCAGGAAGCGCTCAACACCATTATCGATTACGCATTTTCGGCCGATGCCATCAATTTGCCGGCAGACGTCTATCAGCAGTTTGGTGCCAACCGCTGGAGCCACTGGGGGCAAAGCAACACCTGGCAGGGACGTATCGATTACCCGCTTCACCAAACGCTTTTAGGTGTACAGTCCAGCCTGCTTTCGCAGTTGCTTAACCCAACCCGCCTTGAGCGTATCAGGGATACCGAAGTAAAATTTGGTGCCGAAAATACAGTTACCATTCCCGAGCTGATGGAGAGTGTAACCAACGCCATCTGGGATGAAGCATGGACTGCTCCTGGCGGTAACATTACGAGCAACCGTCGGGATTTGCAGCGGGCTCACCTCGAACAGATGATCACACTGGTTACCAACGCGCCATCAGGTACACCGGCTGATGCACGTGCAGTGGCGAGATACACCCTGCAGGATCTGCATGAACGCCTCGAGCGAAGACTTGCACCACCAACATTCGATTTCGACGCCTACACAAGGGCTCATCTTACCGAATCAAGAGAGCGGATCCAGCATGCATTAAATGCCGGATTCACACTTGAAAATTAATCTTCGCGGAGATTAGACACTAATTTAAAGCCCTGCCAAAACATTTTGTGCAGGGCTTTTCTATTTTCGGAACCATATTGTTGCGCAATTGTTTACAATTATCCGACCTAAAAACGGTTATATCATTATGAAAAAAATAAATATTCTCCTTTTATCGCTTCTATTTCTTCTTCTTGGCTGCGGAACCAGTAGCGACCCGATTGATGTGGATTATGGCTCAGATTACCTCATTATTGTAACACAAGATCGTCCATCGGTTGTTGGCAATACACTTCGGGTAGTTGTTTTCTACAATGGCTGCGAACCAAATCACGAGTTTGAAGTTAACACGCTCGAAGGCGATAATAATGAGTATGAAGTGTGGCTGAGAAAAATCACCCCAAATCAGGATTGTGAGCTTAGTTTTGAAGAGTCCAGAGAGTTTGAACTGCCCGCCGAAACCAATCAGAGCAGAATTCGTTTTTCAGCTCCCAATTTTGAAGGTATACTTCGGGAGATTTAGTGGTATAAAATTCTGATATTCAGGCTCCCGATAACCTGATTTCACATCATGCCACGTTTATCTCTTTTGGTTCTTTCCTTCGTCGTTTTATTATCTGCCTGTCAATCAGCTGATCAGCCTGTTCATAATCCTTTTGATGGCCCAAACCCGTGGCCCGATATTCGCTCTGAACGCATCAAAACATTGCTGCCGGAAGCCATGCAAAGAGCCAATGTAGAAGCATGGGCCGTACTTTGCCGGTCCAATAACAATGATCCTCTCGCCAGGCATGTTGGCTGCGAAAATGCCGTAGCTCCGGCTGTGTTTCTTTTTCAGATGATAGATAATGAAATATTCTCCATTGTTTTCACACCGCCCGGTGAAGCTACAGCCCTTCAGGAAATCGCGCTTCATGACAGTATCGCTGTTACAAGCCGATCGCCCGGTGCACTGGCTGAAGCTGCCGGTTACATCAATGAAACGATCAGCGGTAACCTGGCACTGAACTTCAGTGATACCAACGAAATGGCAGATGGCCTCAGCCATACTCAGTATCTGCAATTTACAGATCTCTTAACCGCACCGGTGCGAAACCGGGTGGTATCATCCGATGAATTGGTATATGAGTGGCTTTCCGTGAAAACCCCGGCTGAAATCGAAATTCTCAGACAAGCCGCAGAGATCACCTCCGCATGGCAGTACGAAGCATACAGTCAGGTAATTCCAAATGAAACAACCGACAAGGATATTGCAGACTTTCTAAAGGCTAAGATGGCAGAGATCGGGGTGGCAGATGCATGGTCACCCGATCAAAACCCGGCAATTAATTCCGGGCCCGACCGTGGTCACGCACATCCAACCGACAGGGTAATTCGTCCCGGTGATGTTATTCAGATCGATTTTGGGATACGTGTCTATGATATGTGGGTAACTGATATTCAGCGCTTTGCTTACGTACTGCACCCCGGCGAAACAGAAGCCCCGGCGGATATCCAGCGATATTGGGAGGTGGCACGCGATGGCAACCGGATGGTGCTTGAAGTGATGCAGCCCGGTATTACAGGGTATGATGTAGATCGGGTTCAGCGCAGCTGGATGGAGGAGAACGGTTCGATGGATGTGATGTGGAATACAGGTCATCCGGTTGGGTATGTTGCACACGATGTGGGGCCAAGCCTTGGAGGTGCTCAGCGGGGAAGAGAACCACACCCAACTGCTTTCAAAGAATTACGCGCAGGGAATGTATTTGCTTATGATGGTTTTTACATGTGGGAGATTGATGGCGGCACCAAAACCATCTCGGTTGAAGAGATGGCGGTGGTTACTGAAACAGGCGCAGAGTACCTTACTGCCCCGCAAGAGGATTTAATTCTCATATCTTCCAATTAAAAGCGGTTCCACATTAAAAAACGTGTAAAATCGGCTTTCAAAAAAATTTTCAACTCCGTACCTTTTTGAAACTTTAAACGGAGCTGATGAAGACGCCCAAATCAATTGCCTCCACATATTCAAAAAAGAACTTAATCCGACACGGATCCCGCGGTCGGATTTTTTTTGGTCTTCATATCTCATTTATTCACCTCCCGGAAACAAATTTTCCCAATGACAGCATCAATCCCCAATAGAAAACCTGCAATTCTTGCACTCTCTGATGGTACTGTGGTTCACGGCCGCGCAATCGGAATTGCCGGCACAACAGGCGGCGAACTCTGTTTTAACACAAGTATGACCGGCTATCAGGAAATATTCACCGATCCAAGTTATTACGGCCAGCTGATGATGATGACCTATCCGCACATAGGCAACTACGGCACAATGAGCCGGGACGATGAAGCCGGAAGTGTGATGATTGCCGGGCTTATTGTACGCTCTTTCTCTGATGAATACAGCAACCCCATTGCCGACGGAAGTCTGCAGGAGTACCTGAGTGCACATCGGGTAATCGGAATTTCCGGGGTTGACACTCGCAAACTGGTTCGCCATATAAGAACCAAAGGTGTGATGAATGCTGTAATAAGCTCCGAAATTTTGGATGAAGCCGAGCTTGTAAAAAAAGCACAGGAGTGGGACTCTATGGTTGGCCTGGAGCTGGCTACAAAAGTTACAAGGAAAGAAGCACAGACCATTTCCTCGGATGGACCGTACAAAATTGCTGCGTTCGATTACGGAATTAAACAAAATATCATCAATAACTTTGTACAGAGAGGTTGTACCCTCCGAGTGTTTCCCGCAGAAGCAAAGCTTGAAGAGGTGGAAGAGTGGGATGCAGACGGCTATTTTTTCAGTAACGGCCCGGGAGATCCCAACGCATCATCGCCGTACGGCCTGCCAATGGTAAATTACGCCAAGCAAACCGGTAAACCTCTTTTCGGGATCTGCCTTGGCCATCAGCTTATGGCACTTTCGGAGGATATCCCCATCAAAAAAATGTTTGTTGGCCATCGAGGAGCCAACCAGCCGGTTAAAAACATGCAAACCGGCCTCGTAGAAATTACTACACAGAATCACGGTTTTGCCGTTGATGAAAAGCAGGTAGATACATCAAAAGTGGAAATAACCCACATCAACCTGAACGACAAAACGGTTGAAGGCCTGAAGTTCAAAAACTTTGCAGGGATGTCGGTTCAGTATCACCCCGAGGCATCCCCCGGCCCGCACGACTCCTCTTACCTTTTCGATCAGTTTTTAGATATGGTAAAACAAGCCGCTGAATAACATAGAAATCCTGACAATCAGAAATTTTCACTCAAAAACAGCCCTATAAATGCCACGCCGTACAGACATCAGCAAAATTCTAATTATCGGTTCAGGTCCCATTGTTATTGGCCAGGCCTGTGAGTTCGATTACTCCGGAACACAAGCCTGCCGTTCGCTTAAGGAGGAAGGTTTTGAAGTGGTTTTGATCAATTCAAACCCGGCCACCATCATGACAGACCCTATGATGGCCGATGCCATCTACCTGAAACCACTCACTACGCAATCCATCAAAGAGATTGTGGAGATTGAAAAACCCGATGCCGTTCTGCCAACTATGGGCGGGCAAACAGCGCTGAATCTTGCTCGCGATCTGCAGCATGAAGGGTTTTGGCGGGATAACGACATCAAAATAATTGGTGTGAATATGGATGCGGTTGATATTACGGAAGACCGACAGCTTTTCCGTGATTTGATGGAGAGTATTGGTATTGAGCAATGCAAGAGCCGTACAGCGCATTCACTTCTCGATGCCAAAGAGATCGTTGAAGAACTCGGGGGGTTGCCGATTGTTATCCGCCCCTCGTTTACACTTGGCGGCACCGGTGGCGGTATCGTATGGAATGAAGGTGAGTTTGAGCGAAAAGTGCTTCGCGGTCTCGAGCTTAGCCCTGTTCACCAGGTTCTTATTGAAGAGAGTATATTTGGATGGAAAGAGTTTGAATTGGAACTGCTCCGCGACAAGAACGATAATGTTGTGATTGTCTGCCCGATCGAAAATCTCGATCCGATGGGTGTACACACGGGGGATTCTGTAACAGTAGCACCTACTCAAACTCTTACAGATAAGCAGTATCAGTTACTGCGGGATGCCGCAATTAAAATGATGCGCTCTATCGGCGATTTTGCCGGAGGTTGTAACGTACAGTTTGCGATGGAACCGGGCAGCGACCGTCTCGTAGCTATCGAAATTAACCCGAGGGTTAGCCGTTCTTCTGCACTTGCCTCAAAAGCCACCGGATATCCCATCGCCAAGATTGCCACAAAACTTGCCGTTGGTTACACGCTCGATGAACTTCCAAACCCCATCACGCAGGTATCATCTGCCTGTTTTGAACCATCCATTGATTATGTGGTGGTGAAAATTCCACGATTCAATTTCGATAAATTTTCCGGTGTGGATGAGGAGCTTACCACCCAGATGAAGGCTGTGGGTGAGGTGATGTCCATCGGGCGAACGTTTCCTGAAGCGATGAATAAAGCGTGGCAATCGCTCGAGATCGGGCGAAGTGGCCTGGGTGCAGATGGTTACAGTGATCCCGACAGAAAAACCGTTCGCGAAAGGCTTTTGAAACCCTATTGGGACCGCACCCTGCAGATTCGCAACGCTTTTAAATATGGCGCTTCTGTTGAGGAAATAGCTGATATCACCAAAGTAGATCCCTGGTTTCTCCAGCAAATCCGTTATATGGTTAGCCTCGAAAACCGAACCGAAGGGCAGTCGCTCGACAGTATATCAAAAGAAGATCTGTTTGAAGTGAAAAGAGCCGGTTTTTCGGATGTGCAGATTGCGTGGCTGCTTAGCAAATCAGGCGAAAAATTAACCGAGCAGCAGGTTCGCAACAAAAGGCTGGAAATGGGCCTCAAACCAAGTTTTAAACTGGTAGATACCTGCGCGGCAGAGTTTCCCGCAGAAACACCTTACTACTACTCCTCTTACGAAAGTGAAAATGAGAGCATCGTTACAGATCGCAAGAAAGTGATGATTCTCGGCAGCGGACCTAACCGAATTGGCCAGGGCATTGAGTTCGACTACTCATGTGTACATGCTGTGCTCGCAGCACAGGAAATGGGTTATGAAGCGATCATGGTAAACTGCAATCCCGAAACGGTATCTACCGATTTCGATATTGCCGATAAACTCTACTTTGAACCGGTTTTCTGGGAGCGTGTGCTCGATATTTATGAGCATGAAAAGCCGGAAGGCGTAATTCTGCAAGTTGGCGGCCAAACGGCACTCAAGCTTGGCAAGAAGTTTGTTGAAGCCGGTATTAAGATCTTTGGAACCGAGTTTGAACGAATTGATTTTGCTGAAGATCGCGGTGAATTTTCAAAGCTGCTCAAACGCCTTCACATTCCGTTTCCTGATTATGGCACAGCCCGAAATGCAGAAGATGCCGTTGCCATCGCCGATAAAGTTGGTTACCCCGTTCTCATTCGTCCAAGTTATGTATTGGGCGGGCAGGGCATGCGAATTGCGGTCAAAGAAGAGGAACTGCGCCGGTATGTTGAGAAGATTTTGCAAACACATCCCGAAAATGATTTTCTCATCGACAAATACCTTGACAAGGCCATTGAAGTGGATGTGGATTCTGTTTTTGATGGTGAGCAGCTGCATATCGCAGGAATAATGCAGCACATTGAACCGGCCGGTGTACACTCCGGTGATTCAACAGCTGTGCTGCCCCCTTACTCGCTCAGCAAGCTTGTTATTGAAACCATTGAGGCTTATCAATACAGAATTGCAAAAGAGATGGAGATTTTAGGTTTTCTGAATGTTCAGTATGCCGTGAAAAATGAAGAGGTTTATGTTCTTGAAGCGAATCCTCGGTCAACACGAACCATTCCGTTCCTTGCAAAGGCAACACAGCGTCCCGAAGCAAAAATCGGGGTAAAAGTGATGCTGGGCGCAAAGCTAACTGAATTTGACCTCGAATCGAAACTGAAGAACTGGGCTATTAAAGAGCCGGTATTCCCGTTTGATAAATTCCCTGAAGTGAAAAAAGAGCTCGGCCCCGAGATGAAATCAACCGGCGAGAGTATCTACTTTATGGAGAATTTCAACGACGAACATTTCAGAAAGCCGTATGAGTTTAAAAATCTCTATTTGAGTAAGTAATGTGAGATCGATATAAAAATAAACAATATGACTAAACCCGTCATGTTGAGCGCAATTCCGAGGGTGTTTTTTCCGAGGAATGAAGTCGAAATATGAGTTTTCGACTTCGTCCCTCCTGAAAAGCGTCGGGACTGCGCTCTAACTGACGATTCTTAATAAATGTTATATCGAACTCACGTTAAATAGAGGTTTTATATTTCATTTTTGATGTGAACTGCACAAATTAAAAATGGCGCAAACTTATTGTTTGTGCCATTTTTTTGTATTCCATACTCTATGTTGATCTTCAGATACAGGACTCCCGTATTAAAAGTGAGAAGATTCCCACCCTTTCTTTTTAGAAAGCTCTTATTACATCGTTGGAGAGAACGGAACAGAAGAGTGATGAAGCGTGATTTTCAGGCTGCCATCGGATGCCCTCATATATCCGAATGAATATTCGACTTTTTTTACGGCACCGGTTCCGGTTTCAGTAAAAAAATAGTTTCCCATGGCCAATGCTGTGTGATCATCCAGGACGATATCAGCATTTTCGAACCGCACGGCAGACCATGGCTGCAGGGCAAAGCCGGTGTCTTCCGGATAATTCGTATTCCCACCGATAAAATAGGATATGGCTGCTTCTCTCGTTAAGCGAAACTGCTTTTCTGCAGCTCTTGTGGGTTTAAATAGTACCGGGCCTTTATCAAAAGCGTAGAGTGTATCGATTTTTTCTGCAGTTGCTTTTTCACAAGCATCCCGGTTATACTTTAGTTTACCTATTTGAACAATGGTATCGCCCCAGATTTTTTGGGCGTTTAAAACTTCATCTTTCGTAATCATTTTCAGTGCCTATAGTTAATTGTTTATTGAATATTCTGATTGATGCCACACACATCATAAAGTGCTGCACGGTCTTCGTCGGTCAGTGTAATATTTACCATATTTTGATTCCCCATTAAGTGGTACATCACAGAAGCCGGATTTTCAACGTGATCAACTCCCAGTGCGTGGCCCGTTTCATGAGCAAGTACAAGTTTCAGTTCCCGCAATCCATTGAAGTGAAACACATTGATTCTTCTTTGAGCACCATGCCACTCGAAAGAGCCTTGAGTAAAACGGCGTGTCCCGGAAAAAGAGCGATTGTACTCCTCAATCGCTCGATTTTTATCGGCAATTCTCGTATTTAAATAATCGAGCTGTCGGTTCAGCTCATCCGCTTCAGAGCTCAATACAATTCTTCTTCTGTCCAGTTCGCGAGTTCTGTTGTCAATTTGCTGTTGTCTCTCTTCAAGTTGCCTTACCTGAGAATCCCTGAAACCTCCCTGCTCATTAATCTGCTGAACCCAGTTTTTCAATACACTGAGGTCAGATTGCAGGGCACGGGCATCGTCATTGTAGTTGTCCAGCCGGTCATCATATTGATCTTGTGCCCGGTTATACTCCCTTTCCAGTACACTCAATTCAAGGCGCATCGATTCAATTCTGTCGTTCAGCTGCCTTTCCATTGTGCTGCGTGCCTGATCTTCGGAGTAAATAAGGTGTACGGGTATGTCACCATCTTCTGTTACCACAACCAACTCCCTCCCCGCTGCCTTCGACCATAGCGCTGCAACATCTGTTAAAATCTCTTGCAGTTCCTCTTCCGAAATTGAGTACCGGTTATCAATTTCGCCAACTGACAAAGTGAGCGAATCGGTGCAGGGAGCTGATTTTTCCGCAACCAGAATAGGGCCATTACCGGAGAGTGCCAGGTAAATGCCGCCTATAATTAGCACACCGAAGAAAAAGATGATTTTTGAAATACCTGAATTCATAAAGTCAGATTAGCAACAAACGGATATTTAATAATCGAGCCGCCACCGAAGATCCACGCCCTCTCTTGAATCATCGCCCTGGGTAATGATCAGTTCAAGATTTTGCCGAAGCAGATATTCAAGCATAAAGAGTGTTTTCGGGCGGGATGACCCAACCTCATTTAATATCGCAAAAAATGTTTTCTCGTTTAAGTACCAGCCTGTTTTTATGGATGTGGTATTGTTTGAGCCGGAACGGGTATTATCAATTTGAACCACGTCAATTCCAAGGCGTTGTGATGCAAGCATTTCCACCCTGTCTAAAAGCACTTCAAGAGCAAAATCGGCCGCAGTGGGGCTCCCTCCGCTACCTGCAACAACCTGCTCCCACGATTCCAGCTCGTAAAATGGTTTGCCGAACAGGGTATAACTCACAATATCTTGCAGTTCAAGCTGGGGTTCACTGTCAAACCTGAAATCCGGATCTTGAAGTGTTCCATCGATGATATAAAAGATATTTACCCCGGCAGCCTGTGGCGGTGAATATCGGGTAGTGATATTAAGCTGAGGATCATCAATTGGCCCAAAAAAACCAATTATTGCTTCATCCAGTTCAAAGTTTTTACCGAGTGGCCGCACAAAACCGCGCAATCCTTCAAGGGTACCAAACATCTGCAACTCCTCTCCTTTCTCTTTCACAAGATCAACATCTCCGCCAAGGGCAAACTCCATATCAAGGTACTGCCTGCTTCTTATAATGAAATTCCTGCCGAAGTTTACGTTCATTTCCATAGCAAGTAAATCGTAAAATTCAAACGGTTCCGGCTCCTCTTCATCCTCCAAAACCACATCTTCAACAGCCCTGTCACCAAAATTTTGCAGATTTACCAGGCCGTTCAAAAATGTGATGTCACCCCGCAATACCGGGCTCTCCGCCGATCCGGTAAGGTTTGCAGTTGCATTGAGCAGTGCATTATACTCTGGGGTGTTCACGGCTCTGAACTGGTTGGCTGTCATGTTTATGTTGATGGATGATGGCACCAGGTTCTCTATCCCGATATTACCGGTTGCCCGCAACCTGCCCGGGCCACTTCTCATTGTAAATTGCTGCAGTTCAATTCGATCGGGCTCAAAGCGAATACTGGATGCGATTTCCGAAAGGGTTAAGCCGGCAGGGATTACTCTCATGGAGCCCCTGGTGAGGTCGAGGCGGCCTCGCGGCTCAAGGTTGGATATAATACCTGTAAGAGAGAGATCACCTTCCAGGCGTCCTGAAATTTGCCGAACAAGATCAGGATCCACGTAACTGTTAAATAGCGCCAGATCGAAATCGTTGGTACGCAGATTCACCTCCACACTGTCATCATCAGAGGGCAGCAATACTTCTGCCTGTTTCAGGTCAACCAGCAGCGGCAGTTTTGCGTTAAAATCGAGAATTTGAACCCGGTCTTTTACAACTTTTCCGGTAAATCCAATCACCTCATCCTCGTGCAGGTAAGAGATGTCCACGCCAACAGTATCTACACGAATACCCGAAAAGAGGCCTCGATTTATTGTAAGTTTTCCGGTCAATTCAGGGTTCCCGGCAATCCCGCTGAGGTTTGCAGCAACCGAGATGTTACCTTCAGTTTGTTCGGGAGCTCCGTCAGGCATAAAAGAGAGCCAGTAGAGCAGATCGGTTTCGTTAAGATTGAATGAGCCTGAAATTTCCTGTTCAAAAAACTGCTCATCAAACGTCAGAGGATCTCCGGGAATGAACGGTATTTGCAGGTTTCCGGAGAATAGTTCAGAGTTTTCATACCAGCCACCCGCTTCAGCAAGCAGCCATTCATCTGCAATGGATGCATCAAATCGCAGTGAATCCATTCTGCCCTCTTCAAAAACAAAATCCCTCAATAACCCGGTGGCATTTACTTCCAGCACATCCGGAGAGTTCATTACTTCGATAGTTCCCGACAAAAATCCTTCAAAGAAACTTTGCTCCATAATGGTTTGCTGCAGCTCACCCAGGTTCAGGTTGCCGGCATCGAGGCCTGCATGCTGGCGAAGAGAATCAACATGGGGCACCCAAAGAGTCAGGTACGATTCATCGTCATCGGTTCGGATTGTAAGTGTATCAACACGCAGTATCTCTTCTGAGTAGGTAACATCAAACGGATTTTCAAGTCTCAGATTTCTCTGCTGAGTTCTGAATTCAAGAGTTGATGTGCGCAACATGGTCTGTAAAGAATCAACCCGAAAACTGCCGCTCTGCGTAATTGAACTGCCGTTATCATTCGATAAATAGACGCTTACATCACCCGATGTTTCGTTTTCGCGAATGGTTGCATAGGTTTGAAATTGTACATCCTGCACGCCGGTTTCCATTACTACCGGTTTGAAAATATGAAGGGCTGCATCTATCTCCGGCTCATCCATGATAAATGCCTGTACTTTTGCAGTGATTCGATCGGCCGTGAAGAGAGTGTCAACCAAAATATTTTCGAGATCTGCATCTCCGTTAAATTCCAGAATATCCGAATCATTCCGGGCAAGACGCCCCTGTATACCTCCCTGAACATCAAGATTTTCAAATCCAAGAAGCGGAGCAAAGGAGGAGATATTTTTGATTGTCAGATCAAAATCGAGGCGGTTACTGCTGTTTGTAAATTCTGTAATGTGTTGATAGATTGAAAATCCGGCGTCTGCAATCGGGCTTTCTAAAACGCCGTTATCTATGGTGATAAATTGATCCTGAATTAAAATATCAGCCTCAAAAGCATCCACTTCTTCGCCATTTACAATACTTGAATCGAGTGATGCCGTTGCCAACAGCCAAAGAGTTTCAATTTCCGCAGACCTTCCCTCACCAATCAGCGACCCGTTGATATATGTTGGCAGTTCTTCAAGACCGGTAATTTCTGCCACATTGAACTCTCTTAAAACCAGTGAAAAATTGTATGCGGGATCTTCCATCCAT
Source organism: Balneolaceae bacterium (assembly GCA_020832415.1). GTDB lineage: Bacteria > Bacteroidota > Rhodothermia > Balneolales > Balneolaceae > Rhodohalobacter. The sequence continues at coordinate 8,924 of JAFIES010000117.1, read as the reverse complement.
TCTGATGCAGAGATTTTTGCTTCTGCCATACTTCGGTCAAGCTGCGCAAAAAGATCACCATTAATTTCTGAAGGATTTACAATTCCCGAAAATTTCAGGTTTGAGAATGGCTGTTCGCCAAATCGGGTACCCTCCACTTCAACGTTGAGATCGGCAGAAAACGACTCCGGATCAAAACCCACACCGCTTATTTTTGTTCGGATGTTCAGTTCACTATCCAGCGCTTCATCGTGCAGCCAGGTAGCAATGTTTGTATTATCTGAACGTATTTCCGCATACCACCCCGGCTCCTCTCCAAGCAAATTTTCTATTGATGCAGCAAGCAAAATCATTTCGTCTCTGTAGCGAATATCCCCTTCCAGATCAAAATTTCCCGAGGTAAAACCATACCCGAATTCAACCGAGTCTATCCCGTATTGATCATATTTGAGGCCTGAAAGCGCCATTATGCCACTCCATTCTGCCTGCTCCGGATGTTCAATCGGAAAGTTTCCCTCACCCGAAATAGAAAAGGACTCCAGTACAGCAGCCATATCAAGTCCGGTAAGGTCAGAAAGATCAAGTCCGTCTACCTTCAATTCTGCCTGCTTTATTGTGAGCAGATCTTCAACATCTAATCGTACGCCAACTTGCAGGTTTTGAAGGCCCGTAGCGGATGCCTGTAATGAGAGTGATAAATCATCCAGCCTGCCTCCTGCGCTAAAGGTAATGTTTAAATCCTGCTGAAGGGGAAGGTCATCCAGATATTGAGCCAAATCCTCCCGGCTAAGCGGACTCAGTTCCGTCTTTTGAACAAGCTCACCATCCATTTCATACTCAGCAGAAGCTTCCAGAAGTGTGCGGCCTGTGTTTACAATGAGCGATTCCAATGTTATTCGATTCTCTTCGCCACGGGCCGCAAGGTAAAAGTCAATCGGCTCGGGCAGGCGCTCTTCCCTCAGTTGGAATGTGAGTTCACGAACTGAGCCGTAAAAACCCGTATCCCGGGCGCCGGCTGTAAGATCAAGTTGCAGGTTGTCAATGTGCAGAAATTCATCAGGAAGCAGATATTCTGATTGAATGCGGATATCAATATTGTGCAATTGAGCTTTTTCCAAAGCCCACTCGATTGCCTCGGCCTCTGCTTCATCGGCTTCCATTTCAGGCAAAATATTCAGAACATTCCAGCTTGAATCGGGCAGCTGTTCAACAGAAATCAGGCCGCCGTAAACCAGAAGTTCGTCCACGGTGTGAGGAGAGCGCATCAGTGAGCGAACGCCATAGCTAACCCGAATGGAATCTATTTGCGCAACCGTTTCACTTCTTTCATCTTGCAAATGTACGTTTCGAATAGTAAAACCATTTAGCAAATCCCCGCGTATGGACTCTATCGACAGCTCTCCATTAAGCTGATTGTTCGCCTGTTCGGTTACAAATGCGGTTATCTTATCAAAAATCCAGTCGCTTTTTACAACAAATCGAAGAGATACACCAATGATTACAAGAATCGACAGTGTAACCAACAGTCGTTTAAACCACTTTTTTTGATATGTTCTCTTTTCTGAATTCATTAAAACGCCTGGCCAATGCTAAAGTGAATTCCAATTCGGTCCCAGCCAGAGCCAAAATCCTGACCAGCATAGATGTTCAAATCTTCGTCGGATGGATTTATTTTATAGGCAAAATCAACACGAACAGGCCCTATTGGTGATTGATACCGAATACCGCCACCTGCACCAAATTGTACGGGCCGCTCATCGATTGCCCTAATACCTGACCAAACCTGGCCGCCATCGAGGAATGCTGCAATTCCAAAATTTGGAATAATTTGTGTGAGCTGTTGCCTAAGCTCCATATTAAAAGAGAACGTTGCCCGCCCTCCAATCGGTATATATTCCGAAAAGCTTCCATCTTCACGAAATGCCGGTAAACTCGGGCCAAGGCTTTGGCGGGTCCAGCCGCGTACGGAGTTGGTACCACCCGAATAATATCGAACGTTTGCAGGCAGGCTTTCATCCTGATTGTAAAAGATCACACCACCATTTACCCGTTTAGCAAACGTCAGTGAATTTGTGACAGGTGTAAACCTGCGAACATCAAGATTGAATTTTTGAAAGGTAAAACTTGCCTCGCCAAACGTTCCGGAAAATTCTGCTGATGGCTGCACTACCCAACCCCGCTGATCGCGCGAAAGGCCTTCACTATAATAACCCGAAATGGTGAATGATGAAATGGTGTAGTTCAAAATGGAGTCCGGCAGTTGCACACCCTGATCCCTCGATAGCTCTTCGTTTATAGAGAATTCATACGAGAGAGAAGCCGTTTGATTTCGCCGGGGTTGATAAATAAGCCCGCTGTTGAAACCGGCCTGGAATAGTTCATAGGCTGGTTCAAGGCGATGCAAGCCAAAAATTGAGGTTACATTACTGCTGCGGGAGTTGAATATGTATGGAATCAGGTAGTTCGTACCTACCCGCTGCTCGATAAAAGATGCACGTGCATTTACACCAAACCTGTGGCCTGTTCCATTGATATTTCGATGGCGCCATGCAGCCTGGCCACGTACAATCTCTTCACGACCAAACCCAATGGAAGCCTCAACGGTACGTAACGGATATTCACGAACCCTGATTAGGGCCGTCAATGTGGAATCTTTTTCCTGCTCAGGTAATGTTATTGTGGCAAAACGAAATAAATGGTGATTAAAAATACTGCGCTGTGATGCCTGGATTTGCCTTCTGCTGTACACATCTCCCGGTTTTATATCTGTCTGCCGAATTAACACACGTTCCGGCACAGTTAAATCGCCTTCGATTTCGAAATCTGTAAAAAAGGTTTTTGAGTTAGGTTTTAGTTTGATTCTAATATCTGCTCTATTTGAAAGGGAGTCTTCTTCTGCCTCAATGCTTACCTCAGGCCATGCATATCCCAAATTTTCGAGCATCTCTCTGAAAGCGCCCTCTACATCGGGCTGCCTGATAAGTTGATACCGCCTGCCCTCTCTATAATCATGACGTTCAGCAGTTCGGATAAACTCCCGTGCTTCCCTGATCTCTCGTTTGGTCTGATCGTCCGCATCAATTTCAATTACACTGGAAGAAATGCGCATTGATGAACCTTCCTGTATATAAAAAGTTACATTTTTACGCCACTCCCTGCGGCGATCCTCAATTTCATACCTTACCTGAACATTTGGATAACCTCTTCGCTGATAATATCTCTCCAGCCGAACTACATCGCGGCGAAGCTCGGTTTCATTGAGTACAAATTCACTGTGTCTTCCAAAAACCTTCCTCAAAACAGGCGGTCGGGACGTAGCAATAACCTGATGAAGTACCATACTTCGGTACTCTTCGTTGCCCTCAAAAGATATCTTCCAAACAATTGGCTCTCTTTCGCCATTGTCGTTCGCGAATAAACTGGATGAGGGAAGTACAAAAAATAAAAGAGAAGAAATAAAGAAGTATTTCGCTTTGATGATATGATTCAGTTTTATTGGAAATCGGATCAATCGAATAATATTTTATAGCAAATAATAAGAATTTTCGTGCTTGGGATTTGAAAAATTATTCAATATTAGCCGTTTAGGATCTCTATTAAGATGTTATGTATTAGAAAACAGCTTCTGTCACTTTTTATTTTATGCCTACTCTTAACAGCTTGCCGTACTGCCGCCCCCGAACCATTCGAAGGGTATGATTACGATCCCGAAGGTGTTACCGAAACACACGATCGTAAAATTACCCAGCAGCATAAACGAACAACCGGATTTCTTGCTGATGGTGTGTGGATAAGTAATGAGTTTGTTGGCGCCAGGGTTAGTGATGTTTACAAAATTGAACCCTACAGGTACAGGATTGAAGTTCATCCTGAAATTTCACCCATTAATAACAGTCCATGGTATGCGTTTAAAATTTGGAGTGATGAACCGGCTGAAGTTGAAATTGAACTCGTATATCAATCAGGGAGACAGCGATACATCCCAAAAATAAGCAATGATGGCGGCAAAACATGGACAAACGCTTCAAATGATGAGTATACCCATGTACGATCATCACACATCGGCAGGCTCAAACTGTCTGTTTCTGAAGAACCCATTTATGTATCTGCACAGGAACTGTTTACTTCAGTACATTTCAACAGATGGCTTGATGAAATAACCGAAAAATCGTTTGCCAGCAGTCAAACTATTGGGCTTTCTCATGAAGAAAGAGAGTTAAAAAAACTACTTTTTTCCGTCACAGATGGTGCTGATGAGAGGGGGGTCATTATTATATACGGGCGGCAGCACCCTCCGGAAGTACCGGGATACATAGTGAGCCTTATTTTCCTTGAAACACTTGCCGGTGACACTGAACTTGCAACAAAATTTCGAAATTATTTTGACGTGTGGGCTTTCCCTTTCATGAACCCTGACGGCGCAGATAACGGCCATTGGCGAACCAACGCAACCGGTGTTGATTTGAACCGGGACTGGCATCATTTTCGCCAGCCTGAAACTGCTGCTGTAAAAAACCAGTTGATGAAACTTCATGATCTGCATAACCGAAAAGTTTTTTACGGCATTGATTTCCACTCAACCGGAAGAAATATTTTCTATCCCATAAAATCATCAAACAGTACATTTCCAGACAGGTTTACTTTTCGCTGGGCAGATGAAATTCGTACAGAAATGCCTGAGCTTTCTCTCGGTATACAGGCATTTGATACAGATTCACCCATCGCAAAAAACTGGACCTATAAAACGTTTGGAGCAGATGCCGTTACATTTGAAGTTTGGGATGAAATACCCCGCTCCCAGATAGAAATGTTTGGAAAACGTTCTGCCGAAATCTTTATGGAAATGATGCTTGATGAATATTACTCACTTCATGAAGTGGATCAATAATTTCAGTTTACCAACGTTTCACAAGCTGTTCACAATTTGGCTATACATTCCTGAAAATATTATCTAAACATTGTTATGCTACGGTCTTTAAAATTTTTCCCTGTCTTTATTATTCTCCTGTTATCAGCCTGCAGTTCTCCTGCACTTGATGATTACAGCGATGTTCAATTCGAGCTGATCAATCAAAATGGCGAAACTGTTATTTTTCCGGACGACTTTGAAGGGGCTCCCCTGGTAATGGGTTTTATCTATACTCACTGCCCCGATATTTGCTCGTTCATCACAGCCAATGTTGGTAAAGTGTATGAAGAGATGAACCGAACAGACAATGTGCAATTTGCACTGGTTACCTTCGATCCCGAGAGGGATACACCTGAAGTACTTAAAACCTATGCTCAGGCTTTTGATATGGATAAGGAGCCTTTCCAGTTTTTAACTGCATCACCTGAAGTGATAGATGCGTTTATGAACAGGGTGAGTGTTCGTACACAGGAATCCTATTCCCGTGAATTTGAAGATGGAGATCGCATGTATTTTATAAACCACTCCGATAAAATTCTGCTCATCGACCAAAATTCCCGCCTAATTTTTGATTATGGCGGCAGTATGACTCCGATAAATATCATCCTTGAGGATCTTGAAAAGCTATGAAATTAAATCTTACAATTGTTTCAATCATTACATTAACTATTTTCTTTTTTGCAGGCTGCAGCAGCGAACGTGCAGAAGAACCACAGGTACAGTTTGAGCTGCCTGAAGATGGAATTGAGATTGCTGATCCCTGGGCAAGGCCCGGGCGAGACAATGGCGTTTCGGCCATCTATATGAATGTTTTAAATGGGTCTGCCGAGACAGACACACTAATTGCTTTTTCCTCTCCGGTAGCCGGTCTTGTCGAGTTGCATGAAACATTCGATCGTGGTGATGGAATGATGGGAATGCGCGAATCAGAAGAACCCTATTTTCCGGCCCGAAGTGTGGTAAGCATGCGACCGGGCGGTCTTCATGTAATGCTGATGCAGCTTAACAGGCCGCTTTCTGAAGGTGATGAAGTTGAATTGACGCTGACCTTTTCAGGTGCGGGCGAAATGACCATTACTGCACCGGTGCGGTCACCAAATTAAACAATCTCTGGACTATTGTATTGCCACTGAAAAACAGAAAACTCTGTTCTTTTCAGAGCTTCAGTGGCATCATTAAATACCGGGATTTTATTTCATCTCCAGTTCTGCCTTTTCTGAGCTGAACCCTACACTCTCCTCTTTCTCCTCACCAAGGGCTTTTTCCATTTCTGCACGTAGTTTTTGAATGGAAAGTCCACTGCTGAGAGCTCCATTTTTTGCGATGGAAATGCGTCCGGTCTCTTCGGATACTACAACCACAAACACATTATTTGTTTCACTGATACCAACAGCTGCCCGGTGCCTTGTTCCAAATACAGATGAGAGATTAGGATTTTGAGAAATCGGAAGATAACAGCTTGCCGCAACAATCCGGTTGTTTCTGATTACCACTGCCCCGTCGTGAAGTGGAGTATCTTTTTGAAAAATGGTCTGAAGAAGATCGGCATTCACCCGTGCATCCAGTCTTGTACCTACATCAACCAGATCCTGCAGAGATGATGATCGGGCAAAAACAATCAGTGCACCGGTTTTCGATTGTGCCATATTCCGAACAGCTTCAATCACTTCGGATATCATATCATCCGAACCGGATTTACCAACAAACCTGTCGAATGATGTATTTTGCCCGAGATTATAAAGAAGTTTACGTATTTCAGGTTGAAAAATAATGAACACAGCCAGAACACCCACATCGAGCACACTGCGAAGCATAAAATTAAGTGTAGAGAAGCCGAGTAAACTTACGCCTGCATTTAATATGATAATGAACAGCAATCCCAATGCGGCCTGAAGAGCAAACGTACCCCTGATCCATCTGTACAGATAGTACAGTACGAGTGCAATAACAAGCGTTTCAAGCAGGTCTTTAAGGCCAAATTCTATAAAACCGATTGGTATCAATTTTGAATATTAGGTGGATTTAAATTGCTTTTATCTCTGAATGAAGTTGCTCAAACTAACGATTCTACTCAGAGTTATTTAACTCATTTTAATATACCGTGTTAATATAACGTGAATTCAATCTTAGAATTTGGAAAATGAGCCTCCCCTTCCGCCTCAGGCGGATGGGGTGGGGGTGGTTGCCGAACTTAAAGCAGGACTACAAATTGAGAAATTAACTCAATTACCTTTTTAAACCACCCCTATATCCCCTCCTTGGAAAGGAGGGGACTTGCTAGTTGCCTTTTTCAATGGATTATTTTCGAACTCCTGTTAATATAGTCTAATTGATTCTATTCTTAAATGTTGCAAACCAGAAAAAACAGTGGTTTTTCTTCGGTAACGAACCACATCATCCCGGTTCATGGAGTGCATTGAAAATCTCAATAGAATCTGTTGCCTCTTGAACATCATGTACCCTTAAAATTTTTGCACCATTAATCAGGCATTGATAATGAACAGCAATGGTGCCTGCAAGCCGTCCATCAACATCTCGATTACCGAGTAGCTGTCCAATCATCGATTTTCTTGATGCACCTGTAAGAATTGGAAAACCTAAGGTTAAATAACTCCCCAACCCTGAAATAATTGACAAATTGTGCTTCAGCGTTTTACCAAATCCAATTCCCGGATCTATCATTACAGATTTTACACCACTCCTGATGAGGTGATCGGTTTTTGTTTTGAAAAACTGTTTGATCTCTTCAACCACATTCTCATAAACCGGATTTTTCTGCATGGTTTTTGGATCACCCTTGGAGTGCATCAATACATACCCGGCATTAAATTCACTACACAACTCGGCAAATCGGGGCTCTTTCTCCAAACCGCTCACATCATTCACAATATGGCAGCCCGCTTTCAGTGCTTCTTTTGCCACTACATATTTGGTGGTATCAACAGAAAAGATGGTGCTATCAAACGATTTAATGGCCTTTTGAAAAACAGGTATTACCCTTTCAAGTTCTTCGTCTTCAGTAACGGGATCTGATCCCGGCCGGGTAGATTCGCCTCCTATGTCGATGATTCGGGCACCTTCATCGATCATCTGACCTATTCGGTCGATTGCCTGCTGCAGGTTTACATAGTTGCCACCATCAGAAAAGGAGTCCGGAGTGGTATTCAGGATTCCCATTACAATGGGTGATGACAGATCGAGCTGCATTTTCCGAAAAGTAAGTAAGTGTGTAGCCCGATCTTGTTGATTCATTTAATAAGCTCTCTTAAACTGAATTCTCTGAACGCCATAGAAGCGCTTTCATCTCTAAACTGTACTTTATATCTGATTTCAATACAGGAAAAGACCGGGATATTAGTCCCAGTCTTCCTTAAGCAGGTCTAATTTATCTTCTTTTTCGGCCCATTCATCAGCGTCGGGCAGGGCATCTTGTGTTTCGTTGATAATACGGTCTTCCCACTGTTCGGCAAGGCGTTCGTTGAGTTCGATGTAGTGTTCCCATTTTTCAGGTACTTCATCATCGGGATAAATTGCTTCAACAGGACATTCAGAAACACAAGCATCGCAATCAATACACTCAAGCGGATCGATTGCGAGAAAATTAGGGCCTTCACGAAAAGCATCAACAGGACAAACTGCTGCGCAATTGGTATACTTACAATTAATACACGGTTCGGTTACTACGTATGCCATTTAATAGTTTTGTTATGATTTACAGTTAAGAGAATTCAGAAGTTTACATTGTATTTTAAATATTGATAAGATGCAATAATTAATTCACAGAGGCCATTAAAGCGCATTTTCTACTGTTGAAATCAATTTCATCTCAGTAACATTCGCACTTCATCGAAATTTCCATCATTGGGTGCTGGGTTGAGATTTAACAAGTGTGCCATCAACTCATAAATATGCACAGATTCAAATTCTGAAACTCTTTCACCTGATTTAAACTCAGGGCCCATTGCAGCAAATAAGGTTAGCATTACCGGCTCAAGATTATCGTAAGCATGTGTGGCGGCATTTATCCCCCTTTTCT
>JAFIES010000113.1 GCA_020832415.1 Balneolaceae bacterium | reverse complement strand
TACAGTAAAAATTTACTGGGGTGCAGCCGATACGGTAATGTGTGTGGGCACAGCCAATATAGAAGAGCTTGTGGATCACTGTTTGAATAATCGTCGAGATCCCAAATAGTATGAAAGTAGCCATATTGTCGCCCATAGCATGGAGAACGCCGCCGGAAAAATACGGCCCCTGGGAACAGGTGGCTTCAAATATTACCGAAGGGTTAGTAGCCAATGATATTGACGTTACCCTGTTTGCTACAGGTAATTCGCTTACAATAGGCCGTTTGCAATCTGTGACGAATGAGGGTTACGCAGAAAATCCGGAAACGGATCCAAAGGTTTGGGAATGCCTTCACATCAGCAATTTGATGGAACAGGCAGGTGCATTCGATATCATCCATAACCATTTCGATTTTCTCCCGCTTAGCTATTCCAGGCTGATTAAAACACCCATGCTCACCACTATTCATTGGTTTTCATCTCCCAGGATATTGCCGGCATATAAAAAATATAACAGCGACAATTATTACGTATCCATTAGCAATTCCGACCGTTCTCCGGAACTTGACTACATTGCAACTATCTATAATGGGATTAATTCAGATGAGTTTACATTCCGGGAAGATGCAAAAGATTATCTGCTGTTTTTTGGCAGAATTCACCCTGAAAAAGGGGCTTGGGAAGCTATCCAGATTGCCAAAAAATCGGGACGGAAATTAATTATTTCGGGCCTGATACAGGATCAGGACTATTTTGACAGCAAGGTAAAGCCTTTCATTAATGATGATGACATTCTGTATGTGGGCAATTCGGGATCAGAGGAGAGGGATAAGCTGCTGGGAGAAGCGTACGCACTTTTACACCCAATCAGTTTTAACGAACCATTTGGCCTTAGTGTGGCAGAATCAATGATGTGCGGTACTCCTGTTATCGCATTCAACTTAGGTTCTATGCCAGAATTGATTATAGACGGGGAAACAGGGTTTTTGGTACGTACTATCGAAGAAGCGGCCGAAGCGGTAAACAATATCAAATCAATTGACAGAAACAGGTGCAGGGAGTGGGCGTTTTCAAAGTTCAGTAAAGAAAAAATGGCACAGGCATACCTTGAGACTTATAAACTTATTTTGAAATTGCAGCGGGCATAAACCTTATGCATATATACCTCAGTTCGATTATAAACAGTGGCTTTAAAAAAGTCCCTCTTAGCAAAGGGGGATTAAGGGGGATGTTCACCAGATTGTGGCAAATAACGATGGACACCCCTCTAAATCTCCCCTTTATAGGGGAGACTTCTTATTTCGCTACTATGAATCGAATTCAGGTATATAAGAAGTAATAAACTTTCTTAACCAGGGATAAAGTGAAAAAGAAACTCGTTAAAAGAAGCAGAACTAAAATCAGCAGGAACGCATCAAGAGTAATAACCCGTACACACGTACAGAGTGAAAAACGTATACCCGGAATAATTTCAAGAGTGCTGCATCTATCTGATGAAAGAGCAGCAGATTTGATGAAAGCAGTGAATTTCAATTTCTCCGACAGGCATAAAGATATCGCGGGAGTGTTTAAAGCAAACTATAAGAAAGTTTCGAAATATGTTCCTGAGAGCAAGAAAATTAGCAGTACCAAGAAACAACTGATAGGAGCTTATTTTTCGATGGAGTACTCTATTGAATCTGCTGCCCTTTTTAATCCATCAATAGTTCCACACCCAAACCAGGAAGGTGTTGCATCCGGAAGTTTACGGTTTATTATGAGCCTCCGGGCTACGGGAGAAGGCCATATCTCTTCCATCGTATATCGAAGCGGCATTATTAAAGAAGATGGCTCAATTCTTTTGAATCCCGTAAGTGAGTTTGTAGAAACTCCAAAAATCCGTCATGATCAATCGTATATACGGCACCTGTTTCAGCTTAAACTTGAGCATATGAAAGCGTGGAATAAAACAAGTATGCGGGTATTTGAGAATCTGCAGGAATCCTTCACATTCAGTCAATTAAAGAAGAGCATTACAGCGGTCCAGGCCGATACTCTGAATCCTGCTGATAAAGAAGCGATAGATAATATCCTGTGGCTGGCCGATTCTAATTACTTTATAAAATTTGAATCAAAAAATGATATTTCTGAGCGTGTGATATTTCCGGTTTCTGTAAATGAAAGTAAGGGAATAGAGGATGCGCGGTTTGTTCAATTTTTCTATGAAAGTGGCGAAATTGTCTACTATGCGACGTATACGGCATACAACGGGGTTTGTATTCTTCCGCAGCTGCTTGTAACCAAAGATTTTGTTTTCTTTGATATTGTTACCCTAAATGGAAAGGCGGTTCAAAATAAGGGAATGGCACTTTTCCCACGTAAAATAAAGGGTAAATATGTGATGCTTGCCCGTATGGATGGAGTGAATAACTACATTATGTATTCTGACCACCTGCACTTTTGGGATAAGGCTGAGATTATTCAGGAACCAACGATGCCCTGGGAATTTGTTCAGATTGGTAATTGCGGCTCACCGATTGAAACAAGTGAGGGGTGGATAGTGATAACTCATGGCGTCGGGCCAATGAGGCAATATGTAATCAGTGCCATTTTGCTCGATCTTGAAAATCCGTCCAAAGTAATTGCACGGCTCGAAGAACCGTTTTTAACTCCTAACGAGGAAGAGCGCGAAGGATATGTACCCAATGTTGTCTATTCCTGTGGCTCTTTGATCCATAACAACTTGCTGATTGTGCCTTACGCTATGTCGGATATAACATCAAGAATTGCTACTGTTGATGTAAGTGATTTGCTTACAAACATGAAACGAGTGTAACACAAAAGAACTGATAACCATGAGTCGCCATACGAAAAACTCACTCTACATATCTTTGCTTTCAATATAACCTCAAAGCAAACGTTTTTACATCATGTGGATTTTCCAGAATAAAAAACATTCCGAGCAGACCCGAAGAGAGGAGATCATCAACGCGATCAGCCATGGGGCCGGTGCGATAGCAGCCATTGCGGCCGCTCCTTTTTTGATCTACTACACGATTCAGCACGGAGATTCATTTACCATTTTCGGAGTCAGTGTTTTTATTGCCTCTGCGATTCTGCTCTATCTCTCATCAACTATGTTCCACGGGCTGAGAGACGGGAAAGGCAAAGACCTTTTCCAGGTTTTTGACCATATAGCAATTTTTATCCTGATTGCCGGTACCTACACTCCATTTACCTTAGGAATATTACAAGGAGCCTTCGGGTGGTTCATGCTTGCACTGATTTGGTTCGTGGCGATTGTCGGCATTTCTCTGAGGCTTTGGCTGGGCAAAACGAACATGAAAATATACGTGGCTTTTTATCTGTTGATGGGATGGATGATTTTTATCGGTATTAAACCAATGATTGAAAATATGGAGCTTGCCGGGCTTCTGTGGCTGGCAGTGGGTGGTGCCGCATATACATTGGGGGTAATCTTCTATCTGCTTCCCCGCCGCGCCTATACCCACTTTGTTTGGCATCTCTTTGTTCTGGCCGGAACTACCACCCATTTTATGGCGGTTATGTTTTACTCGTATTGAGTGTAAACCCCTGATCACGATAGCCAACTTCGTGATGGAATAATGTCAAAAATGGGTACACTACTCTACGGCAGAGTCGAGGCTATTTTATCTCACAATTTTTTGATAAGGTTCCATCACTTCAGGCTGCAGGAACTCTGCTCCGCTACGTGCACTGCCAGGTTGTTCATTTGAATGTTTTCACACCCTCATTGTTCTCTTTCAATTTGGCGATCCGCTTCTATCTGCTCTTCCAGCAATATTTCTGCTTCTATTCTCCTTAACTCTTCACGCTCTATCCGCCTGTAATACCTTCTGAAGAAGAAATTTTGTTTAAGGGCCTGCATATTTTCATCCAGCCCCCGGGTGCCCTGCTTCAGGTTGAAAATGGTTTCACTTAAATTACCGGCCATGGTTGTATCATGAATTAACGCGCCGAGAGACCCTTCACCACTGTTTATTTTTGTCATTATTTCCCCGAGTTCCTGTGAAGCAATCTCTGTCTTGGCTGCCGTTATTTGCAATTTCTCCATAAACTCAAACACATTTTCTTTGGTAGCTTCAATCGTTTCATCAAACCCTTCAGAGCTTTTTTTGAAGTTTTCAATGGTCTGCGTGATGTTATCAGCGATGGCGGGATCCTGTATCAACCTGCCAAGTGCGCCCTCTCCGCTGTTCACATCCATCATGATTTGGGAAAGCTGAAGTGTAATAATCTCAGCATTCGTGGCCGAAGTCTGCAAACTTGCCATAATAACATCCGTTTCAATCGGCTCTTTTGATATGATATGTTGCCCATCCTGAACGGTTGGTGCATTGCTGCTGCCCTGGGTGATAATCAGTACACGATCACCAATGATGCCTTCCGACCCAATCCCCGCCTGGCTGTCTGCTTTTATAAACTGCTGAACATTTCTGCGGATCAACAGATCTACCTGTACAGTTGAATCATTTATGATGGTAATATTATCTACAATACCCACATTTATGCCGGAGTACCGGATGTTATTTCCCACAAGCAATCCGCTTACATTCTGAAAGTTGGTTGTGACTTTAAATACAGGGTTAAACAAATTCTGCTGCCTGCCGATAAAAAATATTGCAATCACAAAAATCGCCAGTCCAACGGCAATAAACATTCCTAATCGGGCTTTAAAGGCCGGGGTATAATTATCCATAATTTTGCGTTGTTAAGTGAAAAGACAATTTTGGCTTTGTGTTGATTTGTTTGGGTAGAATTATGGAGCGGAGCACGACAATCCCCCCTAATAAGGGGGGACAGAGGGGGGTGTTCTGATAGATAATATGGGTACTTAACACCCCTCTAAATTTCGCTTCGCGTTCAAAAAATGAGCCCCTTATTAGGGTAGACTTTACGTTGCCAATTATTAGAACTAACCTCACAACTCATCATAGCACTACGTTTTTTTTGGTTTAAAAAAGGATTGGATCAGCTCGTCGGAGGATGTTTCAAAATCATCGATACTTCCCTCCATGTAGACTTCCCCGTCTTTCAGCATAATCATCCGGTCGGCCGTAGCCCGGGCGCATTCAATATCGTGCGTGATGATGATGGAAGAGGTATTATATTTTTTTTGAACTTTGTTGATCAGCGAACTGATTTCATCAGAGGTAATCGGATCGAGGCCGGTAGTGGGTTCATCATACAGCATAATCATGGGATCAACCACAATGGTGCGCGCCAGGCTTGCCCTCTTGCGCATTCCGCCCGATAGCTGTGATGGCATTTTGTGGAGTGTGTCGGAAAGACCCACGTTTTCTAATGTCTCAGCAATTTTTTCGTCTATCTCTTTTTGTGACAGATTCTTTTTTATTCTCTTAAGCGGAAATTCCAGATTTTCTTTGATGGTCATAGAATCGTACAGCGCACCGCTCTGAAACAGGAACCCGATTTTCTTTCTCATTTCAGCCAGGTCCCGGTCGTTAAGTTCGTTCACATTCTCTCCAAGTACATTAATGATTCCGAAATCGGGATTCAGCAAACGAACAATACATTTTATCAGCACTGATTTACCTGAACCTGATTTGCCCAGAATCACCAGGTTTTCCTTTTCAAATAGTTGCACCGACAAATCTCTTAATACCGGTACATCATCGAACCCTATTCTGAGATTTTGAATATCAATAACCTGCTCAGGTGATGATGAGGTTAATTCTGCAGGCATGGATATTTCAATTTCTCTTTCCATATCTATAACAGCATATCGGTTATCTGCACGGCAACCAGATCAATCAGAATTACCAGTAACGAGGCAATAACTACAGATTCATTGGCCGCTTTCCCAACACTTTCGGTTCCCCGGCCGGCTGTAAACCCTTTATAGCAACCGATAAACCCGATAGCTGCGCCAAAAAAGTATGTTTTTATGATGGCGGGAAACAGATCCATAAATCCAACTGCACTGAATGCCTGCGAAATAAACAGAACAAAATTTACTTCCCCTTTTATATTGGCCCCGGCCCAGCTTCCCAAAATCCCGAGAGCATCTGCATACAGAACCAAAATGGGTATCATCAATGTGGCAGCCAGTACTCTGGGAACCACTAAAAAACGAATAGGATTTCTGGACGAAACATCCATGGCATCAATCTGTTCGGATACCTTCATGGAGCCCAATGCCGCTCCCATTCCCGAACCGATTTTACCGGCGCAAATAAGTGCGGTTACAACAGGCCCCATTTCCCGTATAATTGATAAAGCTACCATTCCCGGCAGCATAGAAACTGCTCCAAATTCTGCAAGTACCGGGCGGGCCTGAATGGTGAGAACCAGCCCGATTACAATTCCGGTTATGGTTATGAGAGGCAGCGTTTTGTTCCCTACCAGGTAGCATTGCCTGAGGAACTCTTTAAACTCAAAATCGCGGGAAAAAGTAGCTTTTAGTGTATACCAGAAGAACAGGTTGATCTCGCCTACTCCCAAAAAGAACCGGTTCGCTTTTTGAGTTTTATGTATAACATTTTCACTCAGCCGAATAGCACGGTTCTTTACATCTGGCAGTTTTGGGATTTTTTTTATAACCGGGCCAATTACTTTCATCTGATTCTATTTTGCTGTGCGATGAAATCTACTTTATATGAGCTCTGGCTGTTTGGGCAGAAATAGCAGCCGCGTAGATTTTGAGCCTGCACCCTAATTCGAACTCATAATTTACCATCTTAAGGCCCCAAATCTGTTACACTATTCCCAAGCCGGTTTACATAAATCAATGATTTTTCAAGCAATAAATTCCCACACAACCAAAGTGGCTACCCCAGTTTAAATGAATATCTCAAACACATTTCTTTATTCTTCGGCTTGATACAAAATGTTGTCTAAGCGCCGATTAAAACACCCTATTCCCGTCAACACATTCAAGGCCTGGTATTAACCGAAATGATCTCTTAACAAAGATTGGATTTGTTACTATAATTTTATCAATCATTTAGAGACTATTATCACCGGCTGATTGAATGTGTGACTTATGCAACATATTTCTTCACTTGTGTAACACTACCGGTTTAATATCAAAGCATTTTAACTGTACTTGAAAGGATTCCAAATGGATGAAATTACCCTGACAAGAACACATAAGAACAAAAAACCATGAAATTTTATTTAATTACAATCATTACAACTCTCTTTCTTGCAGCTGGTACCGTAAGTGCACAAAACATAAATATTGGGGTAAAGGGTGGCCTGAATTCTTTTACTATTAATACTGACAACAGCTCCAGTTTTGACTCAAAAATTGGCCTTCATGCAGGTTTGATTGGACATATTCACCTGAATAGCCAATATGCTTTACAGCCTGAAATTGTTTATTCCATGCAGGGTGCGAAGAGTGGCAATACAGATATCAAGCTTGACTATATAAACATTCCGGTAATCATTCAGTACATGTTTGATAATGGTTTCAGAATCCAGGCCGGACCTCAGTTAGGACTCCTTTTAAATGCAAAAGCAGAGAACAACTCTTCTGTTGATATTAAAGATGATTTCAAATCTTTCGATCTTGGCTTAAGTGTTGGTGCCAGTTATGTGCATCCACCTACAGATTTTGGCATTGATTTAAGATATAATCTTGGATTTACTGACATCTCCGAAAGTTCAAATGTTACATCAACCAACCGTGGATTCCAGATAGGTGTATTTTACCTCTTTAATCACGGAAATTAATTTCGACGATACTATTTAACGTGAGTTCGATATAAAAATGAACAATATGACTGAACCCGTCATATTGAGCGCAATTCCGAGGGTGCTTTTTCCGAGGAATGAAGTCGCTCATCTTTTGCACGCGTAGCGATATATGAGTTTTCGACTTCGTCCCTCCTGAAAAGCGTCGGGACTGCGCTCTAACTGACGATTCTTTCTATATGTTATATCGAACTCACGTTATTTAGATCGGAGAGTTTCAAAGCGGGCATCCATTGCTTTATTCAAGTATTCGGTTGCCCGCTTTTTTTATGGCTTCACTTTTTATGTGACAGAAAGAATACCACTTCAGGCGCCTTAGGCAGAGTTTCATGTAAAACGTCCATTCATATATCGAACTCTCGTTAATTCGTACTTTCTGCACATCATTTATTCGAATTGGCCCAAAACGAATATTCCTCTCCCCTTCTGTAAACCTTACAAGCCTTTTCCTTTTTTTTGTAATGCTTATTGAGCGTTTGTTAGGCAATATGATTGACAATCAGCACAAAAAATTTCAACCATACATGCCATGAAAAAAAATAATAAAGATTATGAAAAACTGGTTTATGACAGGCCATTAAAAAAGGACGATCCGGACAAGAGATATCCAAACCCTGCTGATCCGAACGAAGAAAAAGGGTTGCCAAACAAAGAGATGCCTGTTACAAGTAATCCTCATCTCGATAAATTTCAGGATGAGAATCAAAAGTAATTTTCTGCCGGAATTTCAAGAGCACCATCCACTTCCACTTTTTAGTTAAAACCCCAACCCATCATACAGAAGGTTTTACATGCCTTATGTTATCTAACCCAGGAGATATTTATGCGAACAAAATTAAGCAGAAATTCACAAATCAATGGAAACCCTGTCAACAAAGAGATGCAATCATCACAGCTCATGGAGCTGTTTGAAGATCAACTGAAAGATATTCTCTGGGCAGAAAATGCTTTGGTAAAAGCTATTCCAAAAATGATCTCAGCAGCTGAATCAGACGATCTGATTAACTCGTTATCAAAGCACCTGAAAGAGACAGAATTACAGGTTACCCGTTTGGTAAAAGTGTTTGAAGCGATGGGCAAAAAACCATCAACTATAAAATGTGAAGCAATGGAAGGCTTGATTGCCGAAGCCATTGAACTGATGGAAGATTGTGAAAAAGGCTCAAAATGTGATGCAGCAATTATATCTGCAGCACAAAAAATTGAACATTATGAGATAGCCACATATGGCACACTTCGTGAATTTGCTGAAACACTTGGATTAAGAGACGCCGAAATGCTTCTTCTGGAGATTCTCGATGAAGAGAAAGCAGCCGATCAAATACTAACAGATATTGCTGTAGATGTAGTGAATATGGATGCGGCCATAAAACATGCAGTTTAATAAATCAATAGAGGAAGAATAAAATGAGCGGACTATTAAAAGGAGGAATTGCGGGAATTGGAGCCATGAAATTCGGTGGCGGTTGCTTTGGCACCGTTATCGTATTTGTAATCATTTTCTGGCTTCTGGGAGTGTTCTAATAAAAAACTCTGCATTTAAAATGAAGTAAATCATAAATAAACAAATAAATAGCCCATTATGGAAAAAGATAGAAATCTAAGAAAAGATAACCTTCGGAATGAAAACCTTCCGGAACACGGCACCCGAAATGATGGCCTTCGTAAAGATGGCCTTAGAAATGACAATCTTCGGAATGACAACCTTTCGGAAGACGGCACCCGAAATGATACTATGCGAAAGGACGGCCTTAGAAATGACAACCTCCGCGATAACGACAAAAAAGCAAACAATGGCATGTTAACAGGCATGTTTCGCGACCGCAGAAGCACAGAGAGTGCATATAAATCAATGCACGACAGAGGATACACAGAGGATGAGATAAATCTGGTTATGTCGAAAGAAACCCATGAAAAATATTTCTCCGATGACAAAGAAGAGACAGAGCTTGGCAATAAAGCAGCTGCCGGATCTGGTGCAGGCTCAGCCATTGGCGGCACTATTGGTGCAATTGCAGGAATAGTTGCTGCTATTGGAACCAGTGTTGTGATTCCCGGGCTCGGGCTTGTAGTGGCTGGTCCTATTGCGGCCGGCCTTGCAGGTGCAGGCGCCGGAGGTATTGCCGGTGGAATTATTGGCGCACTGGTAGGCTGGGGAATTCCCAAAGAACGTGCAAAACTCTATGAGTCAGGTATTAAAGATGGCCACATTGTTTTAGGTGTGAAGCCGAGAAACAATGAAGATGCTGAATACTTTGAAAGAACCTGGCATGAAAATGATGGGCGTGAAATCCACAGATAAGCTCTCAGTAAAATCAAGGAATCGGGAGAATACCCGATTCCTTTTTTACCTATTCAGTATTACAACTAAATAACGTGAGTTAAATATAAACCTCATAAAAATTCAGAAGATGAATAAAGAGAACATAATTGATGAGTTAAACAAACTTTTAGTGGTCAATAACTACAGAGTTGAAGGCTATAAAAAAGCTTCAGACAATACAGACGATAAAGATTTACAAACCCTTTTTCCTGAGCTTGCACTAACAAGCCAAAAATGCAGATTTCAACTGATCAGTGAAATTGAAAAATTAGGTGGTATAGCAGATGAAGGCACAAAGGCCACCGGTAATTTTTTCCGGGCCTGGATGGATGTTAAATCAGCGCTTGCAGGCAACGACAGAAAATCAATTCTGAACTCGTGCAAACAAGGTGAGGAGAGTGCTATTGAAACCTACGAAAACGTGTTTAATGACAAATCACAACATCTCACAACTGCTCAAAAATCTATGATCAGAGGTCAATACGAGCTGCTCAAATCAGACCATGGTAAAATAAGTACAATGCATAATGCTCAACAGGCAGTATCTTAATTGATGCAGCCTGAGCCAGATATAAATAGAGCAAAATTGTCCCTTCCTCTGCAAGAATCTGACCCATTTTCTTCAGAGAGGGGACTTTTTGCCTTTCCAGCCAATCTCTATTAGAATACCTTGCACGCATGTTCAGTTAGTCTGCACACGTGATAAGCTTTTCTCGAAACACTTCACCATTTAAAAACGGATACTGTGAAATATCCAACGAATAGATTGTTCATTGTAACGCCTTATCAACAATCAAAATGTAGTTTGTAAGCGTGATAAAACGACACACTAACATTTAGATTCAGAAAATTAAATATCATGAGATCAAAAAAAATAACCCATTTCAGCACTTCATTATCAGCTTTGTTTTTGGCTGTATTTATGATAGGTAGTGCAAATCAGTCATCGATGATTCAGGACAGACCTGCAAATGATGAACCAACAGTAGTAAGCACCTCTCCATCCGATGGTGAAGTAAATGTAGCCCGAAACATCGTAATTGAGATCACATTTAGTGAAGACATTGATACATCATCCATGAACGGTTCTTCATTTACATTAATGCAGGGCACAGAGTCTGTATCAGGTACACTGGATTTTTACGGAAAGAAAGCAACCTACACTACCACAAATAGTTTAAAAGCAGATTCCGAGTACACAGCCAACTTCACAATTGGCAGTAATGAGCCGGATGTTAATCATCCAAATAATGAATTCAACGACGAGCAGTATGAAGAGTTCGAAGAAAATTATGATGCCCACAATAATGGCAAGCAGTGGAGCTTTACTACCGGTGGCAACAGCGACTCGGTTGAAAAAGTAGACCTTGGAAGTGCCGCAGATTATGTAATTCTTGCCCAGTCTTCCATTCATAATGATTCATCATCCAAAATTACCGGAGAAAGAGGTTTTGATGCGGACAAAAAAGACTCCAAAGGCAGCAAAGAGAACAAAACCGCCTACTGGTTAAATAACGAAGATGTTGATAAAGAAGCAGTGCGCAGAGACAGAGATGCAGCCCGCAGAGATACTACCCGCGAAATGAATGAAGAACGGGAAAATCCAGCCACTGAAAGAAGTGCAGCTTTAAATAACCAGGATGGTGCAGTTGAAGATATGATAACAGCCTACAACGATGCTGCAGGGCGATCACCGGCTGATTTCATTGATTTTAAATTTTCTAAGTCAGATGATCAGACTCGATCTGCCCGCGATTATGACCGCGACTATGACCGTACTGATGAAAATGAATTCAATCAGGCAGATTCTACTGAAGTAGAAATGAATGAGCACCATGATTATGAACGTGATACTGAAACATCATGGACAGAGAGAGATACAAACGGATCATCAACAACTCTTGAGCCGGGGATTTATACCTGGAATGAATCTGTAGAAATCTACACGAATATTACTCTTTCAGGAAATGCCGATGATGTGTGGATATTTCAAATTCCTGCAGACCTGACGGTAAACCGTGATGTTGAATTTACTCTTACCGATGGTGCCGTTGCCGAGAACATTTTTTGGCAGGTTGGTGGTGAAGTTAGCCTGGGAGAATCATCTCATTTTGAAGGGATCATTTTATCCCTTACCGGAATCACTATGAAGAATGGTGCTTCTTTAAATGGACGGATGCTGACCCAGACAGACGTAACACTTGATGATAACACCATTATAGAGCCTAAACTGCTCACGACCATTCAGGGAACCAGCAGTAACGAATAAACTTTTTTGATTCTATACCCCCCCAAACCGCAGAAGCAGTCCTGATTTAACTATCAGGGCTGCTTTTTTTTGCTGATGAATTACGATCAAACCACATCCGCCTCAATCTGTAATTATTGTAACTCTTACATGGTGATCTGTAACAAAGGGAGCACGAAATTTGTGCACCTTAATTGTATAGGTTTTCAATAGGATAGCCTGTTGTATCGTTAAATAGAACTACTATGAGACTTAAACATACAATATCAAACACAAAAAAAGGGCCCCGAAGAACCAGGAATTTTTTTCGGGAAGAGTGCCGGCAAGAAGCTGAAGCTTCAGTCTATAATCCATGCCTGAGGCTATCAACCGACCGATAATACCCGGATTGGGCAGAAGTACAGTTTTAGCAAGCCCAATGTAAAATTGATTGAACTTCTCTGATACGAATACCGGGTTTTATTCATATTCCGGTTAGCTCTTTAAACGATCAAGTTACTCTTTGATAAATAATCAGATTGTAAACACTCACAATTTTAAGTAGGTTAAATAATGCAAGGTAAAAAAGAGTATACACCAATCTCTCGATCGTTAAACATAGCTCTTGCTGAAGATGATGCTGACGATCGCCTGCTGTTTAGAGAAGCCCTTGTGGAATTACCGGTATCTTATCATCTCAATACGTTTAACAATGGCGATGAACTGATGGAGTGGCTTAACGATACAGAAAACAGTTTTCCGGATGTTCTTTTTCTTGATCTGAATATGCCCCGTAAAAACGGATTTGCAACATTAGCTGATATAAAGAGAAACACCAAACTACAAGATCTACCGGTAATCATTTTCTCCACCTCCACCAATAATGAGATGATTAAACAGGTTTATAAAAATGCTGCACACTACTACATTCGGAAACCAGTGCATTTTTGGGAGCTTAAGAGGTTGATTTACAAGTCACTTAAATTAATTGCAGACAAAGATACAACCCTTCCGGGAAAAGAAAATTTCATGCTTACCACAGATTAAATAATGGCCGTGAAGTCAGACAAAAAATCAACGGATCAAAAAAAAAGAAAAGAACCATCTGAAAATCTTTTTCCGGTAGTTGGTATTGGCGCATCGGCCGGAGGGTTAGCAGCTTTTAAAGCATTGATCAAAGCCATTCCGAAAGATTCGGGCATGGCGTTTGTACTTGTACAGCATTTAGATTCAACCCACGAAAGCCAATTGCCCGATATTCTCCAAAATGTTACGGAGATATCCGTTAAAGAGTTTTCAGACAAAACTGTAATTGAGCCCAATCAAATTTATGTGATGCCCAGCAATAAAGTAATGGTGGCATCTGATGGCACATTACAACTTGCTCCCATGCCGGAAAAAATCAAGAATGAGGTCACGCATCCAATTAACCTTTTCTTCTCAGCTCTCGCAGAAACGTACGAAACCCATGCCATTGGTGTGGTACTCTCGGGCACGGCATCGGATGGCACCAAAGGCTTAAAAGCGATTAAAGATTACGGAGGTATCACCTTTGCACAGGATACAAAATCGGCAGGCTATAGTGGTATGCCCAACAGTGCCATACAGTCGGGAATGGTTGATTTTGTTCTTCCACCTGATAAAATTCCCGCGAAACTACTGGAGGTTACCCAAATTATTAACACTCCGGCATCTTCAGAGAAACCTGAATCCCTGGGTGAAGATGACGTTTTCAGGCAGATTATAGCCCTTCTGCGCGTGCGAATTGGAACAGATTTCACCTATTATAAACAGACCACCATCCGCAGAAGAATTCTCAGGAGAATGGCTATCAATAAGAATAAAAAGGTGGCGGCATATCTTGAGTATTTAAGAGAGAATAAAAAAGAACAGGATATTCTATACCAGGATATTTTAATCCCGGTTACATCATTTTTCCGCGATCCCGATATTTTTGAAAAATTATCATCTGTTTATTTACCTCAAATTATTAGAGAAATCCCTGCCGGTAAAACCATTCGGGTGTGGGTGGCAGGCTGCAGCACAGGTGAAGAAGCGTATTCCCTGGCCATCTTATTTAAAGAACTTTTAGACACTCAATCTCCGGGTAATCACGAAAAACAGATTCAGATTTTTGCCTCTGATCTGAGTGAAACCGCCGTCGAAAAAGCGCGTCTGGGCAGATATTCGGAGGCTGAAACAGCCGGTGTATCAGAGAAGCGGCTGAAGAGATTCTTCACAAAAACAAACGGGCGGTATCAGGTTAACAGGCAGATCCGGGATATGTGTGTATTTGCTGTTCATAATTTTTTAAAAGATCCTCCGTTTGGCAAAATGGACCTTGTAAGCTGCCGAAATGTGCTCATCTATTTTGAACCCTACTTGCAAAAAAAAGCGCTCACTACGTTTCATTATGTGATGAATCCGAAAGCTCTCTTGTTGCTTGGTAAATCGGAAACGACCAGCGGGGTACCCGACCTTTTTTCTGAAGTTGCTAAAAGTGAAAAAATATATTCCCGGAAAGATGTTTCCAGTAAGTTCATGCAGGTGGTTAACCGGAGATCGGAACTCGATTTTAATCAAACTGAAAGAAGTGCAAATCCGGAAAAGAAAAATCCGGAGTTCCAAAAAACAGCCGACGAAATTGTACTGAAAAATTACACTCCTGCAGGTGTTGTGGTAAACGAGGCAATGGACATTGTACAGTATCGCGGCAGAACCGGACCATATTTAGAACAAACATCAGGAAAACCAAGCCACAATCTGATGGTATTGGCCATACAAGGTTTAGCTTTTGAACTGCGGAATATTCTCTTTAAAGTGAAACAGGAAAACAGTGAAGTAAAAAAGGAGAACATCCCGGTTAAAATAAATGGTGACCTTCGCACAATCTCTATCGAAGCTATTCCACTGCCTAATACCATAGAGCCCTACTATCTGGTACTGTTTCATGACACCTCTTCAAAAAGTGAAGCAGAAAAATCTAAATCAGAGGAGGCAAAAACAGGCAAGCCATCGGTTAATGAAAAAGACCTTCGCATAGAGCAGTTAGAGCAGGAACTTGTTGACACAAGGGAAGATATGCGAAACATTACGGAGGACCAGGAAGTTGCCATCGAAGAGCTTCAAAGTGCCAATGAAGAGTTGATGAGCGGCAGTGAAGAGCTGCAAACCTTAAACGAAGAGTTAGAGACGAGCAAAGAAGAGCTGCAAAGCACCAATGAGGAGCTTATTGTTCTGAACCAGGAGATGAGCAGTTTAAACGAACAGATAGAGATTGAAAGAAATTATTCTCAATCTATTGTTGCAAACATTCGCGAACCACTGCTTGCACTGGATAAAAATCTGAAGATAAGAGCAGCCAACAATGCTTTCTACAAACAGTTTAAACTGAATGAAAAGAAAACAGTTGGCACATTGATTTACGATCTGGATGGAAAAAACTGGAATTTCCCTGAATTGAAAGCTCTGCTTGAAGAAATTATTCCTGAAAAACCAATTATCCATGATTATGAAGTAGTCCGGAAATTTACGGGTATTGGTAAATTGCATTTACTTATGAATGCACGTGAAGTAGTGAATGATGATGAATCAGAAAATCTAATCCTGCTATCTATCGAAGATATTACCAAGCAGGTAAAAGAGAGGGAAAAGAATCGTAAATTTCAGGAACGGCATACCAAAGAGCTTGAAGAGAAGATAGAAGAACGAACAATCGAGTTACAGAGCGCAAATGATGAACTGCGGGAAATGAACCAGGAATTGGTAAGTATGAATAAAGAGCTGGAAGCATTTGCCTACATATCCAGCCACGATCTGCAGGAACCACTCCGGAAAATACAGACCTTTGTTGGCCTTATCCTCGAAAAAGAGAACCAAAACCTATCAGAAAAGGGTAAAACCTATTTCAACCTGATGCAGAGTGCTGCGCAACGAATGCAACAGCTTATTGATGATCTTCTCGCTTTCTCGCGGCTCAATACCAAAGAAAGAATATTTGAAAGAGTAAACATTGGTATAATTGTTAAAGAGGTTATTGCAAACTTCAATGAAAGAATTGAAGAAAAACAAGCCACTGTTGAAATGGATTCAATGTGTGAGGCAGATGTGATTGTTTTCCAGTTTCGGCAACTGATGCATAACCTTATCAGCAATGCACTCAAATTTTCGAAACCGGGAGTAAAGCCCCATGTAAAGATTACAAGCAAAATTGAAACCGGTGCCAAATTGAAAGCAAAAAACCTGGTGCCTGAAAAGAACTACTGCCATATTTCTGTTTCTGATAACGGTATCGGGTTTGAAGAAAAATTCAATGATACCATATTCGAAGTATTTCAACGGCTTCATAACAAAGAAAAATATCCTGGAACAGGAATTGGCCTGGCTACTGTGAAAAAAATTATTACCCATCATCACGGGGTTATACAAGTTAAAAGTACCCTTAACAAAGGGACTACTTTTGATATTTTTATTCCGTTATTGAAATAACTATATGGGACATAAGATAAGCCAAAAAGCTCCGCTGCGTGTACTCCTTACCGATGATGATCAGGGCGACAGACTCGTTTTTAAGGAGATCTTCCATGATGTGAACAGTGAGATCATCATTGAAATGGTAAATGATGGAAAGCAGTTAATGGAATTTCTTGCCAATAGTAAAAATCCGCTTCCCCACATTATCTATCTGGATTTGAATATGCCAAATATGAACGGTTTGGAATGCCTGAAGGAGATCCGGGCCGAGGCAAGGTTCAAAGATATCTTAATTGCCATCTACTCTACTTCAAACTCTGAAATGGATATCGAAAATACGTTCAATTTTGGAGCCAATATCTACATCACCAAACCGGGCGATTACAGTAAGCTAAAACAAGTGTTAACCAAATCTCTGGAAGCTGTACACCTTAACCGGGATTCTGATTTTGATAAGACAAACTTTGTGCTGAGGATGTAATAGGTCTGCGGTTTAATACTTCTTTTCGTGAGAAAGTAAATTAATCGACATTAGCCTCTCTGCCAGCGGTTGGATTTTCTATACATTTGCTTGATTAGTGCGTTTCTGTCTTAAATTCAACATTTTTATCTTGTCGCAGGAATCTATAAGCGATAATGATTTAAGTTAAATTAATCAGACATCTCAAGCCTGTGTTCTGCATACTCTTCAGTGGCACTGTTTAGTTCTCCTCCCACGAGAATGATGAAACTGCTAATGAAAAGCCAGAATAGCATAATAACCACTGCTGATAGCGATCCGTAAATTTCCCCGAAATTGCCGAAGTTGTTTACGTAGGCAGAAAATCCCCAGGAAGCTGCCAGCCATACAACGGTAGCTAACGTAGCTCCAAAAATAACCCATTGAAATCCGGGGGTTTCGCGAGCCGGGCCATATTTATAGATTAAACTAATGGCTGAAATAATAATTACACCCAATAAGATCCACCTGAGCCAGGCTATAAGGCTGCCTGTAGTGCCGGGCATACCAATCGTGTTAACCAATACCGGAAACAGAATAATGAATGCCATACTCACAACGATCACAAAAATGGTTCCCACGGTAAACATAAGGGTCAGTGCATTTTGCCTAATATAACTTCTTCTGTTTTCTACCTTATAGGCAACATCAAGACCTGTAAAAAGAGATTTGATTCCTTTATTGGCACTCCAGAAAGCTATCACGATTCCAAATATGGTACCCCAGCCAAGCGCTCTTGTTGATGTCTCCATCAAATTATCCATTCTCCCTTCGATGATTGAGATGGTTTGTCCGGGCATTATTTCTGACAGAATCGAGATCTGCTTTTCAGCTGACTGAGGGTCTAACGCTAATCCATAAATAGAAAACAGAACTATAATACCTGGAAATATTGCAAGGAACGCATAAAATGCCACCCCGGCAGATACAATGGGTATATTATCCTCTGTAATTCGATCCTTTACCCTTTTCAAAACTTTTTTCCATCCGGAGAAGTCAATCTCTTTTGGAGACCCAATCGATTTACTACTGTTCATCTCTTTTTTCAAAAACATTAAATGGATACCATGTAAAGTTAATGTTTACAAATTCTTATTATTACAAATGATCTTTCATTTATTAATATTCATACTTCATCATGTAATCTCTTGAATCTGTGGACGCCCGGCACAAACTGCTCTGGATACGAGTGCGAAACAGTTAATCTATTGAGTTTGCACTTTCAGTTACCTTACGTTCTTTTTTGTTGCTCTCTTCATATTTTTCGTATTCAATAATGTTGCCTAACAGGTACCCAAAGGGTTTCAATTCATGTACCTGAGAAAAACCAACTCTCATGATTCCAATAAGTGGTATAAAGAGAATCATGCCTGCTATTCCCCAGATCTTTCCACCCAGCAGTAACACAATAATGGCCACAAATGGATTGATGGAGACTTTTGATCCAACAATTCTTGGAGTGAGCAAACTGCTTTCGATTAGTTGCACCGTAGAAAAAACCGCAATAACAAGAAGCGGAAGCCAAAGTGAATCGTGGATAAGAAATGCATAAAGTACAGCTGGTACGGCCCCTAAAATAGCCCCCACAAATGGGATTATTGCCAGCATTGATGCAAAAATTGCAAAGGGTATGGCATAATCAAGGCCAATAATCAACAGCCCGATTGAGTTCAAAATCGCCATGATTCCAAGAACCGTGAACAGCCCAACAAGGTAATTCTGGGTTACATTTTGAACCTTCAGTAAAACATTATCAATTTCAGAATTTTGGCTCTTTTCAAACATTTTCTGAAGAAAGATTACATACATTTTCTTGTAATAGAGCATAAAAAAGATGAAGATTGGCAGCAGAACGATAAAAGTAATGGTACCGGTGGTAGCTCCTGCCAGAGAGCTCAGAAATTCACCACCTGAATCGAATAAATTATCGATCGCATTTTTTGCATACTCAGTTTGGCTTTCCTTAGATATGCCGGAGAATGTTTCAATGCTGATAATTCCCTCAGCCATTGTTTTTTTAAGTTTCTCCGTGATTTCGGGGAGTTTCTCAAAAAACTCTACAACCTGAACTGCTATCAGGGTGAAAAATCCGGAGAATATCAGCATAATTAAAAGAAGCACAAGAACGATGCTAAAGACCCGCCCCAGTTTCCAGATCTCAAATCGTACAACCACCGGGTTCAGTAACAGTGAGATGATGGCTGCACAGGCAAGAGGCATCACAATAAATTTCCCAAAACTTAAAGTAACGACCAGCAGACTTAGCCCAAACAGAATCAGGGGTGCTTTCAGCCAGAATGGATATGTTTCAGGTGGAATAAACGTTTGGTTTCGCATCTCAGATCCCTATCTCGGGATCTTGATCCACGTGCCGCTCTCGATGCGTTCATCTAAACCTACCTGGTTCATAATAGCAAGCTCTTCAGCCGAAACAGTTATGGTAAGGCTCTCAAGATTGGCGGGTAGAAAAGAGCGAAACGTTCCCGCACGAGTCGTTTTAACAGCTTGAAGCCGTGTTGGCTGAATGTTTAAGATACTTGAATCTGTAAGCTCTCTGAAATCACCGGTTGTCTCTCTGAAACGGGGACCGTAGGTTCCGAAATTTTCAAGTGTGGTGTAGTTTATAAACCGATAGATCATCCCATCGTACTCTATCGAATAGAGATAAAACTTAAGATCTACACCGTCCTGAGTTTGCCCGGTTGCTTCCGCCTGGAAAGCCCGAAGACCTCTGCTTGATGCATCTGACCTCCCCGTGGTTGTAATTCCATCCTGGTTTAGGAACTGATTAACCGAAGCCTCTGCTCCTGCCGATTCGTTATCCAGTGTCATAATCGAAACCGCATTCTGATCGCTGTTTACTACAGCTACGAGCGATCGCTGATTGATCACCTGCCATCCCTGAGGATAGGAGAATTGAAATTTCATTTCGGGATGATAGAATGTATTGTTTCGGGTAAATCCTTCCCGGGGATTATCTCCATAGATCATGTTATTGAGCATACCCATGTACTTGTCGGTATTCACAATTGTCTGTTCATACCCTTTGGCTCTCCACTCTTCTGCAAGTTCGGGGATGGATGTTGCCCTTTCAGCCGGATCGGGGTGTGTTGATTGCCAGTTAGGGATACTTTGCCCCGATTGGGCAGACATACGTTCAAGCGAAACGAAAAATTGTGCGCCCTCAGCAGATCTATAACGCTGCATAGCTGCATATTCTACTCCCAGCCGATCCGATTCACGCTCATCTTCTCTGCTGTAACTTAAAAACATCATTTGAGCCGCCATACCACCAATACCAATCAAATCCCCCCCGGGAAGGCCCAGAAAGTGTTGGCCTGCAATGGCTCCCCCAATCAGGGCGATCTGGCTCATTTGTTGTATAAATGCCCGCTGAGAAGCGTGGCGCGCGGCCACATGGCCAATTTCATGCCCCAGTACCACGGCGAGCTGTGCTTCATTGTCAAGATGTGCCAGCAACCCTCTGGTTACATAGATATAGCCGCCGGGCAGAGCAAATGCATTTACAACCGGGCTGTCTAAAAGGCGAAAATAAAACTGCGTATCTTTATAAATAGCAGGGGTATCCTCTCTCTGCATATGGCTCACGGCAAGCATCTCCTGTCCAATATTATCAACATACTGTTGAAGTGCATCATTTTCATACACTCCAAAATGCTGTTGTATCTCCTTATCAGCATCTGCTCCAATCTGTTTCTCCTGTTCCCAGCTATAGCCGTATGCCCGCTTGTCTCCGGTTATGGCGCTTCGCTGCACACTGCAGGCAGAAACCAACAACCCCATCGAAAGGGCCAGAATTACGTATTTATTCATCGATTTCATCATCGTTTACTCCCTATACGGTTTTCACTTTGTTCGATAAAGAAATAAACCTATCACAAGAACGATTAATGAAATCACGATCGGGACAACATCACCCGTACTCACCGCAATATCAGCTCCAAATAGTGAAAAAGATTCTGTGTCGGCCATGTATTGATAGCCAAAGAAAATAATTCCTATCAATCCGGCTATGCTTAAGATACCACCTATTGTTTGGTTCATTTTTTACCTGATTGTTCATGCATTGATGTACAAATGTGGATGATCCACACATCAGAAATGTGATCATTTTCATCAAAAAAAGCGGTATACATAAATTGCTATAGGTTACATATATCACAGATTTTGAACGAACCAATTACCAATCAAAAAGCCTGTTCGAAGATCAGTGCCAATTACTGCCTGTAAGGCAATAGTGAAATAAAACCGAGCTTTATGGCACAAAACCTGTGATATATGCAATGAATTCATAAACCCATATAACAGATACCCGGCATTATACGTACACATTACATTTGTGGAAATATCTTCACAATCACCCCGCTGATTGCGGATTGAATCAATATTGTTATGAAAAAAGCCGGCCTTATTATTCTGGCGTTTGGGTTATTACTCAGCCTCTTCACCGGATTCAATTATGTTACAAAAGAGAAGATTGTTGAAATCGGAGATTTGGAAATCAGTGCCGACAGAACAAACAGGGCAAGCTGGTCGCCCATGATTGGAATAGCCGTGATGACAGTGGGTGGAATCCTCTTTATTATGGGTGGAAAAGAGAAATGATTTGGGGATTTACACTTCTGGTAATCTATTTAGTGAGAAAGTATAAAACCGTTCAGGAGGTCTTACATACTGAAAATATGCCCGATCAGAACGTAGTATTCCAGGAATACCTGAACGCATTTTGATGCCCCACTAACAGATGAACTCCAAAACTGATTGATGCCGGTTTTTTATGCAGGCATCAAGCCCGTGCTTCTGAGTAAGTAAATTCCGGATCACCGAATTTTTTGAGAGTTCGGTAGTGAGATGCCACCGCTTCAAAAAATGTATCGTGGTGGTTGTAGGGGATATTAAATTCCCTGGCAGTTTGTTCTACAATGGGGCTAATGGCCGGATAGTGGATACTGCACACTTTGGGAAACAGGTGATGCTCAATCTGAAAGTTTAAACCGCCAACAAACCAGCACAGGGCTTTATTATCCCGTGCAAAGTTATTGGTTGTCACCATTTCGTGGATCATCCAGTGTTCATCAATCATGTTTTGTTCGTCCGGGGTTGGATGATCGGTCTCTTCTACCACGTGGGCAAGCTGGAAAATGATACCAAGGATCAGTCCGGCAGTTATATGAAGTGTAGTAAAACCGATCAGAAGATGAACCCAGGTAATTTCAAGCAGCAGCATAGGCAATACAAGCATATAGGTGTAGTAAATACCTTTGGTAACAAACAGAATAATCCATTCGCTTATCGGGTGATTCTTGTTGTTGTAAGGACCTATGTTTGGCTTTAAAAAGTTCTTGTAATCTTTAATAAACACCCAGAAAAATGTGGCCAGGCTGTACGCAAAAAAGGCCAGGATATGCTGAATCCGATGGATCATTTTGTATTCTGAATGAGGAGAGAGCCGGATAAAACCTGCAACTTCAAGATCTTCATCATGCCCGTGGATGTTGGTGTAGGTGTGATGGATAATGTTATGGGTGATTTTCCAGATGTAGCCGTTGGCACCAAGCAGATCAAACGTGAAACCCAAAGCACGATTCACCTTGCTGTTTGAAGAGTAGGCACCATGAAGGGCATCATGAGAAACAGAAAAACCAATTCCGGCCATGCCTATTCCCATCAGAAACGTTAAAAACCACATCGCTCCGAGCGATAGCTGTCCGGAAATAATCAGTGCGTAAGAACCAAAGTAAAGGCCCAGCAACATCACCGTCTTAAAAACCATCTGAAAATTGGCATGCCTGGATATTCCCTTCTCTTCAAAATATTGATCTACCCGTTCTTTCACGGTTTTTCCAAACTCGCGGCTGTTCCGGTTATTGAATGTTACTTTTTCAACAATTGCCATCTGATCCTGC
Organism: Balneolaceae bacterium; assembly: GCA_020832415.1. Classification (GTDB taxonomy): domain Bacteria; phylum Bacteroidota; class Rhodothermia; order Balneolales; family Balneolaceae; genus Rhodohalobacter. The sequence goes on along the minus strand of JAFIES010000113.1, from coordinate 11,744 downwards.
TTCTTTTATTTGCATACACACTTAACTTAAAAAAAACTGCCTGAAGATATTTACAGTTATTTTGTGATCTGTTACATAAATCACACTTTTTCTCCTACTTGCATTCAGATTTTCCAGTTCAATTCCATCGCTACACTGAACGAATCAGTATATACAAATCTGTAACATATGTAACAAAGTGCAATTATACTGTAACACAAAAATCTCAGGGTTTCATAAACTTAAATAATTGAAATTTTATAACAAATCAGACCTTAAATAGAACAACTTCATTTGCATAGCTTCTCCAAAATATGAAATTGTTGATACTTGATAAATTGGTTGCCTCTATATCAATATCGAATACGTTAAGGTTCTGGTTGTCTTTGGATTTATCACTTACCGAAAATAAAGATCCGGCATTATAAGCTAATTAATTGCAGTAATACTGCATAATTCATAAATAACTTTACCAAAAATGATTGGTCCTGAATCCGTTATTAAACACAATCTTGGAAGAAAGCATCTAAAAACAAAACTCTATGTAAGATACAAGGTTAGTCTGCGATGTAATGAAATAGTAAAAGAAGAACTTAAAAAGCTAAAAATTGATCATTCCATTTTACCGCATGGTGCTATAGAGTTTTTTGATGATGTTACAGAAAAGCAATTATCTGCACTTAAAAGAAATTTGCAAAAATCCGGATTGGATTTGCTCAATGTCCATGAAAGTAAACTGATAGATCGGCTCATTACTACCATCATCGATGTAGTACACAGTTTCGATGTTTTACCAAAGCTTACCTATACAGAGATAATAACCGATAACGTTTTTGAAGCAGATAAACCTTTTTTAAAGATCTTTGCGGAGGTTGTTGGGGTCTCTGTAATTCAATTTATCATCTTACAAAAGGTAGAACGGATTAAAGAACTTCTGCTTTACGATGATATACCCCTTTCGGAAATAGCCCGCAATCTAAATTATAAAAATGAAAACTATCTGGTTGCTCAGTTCAGGAAGTGCACCGGGCTTAATCCTGACTATTTTATAAAATTAAAAGAAGAGCGAATGAAGATTGCCTCAAAACGATCGAGCTATGCTTCCAGGCAAACTTCAAAAAAGCATGTTTGACAAATTTCCGGGGAATCAAGTCTGTAGTATTGAATAATTGAATCAGGTGGAAAATGTGTAAACATCGGCCGTCTTGATATAACAATCCATGCATCTGTAGTACTGATATTTAAAAGTGATAATAACTTCACGACTATCCGCAGTGTGCGGAAAATACGGACACTTACATGAAACCAAATTATAAACCGGGCAATGCAATTGCCATTCTGCTGCTGGCAGTAACATTCACTGCTGCAGCATGCTCCACCACCGGGATGCAGCGATCCGAAGAGGTTCAAACGGATATGCAAAACGTAGATAATGACATCAAACTAATTGTAGTTCAGCTTGATGCCATCAACGCCTCACTGGCTGAACTAACCAAACCCGGCCAGTCTGATGCTAAGAGAGCGTTTGATGTTTTCTCTGATAATGTTTCAAAAATTGAGAAGATGGAGAAAGATTTTTCAAAGCATGCCGATCAAATGACAAAAAGCGGCAAGGCGTATTTCGAAGCCTGGGACAAAGATAAAAACCGGTATGATAATCCTGAATTGCAGAGAAACAGTGATGAGCGCCGTGAAGCACTTGGAGAGATCTACGACAGAATCGGTGAAAACAACAGAGGTGTAAAAGAAGCTTTCAAAATCTATGTTTCTGATGTAACCGAAATAGAAACCTACGTTTCAAACGATTTAACTACAAAAGGAATCACTTCTATTGCATCACTGTCAGACAAAACCGTTCGTAACGGCAATCATCTGAAAAATGAAATGGAAAATCTTCAAGCAGCTATAGAAGATGCCAGGGCAGAAATGACCCAAACCGGTATTTCAATGAATTAAAAGAGAGGCGAGAAAGCCCGCAATAAATAATCAAGAGTAAAACAGGCACTTTTCGGCAGGAATTGAGCTGGGATCAATAACCAGTTCATAACTTGTTGGGGAGTGTCTTTTTTGTCTGATAAAATCTTCTTGAAGTGAAAACTACATTATATCAAATAAATGATGCAAACCTGTGAATTATATAACATATACGAATATGTATGTAAAAGATAATCAGCCAAAAAAGATGGATACTGTTGCATTATTTGCTATATAGAGTTCTGTATAGAAATTCTTGCGATTTAATACTCAGCCAGTTTACTACTGTACTGACTAGATAAAAAAAGGCACAATGAAATTATATATTAAATATATGGTTAGCCTGCGATGCAAGATGTTCGTAAAGGATGAGCTGCAAAAGCTCGGGCTAAATTCCGATTCTGTTGAACTTGGCATGGTTGAGGTGCAGGATGATATTTCAGATGAGCAGATTGAAGCCTTTGCAAGTAACCTTGAAAAAGGTGGGTTAGAGCTGCTTGATGATAAAAGAAACATCCTGGTTGAAAAAATTAAAAACGTTATTATTGAGATGGTTCACTTCACCGAAGAGTTACCCAAAGTGAATGATTCTGATTTCATCAGTGAAAAGCTTGGTTACGATTACACCTACCTCTCCAATACCTTCTCTGAAGTGAAGGGTGTAACCATTCAGCAATATATCATCATGCATAAAATTGAGCGGGTAAAAGAGCTGTTACTGTATGATGAACTTACCCTTACCGAAATTGCCTGGAAGTTAGACTACAGCAGTGTTGCCCACCTTTCTAACCAGTTCAAAAAAGTTACCGGCCTCACCCCTACCTATTTTAAAGAGCTGAAAAGGAAACGAGAAAAGAACCTCGAGAATCTGTGATATATACAATTCTTTAACCACCCTCTATAACGTAATTACCGTTGAATACCAACATATTTCAGTTGTGAAAATAGTTTCATAACTGCCCTGCAAGCTGCAGGTGATAATTACAATACAATGGAGAAGTTACTAATTGGTGCAATAACAGTATTAATTCTATTGGCTGTTGTACCAATCAAATCTGCAACATTTAATGTGGCAAATGAAACTTCTGCCACAACTTCAATTTCTAACGAAGCAGAAGAATCTCAATCCTTGTTGATCCGGTTAGATGACACTTTGGAATTGGTTAATTCTGATTTGAAACCGACTGAAAACATGGAAGCGGATAGTGAAGTTTCGGAGAATAAAGAAGAGACAGAAACCAGTGATAGAGGAGTGTTTTTATCTATTGGATCCATGCTTCTTATTGGAATTCTTATACTTCTCCCATTTTAAATTAATCTTAACAAGATAAAAATTATGAAAAATTCATTCCTAATCATTACAACCATTGCGCTTATTTCGGCATTTGTTATTCAAGGCTGCGAAAGAGCTTCCAATCAAATGGAAAGAGCAGAAACTTCTGTTATAGAAGCTGAAAGAGATGTAGAGATCGCCAGTAGTGAACTACAGGCCGAAATACGGACTTACAAATTAGAAGCAGAAAATGATTTCACAGAAAATGAACGCAATATTGAAGAGATCAAGCGTGAAATTGAAACGAAAGAGAGCGATACCAGAGATGCACACATCGTAAGAGTTGAAGAGCTTGAGCGAACCAACCGCAGCCTGAAACGACAAATAGACAACTACAATCATACCAGTGAAGATAACTGGAATCGGTTTAAGAATGAGTTCAGCAGTGCTATGAATACACTTGAGAATTCATTAGATGATTTCTTTTCAACAACCACCACTTCTTTAAACTAATCCTAATCTAATCATCCAACTATCATGGGAAATCTATTATATCTCGTTGCCGTAATCTTAGTAATTGCCTGGCTTATCGGATTTGTTGGCTACAGCACCGGAGGCCTTATTCACATCCTCCTGGTTATAGCCGTAATTGCGGTTCTATTCCAAATTATATCGGGCAGAAGAGTTCTTTAGCGGCTGATTAATCACAAATAATGTTTAACCTTTAATATAATATCATATGAAAACAGTAACATTTATTACCTCCACCCTGCTTCTATCAGCTGCAGGCATTGCAGTTGGTCTGCTCTTTGCACCACAAAAAGGTTCAAGAACAAGGCGGAAAATTACCGAACTGAATCACGATTACACTGATTACATATCAGATAAATTTGATGAATTTGTTGATTTTGTAGCCCATCCCTTAGAAAACATGGAAGAAGAGACACAACGTCTTGCTATTAAAGCAAAAACGAAAGCGAATAAAATCGCTGCAAAAGCAAAATAAGATTTGAAGTAATATCAGATCCTTAGTTAGCAATCAATTGCACATCCTTTTTTGAAAGAAGGGTGTGCATTTTTTTTGCTTAAAAATTATGATGACTGAAACATTTTGCCGATGAAGCAACCCGTTTTTAAAGTACATTGGCACATTATTCAGCCTGATGAATGGTGCTTTATTAAACCAAAAGCGTCCAAAACGATCTGCCCCGAGGGATAATGTTGTGAAAAGAAACAATACATTGCTTCCACAAGATTCTCGCGGACGGACTTCGCAGACAATTGCTGAGAAGTAACTCACAAATCACCGTCTGTGAACCACCGCGCAATCTTCTGCGTAACTCTGCGAGAAAAAAGTATTGGGATCCATTTTCGGCCTGCAATAAATTCTTAAACGTTTAGGGCAGGATTGTTATTAAAGCTATAGCTCAGCAGGTTTTTGAACATCGAGGCTGCTTGTTTTTAATAACATTACATTAAGGGCAAATAGTGGAAGCCTCAGCATTCTTCGCCAGCGTGCCGGTTGCAGATAAAGCCTGTACATCCATTCAAGCCCGGTTTTTTGAAACATGAGAGGTGCACGTTTTATATTCCCTGTAATAAAATCAAAGCTGCCTCCTATCCCGATAATTAGCTTGCAATTTGGCAATTTCCCAAGATTTTCGTGTATCCATTTCTCTTGTGAAGGTGCTCCCAAAGCCACAAATACTACAGCTGCACTATGTAGTGATGCCTGAGTGCCAAGAGGTAAATCTTCGAATGGAATATTCGGTTTATCCGGCGAATAGACCCCGGAAACGTGTAAATTTTTGATTCTCTGAGTGAGAATATCCGATGCTTTTCTTGCAATTCCGGGAGCAGCACCGTAAAAGAATGCGGGCTGATTAAGTTCTGCACAATAGGTGCATATTTTCTCGAATGAATCAGATCCCGTAATTCGGTCGATCTTTTTACTGTAAAGAAACTTTATCGCCCAGCTGATGCCTACCCCATCGGCTGTGTTTATCGTCGATGTTTTTAACACCTCTTTAAAATCATTATCAATAATACTCTGAATGGCTATCTCAGGATTTACGGTTACAACAAATACAGGCGGCGAATTTTCATCATTATCTTTTAATCTCTCCTGAACCAGAAAGAAAAACTCTTCTTTTGAGTATGTTGAAATAGTAACGCCAAGTACCTGGTATCCGTTATTTTTCTCTATGGCAAGCATGGAAACCTCTCTGTGTAGTTATTAAAAATCGATATCAAGCGATTTTCAGGGCGCTCTTACAGAGTTAATTGCAATATATATGCCAACAAAGAGAATTGTATCATAATGCTCTCAAATGGTGATAAGATGGGCATTCGGGCTTCTGATCCGACGTAATAGTTACTTTTTTACACGGCTTTCAGGGTAATTCTGTTACTGATAAATAACCTGTTGAGGGGCAACAGCAACATCCTCATCACCGGTTCTTTTTACGTTGCCGATAAACTTTGCCGGTGCACCACCCCATATGGTGTATGGGGGAATATCTTTCGTTACCACCGATCCTGCTGCCACAACAGCTCCCTCACCTATGTTAACCCCTTTTAAAACGATACTCCGGCATCCAATCCAAACATTATCTGCAATAAACACCGGTTTGTTTACAATAGGTTCTGCATTTACCGGATGCAGATCGGAATCCATGATGACTACATCCCAGGCAATTTTACAGTTTCTGCCGATATCTATCCTCTTTTCACAAATAATGAGGGTGTTCCTGTTCAAGTACGATCCATTTCCAATTTCGAGAATACCGTTTTCGCCAATTTCGATCCTTACACCTGAATAGAACTGACAATTACCGGCTTTCAGGATTCCTCCTTTATGGATGATTTTGGGGTAGGGCCGCCCGTCTGAAAATACGAGCACACCTTTTTTGTCAAATTTTCCTGAAAAGAGATAACCGGCCAAATAGTCCTTCAGCGGATATTTTTTTAACCGTTCTAAAAATCTCTGAAATGTCATCCTGTTCCCCTTCCCTTTTTAAGATTGGAGTAATTACTTCAATCTATTGCAAAAAAGGTGCCCGATATTGATTAATCTTGAGTTCGACTGATAAATGTTCAAACTTGATATAAGTTATTTTGAGCCATTTATTTCAGACCCACCCCAACCCCTCCCTATCGCATCCAAACTACGGATGCGACAATGAGGGGCTTTTGATTTTTGGAGTACCCAGAACCTCTGTAAAAAGCCCCCCCTTCCTTGTACCGTGCAGTTGCGGCATAGGGAAGGGGTCGGGGGTTGGGTCCAAATGACTAGAGTTAACTCAAGTCAAAAGATCACCCGGTAAGAGTTTTGAATGTGCATCAACATGAACACCCTTCACAAAACACCGAGTTACAGCAATCCAGTAATCTGCAGTTGCAATGAGAACTGCGCCATCAATAACTTCACCAACAGTGCCCGGCTTCTCATTGCATGGCAAATCTGTAACCCGAACGTTAAGAATCGATATTTTTTCTCCATCCAGAAATGTATAGGGATAGCCCCAGGGCGACTGAAACGGGGAATAGTTACAGGCTCTCACAAAAGCATCAATCCGGGAGGCAGAGCTGCTCCAGTCAATTTTTCCATTATTCGGAATTTGATTGGCCCGGTAATAATTACGCCCGGAGTAATCCTGTTCTTTCCCGGTTATGGATTCGCCTTTTTCGATCTTATCCAGGAATTTTTCAATCAATGGTATTCCATGCTTCACACATTTCATGCTAACTGACAGCCCGGTATCCGTTGCAGTGATGGGGAAACGAGCCTTATCAATAATATTCCCGGCATCGATTTTATCAACAATTTTATGCAGTGTTACTCCATGCTGAGGCTCCAAATTGTATATAGCCCACCCCGGAGCGTTGAGTCCGGCATATTGCGGAAGCGGCCCGGGATGCAGATTGTAAGCTCCCAGCTTCAGTGATTCTATAACTTCCTTACAGATCACAAAAAGAGAGTGTACGTTTAGCAGCAGATCAATCTCATTTTCGGTTATCCAATCGGCAAAATCCGGCTCTTTAACCAATCTTGCCGGCATGATTTTATAACCAAGTTTTTTTGCAATAGCAGCAACTGGTGAACCATTTCTGGTTGAGGCGATATCGGTAAGAACAGCTACAAGATTGTGGTTACCGGCTGATAAAAACTTTAAGGTTTGCAGACCGGCAGATTCTTCGGCCGCTAATAAAATATTCATTCAATAATAGTTTGAATGTTCAGATTCATCGCAATGCAATGATGTAATGTACTTCAAAAAAAAGTGAACATTTTATACAGAAAACCAGGGTTGTGGTGTGTAAAAATGTTTTCTGATCGGGATAAAAGCGCTCAAAAAACTGCATTTAGACCATATTCCCAATATTAAACCGATATTTCGTTGTTTGGCACAACAATTGTATAGGGGTATGTACGCACAGGCACAAGAGTAATGGTGAATCAAGATTTCACATTCTGTGCAGTCCTGAAAATTATTGGAAGGTTTCGTTTAGTTGGCAGGGGAGATAATCATTTCACATTCAAACATTTATTATATGAAAGCCGAACTATTCACAACAATGCCGGAATCTATAAAAAGCGACCGAGTTCAATTCATCCGGGAGTTAAAGAGAATTGCAGTACAGAGTGAAAAATATGGATATAAGGGTACGTTAATTTACAGTGATAACCGCCTCGCCGATCCCTGGGTTGTAACAGGTTTAATACTCGATGAGACAACTCAACTGATACCAATGGTTGCGCTCCAGCCGGTGTATATGCATCCATATGCAGTAGCCAAGAAAATCTCAAGTATCGCATTTATTCATAAGCGTAAAATTGCCCTGAACCTTGTTGCCGGTGGATATATAAACGATCTGATTGCACTTGGCGGCAGCGTTGACCATGACCGGCGATACGACAGACTTGTAGAATACACGGAAATTATTCAAAAACTTCTTACCACATCTGAAGGTGTTACATACGAAGGAGAGTTTTATCAGATAAAAAACCTGAAACTGCATCCGGAGATGCCTGAAGAGTTGTTACCGGATTATTATTTATCCGGCTCATCTGAAGCTGCTAAAGTGGCCTCCGCACGGCTTGGAGTGCAATTGATTCAATATCCTGTGCCAGCTGAAGAGTTATCAGAAAATGGGAATGCATCGATTCAGGGTATACGGATAGGCGTATTGGCCAGGCACAATCATGAAAAAGCCTGGGAAGAAGCCCATCAACGCTTTCCTGCTACACGAATTGGGGAATTATCCCATCAGCTTGCTAAAAAAACATCTGATTCTGAATGGCATAAAAAGCTGTCTCATCAAAATGGAAATGGCAAAACCAAACATTCTGAACCTGTGTACTGGCTGGGCCCTTTCGAATATTACCACACATTTTGCCCCTACCTCGTTGGAAGTTACGATGAAGTAGCGAAGGCAATTTCAAAGTATCTGCAAGCCGGATGTAAAACATGCATTATTGATACACCGGTATCAGATATAGAACTACACAGCACGATGCAGGTTTTTAATCGTGCTCAAATTCATTTAGAAAAAGAAGGACAACTATGATGATTTATGATTGGTCAAGAGAAAAAGTAGAAAAATATGGTACCCGTATAGCAATATCACTCGGGGATGAACATATCAATTATGTAAACCTTGAACTGGAAAGCAACCGACTTGCAGGTCAGCTGATTCAAACCGGTTTTAAACCGGGCAGCCGTGTGGGATTATTCATGGAGAAAACCCCGAAAACCCTTATCGCAATGTTAGGAATAAGCAAGGCAGGGGGAGTTTATGTGCCTTTGGACTTTAAAAGCCCGGCAGAGCGAGTTGCAAAAATTATACGATCCTCTGACCCTGCTTTGTTGTTTGTTGATAATCATTCAATTCATCATTTCCAGGACTCATTACATATTGATTCAGAGCTGGGGCACATTCCATGGGTATGGTGGTCAAAAAATGAGCTGAAGTATGCTGATGATAACCCGCCGGTTTTTAATTATGATGATATCAAATCGCAGCTGAATATTCCTCATGAAGTTGTTCGCGACGAAAACGCAGCTGCTCAGATCCTTTTTACATCAGGTTCTACCGGGGAACCCAAAGGCGTGGTGATTACCCATAAGAATATTAAAACCTTTGTTAACTGGGCAGTTCATTTTTTCAAAATGAGAGCCGGAGAGCGAATCTCTTGCCACTCTCCCCTGCATTTTGATCTCTCCACATTTGATATTTACGGAGCATTTGCATCCGGTTCACGCCTCTTTCTGGTACCACCCGAAATCAGCCTGAACCCGAAACAGTTATCCCATTTTATTCTGGATAATAATCTGAACCAGTGGTTCTCGGTACCTTCAGCTTTAAGCTACCTGGCCATGTTCAAGGCTATTCCGCCCGGAGGCTTTCCAAGTTTAAAAAGAATGATTTGGTGTGGTGAAGTTTTTCCATTACCGGCATTGCAATACTGGATGAAAAACCTGCCCGATGTACAGTTTACCAATATGTACGGCCCCACCGAGGCTACCATCGCCAGCAGTTACTATACTGTACCGGAAGTACCCGAAGATTTCGCTGAAATTCCTATTGGAACAGCATGCGAGGGTGAAAAGCTGCTCGTATTAGACGAAAATTTGGATCCAGTTAAAAAGGGAGAGGTGGGTGATCTCTTCATATCAGGTGAAGGATTGAGCCCGGGCTATTGGAACGACCAGGAAAAAACCGATGCTGCCTTTATTCATCACAAAAATGGGAAAGGAAGTAGTGAAATCATCTATAAAACCGGCGACCTCGCCTCACTTAAAAAGGATGGGTTCATTTACTTTCATGGCCGGTCTGATTACCAGATAAAAAGCAGAGGCTACCGGATTGAGCTTGGAGAAATTGAAGCCGCATTAGGGCAGAATGAATTTCTAAGAGAGTATGCCGTGGTTCCCGTTCTGAAAAATGGCTTTGAAGGTACCGCTATTGGATGTGCTTATGTAGGCACCGGAGTGATGAACGGTGACCTTGCCCCCGATCTGAAAAAGAAACTGACCGGCAAAATTCCCGGCTATATGATTCCTCACTACTGGCAGGAATATGAGCAACTGCCCCGAAATGGGAATGGAAAAATTGACAGAAGAAAATTAGCAGATGCTTTTGAAAGTTAAACTCAACCGCAGAGTAACATGAAGAGAAATTAACCATGAGAACCTACACGAACATAACCGACACAGTTACCGCAATTGTTAGTAAGGCGCTGACACTTGAGCAGATAGAGATTGATAAAGATCTGTTTGAATCGGGGCTGCTTGATTCCATGTCGCTTATGCAGCTGATGATGGAACTGGAAGAGGGTTTTGAAATTACCATTACACCCGAAGAGTTAGATGTTGAAGATTATCGTACAGTTCGCACGATGTCTAAAATGATCATCCGGCTGACTCTGGTTGCGTCATTAAATAATTTACATCATTAAGTGATTATGGATAGATATAATAAAATCATTCAAGAGGGTTTGGCTGCGGGGGTACTAAAACGATCTAACAATCACTCAAAAAAAAACGGTTCTGATTCTATCACTCTGCTTTCCATGGATGATATTCATGAGGTAGCACTGCTATCTCAGATCTATTTTCCCGGCAGTAAAAAAATGCCTCTGAGCAACCTGGAAAAAACAATTGAACAACTCTATTTTACAGATGGTGAACTGAACTCAAACTCTTCATCTATTGTAAGCAGATCCGTTGATGGATCTGTAAATGGATTTTTAGGAGTCATCTCGAGTCCTTTTCAATACAAAGAGAGAGAAATCACTGTGGCAAATTGCCATCACTTGATGGCCACAGAACAGGCACGAACAAAGCTGGTGCCAATGAAATTACTCCAGAAATTCCTTTCGGGTCCACAAGATCTCTCATTTGCTGATAACTCCTCCGAATCAACACGTTTGCTTTGGAAAAGGCTTGGCGGTGAACCAGCAATCGGTGAGAGTATTTTCTATAAAGTTCCTTTAAAACCACTCTCTTTTGCACTGCGCCCATTTCTGAAGAATTTAAAAAAACCGCTCCTCAATGCGGCAGCCCTCATCGCTAAAGGAACTGATACTGTCTCAGGGAAAATACGTTTACCATGGTTCTATCGAAATAAGCCGGCCGTGGAATTGAGACCATTGAATGCTGAGCGTTTGACAGAAGTGCTGAATGAAATAAGCAGCAGGTATATTTTATTCCCACTGTATGATCAGCCACAAGTTGACCATCTGTTACATTTATTACGCGGGGAAATGAGGTACGGTACACTGCATACATTTGCAATTGTTGATGATAGTGAAGGTGTTACCGGATGGTTTATCTACTACTCTCTGCGTGGTGGAATATGTGAAGTTATCCAGGCTGTCTGTCTTCCGGGGAAAGAAGATATTCTGTTTGATTCACTTACCTGGCATGCTTATGAGCAGGGAGGTATCGAGCTTTCCGGCCGGCTTATGGCAAACCAATTTCAGACACCTTTTACCACAAAGGCCATTTGTATG
>JAFIES010000110.1 GCA_020832415.1 Balneolaceae bacterium | reverse complement strand
TATCCGGTAAGCTGACCCCAAAAAGAGTGCCATCGGCACGGCCGGTTTTGTAACCACAGATTTTCATCTGTGGGCTAAAAAGCGTACCTATATCCCTAAAGTGTCGTAGACACGGCCCATGTAACGCTGGATATGTACCGTGCCTACGGCACTCAGGTTTGCTGGTGACTCTGTACAGCGGAATGAATTCCGCTGTTACAAGATGGGTCGTGGCGCTGCCACTTAGTTTTGAAGAAAAAATCAAAACATCCCTTCATTGCCTGCGGTTGGGTTTGTATTTTGTCTGAAAATCATAACGAATCAAAAAATAATAAGAAGAATGAAGTTTATTGGAGCACATGTAAGTGCAGCGGGGGGTGTTGAAAATGCACCCATTCGTGCACATGAAATCGGGGCAACAGGTTTTGCGCTTTTTACAAAAAATCAGCGCCAGTGGAAAGCGAAACCACTCACCGATGAAAGTATAGAAGCCTTTAAGGCAAACTGTGAGAAGTACGGTTTTTCATCAGATTCCATCATTCCTCATGACAGCTACCTGATTAATTTAGGCCACCCGGAAGCCCCGAAACTTCAAAAATCACGGGATGCGTTTCTGGATGAGATGCAGCGTTGTGAACAGCTTGGTATTAAACTGCTCAACTTTCATCCAGGAAGTCATTTGAAAAAGATCAGTGAGAAGGAATGCCTCTCCATTATTGCAGAGTCTATTAATGTGGCGCTGGATCAAACAAAAACAGTGAAAGCAGTTATAGAAAACACAGCGGGCCAGGGTACAAACATGGGTTTTCGGTTTGAACATCTGGCAGAGATCATCTCTCAGGTTACGGATAAAGATCGTGTAGGTGTTTGTATTGATACTGCCCATGCATTCGCAGCGGGTTATGATATCTCAACGGAAGAGGGTTTTTCAGAAACCTTCGAGCAATTTGGCGAAATTGTAGGTTTTGAAATGCTGTTGGCCATGCATCTGAATGATTCAAAAAAAGAGCTGGGTACAAAAGTGGATCGCCACGAAAGCCTGGGTGATGGCCACATCGGGTGGACACCCTTTCGCCAAATAATGAGTGATTCCCGATTTGACGGTATTCCGCTGATTCTTGAAACACCCAATACTGATCGATGGGCTCAGGAGATTGCCGAATTGAAACGCTTTCAATCTGTGTAAGAATGTCAAATGCGGGACGCTCACGCCAGCAAATCAGTATCAACAGAAATGGCGCAAGCGTATCACTTTTACCCTCATTTCTAACAAGGATATGATGCAAACGTCCCGTTAGTGCGATTTCTAAATCTTAACGCAATCGTTACGACTTTCCCACACTTGAGGCATGTGCCTTAAAAATTTCCATTCCTGTTATTGCCACGGAAGCACGGAAAAACACGGAGGAAATCTGAATTTATGTGACAATAATCCTTCCACTAAAAAACAGCTCCGAAGGAGCGCAGGCAGTAACATCGTGCAGAGCGCGATGCTGAAAAAGGCTCTCAAACCATACAGCCCCAACGTGGGCGGATGTCCCATCCTTGTAGTATTACTGCATCGGCTGGTAGTCATGAGCAGGATAGGTCACGAGCAAGACGCTCGCGCCAGCAGGAAGGCAGTTGAAAGGGTTTATGGAATAATAAAATTGAATGGGTTTATGTGTCACTTAATGATGAACTCAACTCAGACTTTCGTTCTTATCGGCAATTAGATTTTAGTATCTTCAGGCAAGAAAATAATTGTCACATAGTTACCTGATTTAAACGAATATGTCGAAGAAAAAACTCTACCTGCTCGATGGTATGGCACTTGCGTACCGGGCCCATTTTGCATTTATCAAGAGCCGATTAAAAAATTCCGAAGGAATTGCCACAGGCCCCATACTCGGGTTTGCAAACACACTCGTGAAACTTCTTGAAGAGGAAGAACCCACGCACATCGCAGTTGCATGGGATACACATGCGCCAACTTTTCGCCATGAGATCGATGAAGAGTATAAAGCGAACCGGCCGCCTCAGCCCGATGAACTGAGAGTAGGGATTCCGCTTATAAAAGAGATGCTTCGAAAATTCAGGATTCCAAATATTGAGCAGGATGGCTATGAAGCGGATGATATCATCGGGACCATTGCCCACAATGCAAGCGCCGAGCATGTGGATGTATTCCTGGTAACGCCTGATAAAGATTTTATGCAGCTGGTTGATCACCATATAACGATGGTAAAACCGGACAATAAAAATGGCGGGTTCAACCTGATTGACAGGGAGGGAGTTATGGACTACTTCGGTGTTTATCCTGATCAGGTTATCGATGTACTTGCAATCATCGGCGATACTTCCGACAACATTCCGGGAGTGCCGGGTATCGGCAAAAAAGGTGCGCCAAAGTTGATTCAGAAATATGGTTCACTTGAAAAAGCGATCGAAGATGCACCCAACATGAAATCGAAGCGTAACAGAGTAGGACTTTCAGAAAACATCGAGCAGGCACTTCAGGCCAAAACGATGGTTACCATTA
>JAFIES010000107.1 GCA_020832415.1 Balneolaceae bacterium | reverse complement strand
ATTACAAAGTTCGGCGTAAAACGATTTTGCATCCTCCTCAGAATTGAAATAGTCATGCTTCCAGCCCCAGTATGTCCAGCAACCGGCAAGCCTGTGAAAAACCTGTCGACTGTCAATTTCGTGAGTATATCTCTCTTCTTCCGGGAGATTTTTAAGTTCTTTTTCATCAGCAACGGAGCGTTGTAGCCAGGAAGGAACTCCTTTTTCAGCAATTTTTTTCAATTTTGCTGGTACGCCTGCTTTTCTGAAGTATTTCTGGGCTATAATATCAGTAGCAACTTGCGACCAAGTTGATGGAACCACTACATCTTCCATTTCAAAGATTCTTGATCCGTCAGGGTTCTTGATTTCAGACCTGCGCTTCTCGAATTTGATGTTGTCGTATGGTGATTTCCATTTCTTTTCAGTGTAAAGTCGGCTAAATTGCATAAATAATCTCCTGTTCTGGCAGTGTTTTGTGTCTGGTGATGAGTTAAAATTCTGTAAAGAGCTTCTCTTTAACGTACCGAGTAATATATTTTAGACAGAGAGAGACAGCAAGAAAAATATCCAATACTTTTCCACAAATACCCATAGTTATCCACAATTCATTTATTAATTAACTCTCAAATTTAATCTTGAAAATATCAAGAGAAAATTTCATTTATTTTACAGACATTGAATTTCGTTAGTCAGGTTCTGTAAAATATTTGTGTGGATAAAAACATGCTCTATAAAGCTAATTTTGAAGGTTTTTAAGTTATCCACAAACTTTGAAAGTTATCCACAATCAGGTAGTCGAACATTTTTACATGATAATATATATCATAGTTTTCTTCGCGGTAACATGTCATTCTGCACTGACATTAAATACGATTCAATTATTACAACCAATTTATATCATCATTATCATTTCAATATTTAGTATAATTATATCTCAATTACCATGAATAAAGTGAATTTTACATACAAAAAAGAGTTCAAGATCAGATCATACGAAGTGGGGAGTTTGAAAAATACATCACTCCTTTCTATTTGTAACTATTTCCAGGAAGTAGCAGGGCTACATGCACATGAATTGAACTTCGATATAGAAGACTTACACAAAAAAGGACTTACATGGGTATTGTATAAAATGCATGTTAACGTTATAAGATATCCACTAAGATGGGAAACTGTTCATGTTGAAACCTGGCCTTCAATTGGTGATGGATTCAGAGCATACAGGGATTATAAAATGACAGACAATAATGGGAATGTTGTAGCACTTGGAGTAAGCCAATGGATTGTACTGGATATCAATAAAAGAAGGGCTGTAAAATTGCCTGATGAAATAAAATTATTCGGCCAGCAGGTTTCAACGCACGTTATTGAACCGAAGGGTACTTTTGACGCACCGGTAAGTGAGATGAATCATCTGGTAACAACTGTCGGGAATTTTGACCTGGACATGAATAATCACCCCAACAACGTAGCGTACATTAATTGGCTCACAGGTTATATCGATTCAGAGTTGCTTGAGAAAAAAGAGTGTATTGATTTTCAGATACAATATATGGCTGAAGCTAAACTGCACGATCAAATTTATCTGAAGTACACCCTATCCGAGAATTCTGATGGCTTAATAGTCAACCATTCCATCAGTAACAAACCTGACGGTAAAGAGCTGGCTATTGCTCTATCAATGTGGAGATAAGTATATCATTTAATCACTTTGGGGTCATCCGAACGGTCCCTGCGATAATTTTCCGGGTTGTTTTGCATTGTTTTGAACTCTTTAAATGTGTAGATCAAACCAATTAAAAAGATGATCACAACAATTATTCCGGATGTAAATATGAAAGGAATGTTCATGAGCGGCCACCATATTTCAAAATTTTAAAATAGGCCCCAAAACCGAGGATTGATGGTACCCATATACCAACAAAGAGACCTGCATTCTGATCAATGGTAAACCATAGTACAATGGATAGTATCATTGAAATAATTGCAGCAGAAAGGATAAAATAGTCCGATGTGTTTAGCATAGAAATTCATTTTTTGTACTTGTTTAGTGTAAACAGCTAATTTCGTTTACTTTCTATGCTAAACAATTAGTAAATAGAAACGATCGTTCCTTGCTCGTTAATCCCAGTGGGGAGCAAAGGATGGATTCACAATTCTCATCGACTTATCTAATGAATCGATCTGTTCGAAATGCTCATCAGAAAGTTCAAAATCGTAGATATCAATATTTTCAGCGAGATGTTCTTTTGAAGATGCTTTTGGAATGGCAATTACATTCTCTTGTTCAATTAACCATCTTAGTGCAATCTGCGATGGTGATTTACCATATTCCGCTCCAATCTTCCTGAGAACCTGGTTCTCATTCACCTTTCCTTGTGCCAGCGGGCTATAGGCGGTAATGAGGAACTCCTTATCATAACTGTAATCAAGTAAATTGAACTGCTCAAGAAAAGGATGGAATTCTACCTGATTTGTGAAAATTGGAATCCTCAAATCCTCGATAACCTCCTGCGTCAACGAGAGTGGAAAGTTACTAACCCCAATATTCAGAGCTTTACCCTGATCACGAAGTGCCAGCATAGCTTCGAGTGTTTGTTGAAGGGAAAATTGTTTATTGGGCCAATGGATCAACAGAAGGTCAACATAAGGTACACGCAGCAGTTTAAGACTCTCCTCTACCGATTGCAGCACGTCATCATGGTCGAGATTTGTATGCCAGATTTTGGTTGTTAAGAAGATCTCTTCACGGTCAACTGAGGAGGAGTAAATGGCATCACCCACCTCTTTTTCATTTTTGTATATTTGAGCCGTATCAACATGGCGATAGCCAATATCCAAAGCCTCACGTACTATTTGTTTACACTCTTTGCCGTATAATCTGTGTGTGCCAAGTCCAATTTCCGGCACATCGGTGTCCATAGCTGTCTTAAACTGCATGTCCTGATTAAAGTATGTTTGGTTAGTTATATGTTAATTTTTTGATGTGATCTACTTTATTAATGTAATTTTACGTGTGAGAGTTCTGTTTCCGGTTTCAAGCTGAACAATATATATACCACTTGGATTGTTCATGGCGTTCCAAACCACAGAATGTTCTCCCGGCTGGATAGTATCATCCATCAATAGTGCTACCTGCTGACCCACAATATTGTAAATACCAAGACGAACAGGACGCTCCTCAGGCAGGTAAAAGCTAATATTTGTAGATGGATTAAATGGATTGGGGTAGTTCGGTCTCAACTCAACAATTCCCGGTGTTTCAATAGTCTCTTCCTGTTCAGCAACTTCTTCAAATGGTTCGATTGTGATATAAAATCTGTAACCTTCACTGTTGCTCAGAACAGAGACATCCGTATAGTTACGATCTCTTGCATTGGATACTTCAATTTCCTTTCCAGCACTTCGGAATCTGTACGAATTTACTTCACGCATATCTGTAATCGTACCTGTTTGTGTATCCTCTAAGGAGATTTTCCACTCTTCAGGAATTTGATCTGTGATACTCCATTCAATAACCATATTACCCGATTGCATTACTAAATCAGTACCGAGACCAACCCGGTAACTTTTATCCGGATTATATGGCAGGTGTGTAAAAGAGTTCGTGCGAAAATGTGAATCTTCAAAACTTAAAAATAGCTGATTAGCCCCTTCATCGTCCTGATATGGAAGCACAGATGTTAACTTTGGCAAATCATACCGAACAGGGTCTCTGCCCGCCGATTGCTCCATGAACCCAAGAACGGCAATATCAAGTTGTCTCTTTTGGCTGCTGCTTCCCTCATTTAGTGTAATAGGTATGTACCTGTCTAAGTAGGTCCTGTTACTTGGCCTGTTTCCGTTTGAAACAGATTCTGATGATTCGCTGTTTACAAAGAGAGGTGTCCAGATATCTGTGGAAATATCATCAGAAAATTTTAGTGAAAAGTCGTTTTTTCTAATGTCCCATATATTCACTAGCGGCGAATTCAGATCTCTGATATTCTGAGCATTAACTGAGCTTAAATTGATCTCAGGATAATTTCTTACAGTATTATCAACGGAAGTCTGCTGTCTTTGGCTAACATCTTCCTCAACAAACAGAGTAAATGGGTTACTGTCTGATTTGTAGATGAAAATGGGTTCGAACGGACGTATGGCATCATCTTGAATCTGTTCACCGTTTAACTCATAAAACGAAATGTTCTGATTTCTGCTTAATCTCTCATTAAAAAATCCCGGAAGTGAGATTAAGTGCCAGCCCGGTTCAGAAATCGTTTTTTTGTAGAGAGCCAAAGTCACCGAGAACGCTCCGGGACTGCCAAGTATATCACCATAGATTATCTGCTCTGATGGCTGCAGATTTCTCATACTTGTGTAGCCATCAAACGCATTAATTACTCTGTCTAACTGAAGGGATACCCCGGGCTCTGCATTGTTATAAGTTGCGCTTGCAACTGCTGTGGAGTTAAATAAGAACTCAATCCTTCCGTTTCCACCGGGAACTACTGAACCAGTATAAAAATAGTTATTTCGTACAGTTGGAAGATCAGAGATGTCCATATTTGAAAGTACCAATACCTGGTACGGGTCAACAACCAAATCCCTTTGAATAACGTGTGAACCCATTGAACTTCTTATCTCGATACCTTTCAGGGAGACCGGAGAGTTGGTGGGATTATATAATTCAATGTATTCAAAAGTGGTCCCATCAAAAGAGAACGATGGCATAATTTCGGTAATAACTATTGATCCTCGATCCAATGCGCTCTGGTTGCTGATCTTTGGCTCAACCTCAACTCTCTGCATCATTAATGGAATAACATCATCCGGATCATTCAAATCGTCAAAATACCAAACCAGATCAAGTTCGTCTCCGCTTCTAAGGAAAATGTCATCAATATTCAGTTGAATAGATAGTGAGTTCCATGGCTCCTCTCCCATTTCAAGATTTGCTGTTGAAAAGCCTGCACTATTCAAAGTCTCCCATTCAGAATTATTGATGCGATACATAAGCCTGAGATCATATGTATTTGAAAAAGCAGATTTGTTGTAGAGCATATCAAAAGCAGCGAAAATTTCACTGAAGTTGTGCTCACTATCATTTTTCAGGGTAAAGGCAAAAAATGAAGTTGTTTCTGCACCCGCAACATTCATTTTACCCGCTGAAACATATTGCCTGTTTTCGGAGAGATAATAGTTCGCTGCTGCTTCATTTGCTTCAAAAATTTCAGCCCACTGTGATGATTCAATTGTCAGGTTTCGCCCGGTAAGTGATTCGATATCCTGAAGTGAGTAAACAAATGAAGATTGAGTAATTTGAGAAGCACCACTTGTAAACCGGATATCAATAGCAGAACCATCTTTAAGCGGAATTTGAGCGAAGAGCATACTGCAAGTACAAGCAAATAGTATTGCAAACAGGGAAGAAATTTTGCTAAATCGTTTTGCTTGTAACTTTGTTCTCATAGGCGTCAAATGCGATAGAGTCGTACCAAAGTATAATGTTAAAAATTATTTAGTCATTTACTACTCTGATAACGTTTTTTTCGAGCTCAATCCGTTTTTTTTGGCTGTTTTCAGTAATTGACTGTAAACTTGGATTGTTCTTCCTTTCGATTGAGCTGTATACGTTTATCGCATCATTAATATTGCCAAGTTCTTTGTGAATTTCTGCCTTTTTATAGAGAAATATCACATTATCCGGCAGGTGACTTGTAAGTTCTTCTGCATAGTAAAGTGCGTCATCAAATCTCTCCTCTTTATGATAGAGATACATAAGCATCATTAAAGCATCATTCCTTATATAAGAATCACTTTCAGCTGCAAGTTTCAACTCATTAAATCCATCATCTACATCGGCGCGAAGGCCTACCATGTTCGATGCCCATCTCATTCCGCTCGGTATACTTCCTACCATGTAGTAGAACATTCCTCTGCCAATGCGGGCATCAGGCCTTGCTGAATCCATAGAGAGCAGTTTTCGTGTATAGTTGAAGCCTGTCAATCCACTGCTTAGTGCTATTCTGTGATTGCTTTGACCTGCGGCAACCAAACCTCTGTATCCGTGCAAACCACTCAGCATAAGAACCATTGTGGTATCATTTGGTGAAGAATTGAGCCGCTGCTCACTTAGTTTAACTGCCTTTTCCGATTTCTCCAGGAAATCATTGGCTAAATCACCGCTTTGTTCCACAAAGAAATATTCCAAAAAGGGCATCATCGATTCAAAAAAATATGGACGAGGATCATCGGGCCACTGCTCTTTCATATTTTTGAAAATGCTTCTGGCTTCAACCCAATCTGTTCTATAAAAAGCATCGATCCCATCATTTAACTGAGCCTCAAATGCAGTTGTAATACTGCTTGAGGGTTCCTCTACTGTATAATTATCGGATAAGCTTATAGCAGAGAATAGCAAAAGGAACAGCATGTACATAAGTGGGATGAATAGAGATAGAAATTATGATTTTAGAACAAATTGATTAACGCAGGCCGGTTCAATTTGTTTCTGTTTAAAGTATTAGAGAGTTTATTCATATCACAACTATAAACCGGAAAGCGCTCAGATACGTTCTTTATCCTTTGGCCTGCAAACGGATAAAGAACTCTGAAGGTTTGATTTAATCTTCATCATCAAAATGCAGATCACCAAGTTTACCCTCTGTGTGGGCAACCGCTACAGAGACGGCTGCATCACCTGTTATATTAACAGCGGTTCTTGCCATATCAAGTATGCGGTCAACACCTAAAATCAGGGCGATTCCTTCAATTGGAACTTGTACAGATTGCAGAACAATTACCAGCATGATAATGCCCGCTCCAGGTACACCTGCCGCACCAATCGATGCCGCTGTTGCAGTTAGTACAATGGTTAATTGCTGCGCAATTGTTAAATCCATACCAAGAGCCTGGGCAATGAATACGGCAGCTACTGCCTGGTATAAACTCGTACCATCCATGTTTATGGTGGCTCCAACCGGAAGTACAAAACTTGAAACCTCTTCTTTTACGCCCAGGTTTTTCTCCACTCTTTCCATGGTTACCGGCAAGGTAGCAAGACTTGAACTTGTACTGAAACCAAGTAAAATGGCCGGTTGGATTGCCTTGAAGAAGTCCCGCAGCTTCATCTTACTGAAAAGCTTGAACAGTGTTGAGTAGACAATAAGTACGTGCAGAAGCAACCCGATAAGCACAGCTATACAGTACCAGCCGAGAGCTTTAAGCAGAACCAGAGCCTGGCCGAGATCATCACCGGTCAAATCCACAATTACGGCTGCCATCAGGGCAAATACTCCATAAGGAGCTGTTTTCATGATCAAATCGACAATTTTAATGATCACATCATTTAGTGATTCAAATACATTAATCAGTGCCTGACCTTTTTGGGCCGGTATGTTGATCAGTCCAATTCCCAACAATAGCGCGATAAATACCACTTGCAGCATATTGGTGTTGTCCGATGCTGCTTCAAAGAAGTTCTCAGGCACGATATCAACAAAAAATTCAAGAAAACTTCGATCCTGCAGAGCAGCCGCGGCTTCGTCTCTCCCCTCAACATTTTCACTATAACTTTCGATGAGTGTAGCCCTGGTTTCTTCGGGCAGAGTTCCGCCGGGATTCAAAATATTTACAACAGTAAGGCCAATGGTTATGGCAAAAATGGTTGTAACCATATAGATAGCTACGGTTTTACCGCCCATTCGTGAAAGTTTGGTTACATCGTTCAGGCTGGCTACCCCAACAACCAAAGAAACCAGCACAAGAGGCACTGCAATGAGTTTCAGTAAATCAATAAAAATGGTACCAAAAGGCCTGATATAATCCTGGGTAAAATCTATAAGGCCGATTACACTGGCAAATAGCCCCCATAACAGACCGAGAATCATTCCAATAATAATTTGCCAATGCAATTTTTTGTACCACTTCATCATAATACTATTTGAGTTAAAAATAATGCCAGCAATCCGCTGATACCAGTTGAGGCCCAGTTAACAAAACTATTCGTGAAAGATTCTTGAGAACCGCTGTAATCAGCTGGCTTATTGATAGTTAAACCTTTTCGATTTAGTATAGCGCCAATGATTGAATCTATAAAACATCCCACAATTCCGAGCACAAAAACCAGGAAAAAGACTGCATTAGAATTGGGAAAATTCAGGAAATACACAACCATTGATATGATAAGCGCTCCGGATATCGCAGCCGCTGTACCCTTCATACTCACCCCGCCATCTGTGCCTGCATCAACCTGATTGAACGTGATAATACTTACAGTTTTTCCCGGCTTAACGGTGCCAACTTCTGTAGCCCAGGTATCTGCTGTAGCAGTAGCCAGTGTAACAAATGCAGCAATTAAAAAAGCATCAGCTGAAAGAAGAAACCAGCCCAGGCAAAAAACCGCAAGCCAGAATCCATTGGCCCAAACCTGATAACCATCCCGCCGTTTTTGCAAATGCAGGGGGATGTTTCGCTTAAATCGATCGGTAATACCCAAAACCCGTTTTTTTCGGGTAAGCAAACTCCCCGTTGCAAAGAACAAAATTACTGCCAAAGCGAGCATCCATCCGCCAAATCCCAAAACAATTGTGCCGAGAATAATTACGGCTTTGGTGGCATCGAGGGTAATCCAGTTTCCAAAAAATGTAATGAAAGCAACGAAAACGGAGAGTGTTAATCCGATAATTATCATCGCATGGTCGTTCATTCCGGCCTCTAAAATGAACAGGTAGATCACTATAAATCCAAAAAAGTAGTTTATAAGCCGATACACAGTGCAATTATGTTGATGGAGACGTTGGGGACTCTTCTACTTTGTGATCTTTTTTCAGAATGGCCACGATAACCACAATGTAGCCTGCAAGAATCACCACCGGGGAAACGTATAGTGAGATAAACCCATACACCTCATTCTCAATTCGCATGATGGTGAAACCAACAATAACCATTAAAATACCCAAACCAAGCAGTTTGTAATTCAGTGCGGTAAACAACATTGGTTTTGTCTCTTTTGCCTTGCGGCTTCGCTTTTTTTGTTGAGGCATTCTTGTGATTCGTTAAATATCGGTTTATTGCTTTTATTCGATTGCTTAAGTTATTCAATTATCTGAAAAACAGAAAAGTTAACCTCTCTGATTTTATAAAATTTGATGAACGTTGTATTAGCATCCTCAAGTCCCAGACGCGCAAAACTGCTCGACCAGATAAATCTGAATTATATTATTGATGCTTCTGATGTAGATGAAGAGAGCAATGGAATCGAAGAACCGGTGCAGCTGGTGGAGTACCTGGCGCGATTAAAAGGAACCGATGTAGCCCTCAGACATAGAAATACGTTGATTATTGCTGCCGACACAATTGTTTGCCTCGGAGATAAAATTCTCGGTAAACCCACAGATGAAAATAATGCTTTCGAAATACTGCAAACTCTGAGCAATAAAACTCACCATGTTTATACGGGTGTATATCTCTGTTATGTGGATTCTGAAGGCAATATTTCAAAAGAAATTTCATTTACTGAAAGAACCAATGTTACTTTTGGAGCGTTAACTGAATCAGAAATCAAACACTACATCAATACAGGAAGCCCAATGGATAAAGCCGGAGCATACGGAATTCAGGATGATCTCGGTTCACTGTTTGTTCAACGCATTGATGGCGACTATTATAATGTTGTTGGTTTCCCCATCCACTCTTTTTATCAACAAATGAAAAGATCTTTTCCGGAATTTTGTAAAACCCTGTTCTTCTGATTGTATGAATAAAGTATGTCTGATTATCTACGCGTCCACATTCCTGTTCATTTTTGCTGAACTGACCACTGCACAGGTCAATCAATATCAGCGGGCCAACAATTTTCTTCAGCAACAAAACTACGAAGAGGCTCTGCCCCTGTTTCAATCTTTGTATGAAGAGAATCCAAGATCGTTCGTTCTGTTTGATGGATATACAGAAAGCCTGATGAATCTTAGGAAATTTGATGAAGCCGAAGAAATTGCACGCCGGCAGATCAATGCGCAGCGTTTTGTTCTTCAGTCTTCTATTCGGCTTGCCGAAATACTGCATCTTCGCGGCGATCGTGAGGAAGCACGTGAAGTGTGGCGTGAACAGGCGGCTGAAAATATGGGCAACATTCAGGCATATTATGCAATCGGTTCTTCCATGCTGAACAGACAGGAGTTCGATGAAGCTATTGCACTCTACACATCAGCCAGGGAATTATCGAGTGACAACACACTTTTTTTGAATGAGCTCGCTAATACATACATGCAGGCCGGCCGGTTTGAGGAATCCGTCAACCAATACTATCAATTGATTATTGAGTCACCGGATCAAATGAGTCTTGTGCAGCAGCGCTTTTTGCGAATGCGTGATGAAAACCTTTATCAGATTGCCGCTTTTGAACTTGAAGATCAGCTTCTCGAACTGGACACATCACATCGGGCGTACTCTCCACTATACCAGCTTCTAACATGGTTACTTCTGGAGACTGAAGAGTACAGAAGGGCATTTGTGATGGCAAGGCAGTATGAGAATCAAACCGCATACACCATCTACTCACTCTTTTCACTTGCCAGCCAGATGGCTTCAGCACGTCAATTTGAGTATGCCGAACAGGCATTGCAATATTATATCGACAGGGATGATGATGCCACGAGATTTCGCGCTATGGAGGAGCTTTCAACCATTTATATACAGTGGGAAAGATATTTAAAAACAAACAATCTCGATTCTGAACAAACCTACAACCGGCTGAATAATTCTGCATACGATCTTGCGGCGGAGTTACTCAACACAGCTGAAAATTATGACCGGGCCGGCAGGGTTTATTCTGTGCTGATTGATCTCTCTCTGGATCATCACAAAGATGCTGAAAAAGCGGACTATTGGTACAATCGAATGAAAAATCATATCCAAAATCCGGAAGATGCTTTTCTTTATTACGCTGAAGGGAGAATTGCACTTTTCGATAAAAGATTTTCTTCTGCAAGACAGTCACTCACACGGGCTGACCGGGCCACGGACAGCTCCAATCTATCTGAAAGAGCAAGATACTATTTGAGCCTGACCGATTTTTATGCAGGTGATTATGAATTTGCTGAAATTCAGCTCAGAAGTCTGGAGCGTCGCCACACATCTTTCTATGCCAATGATGCCATAAAACTTCGCATGTGGATAAAGAATGGCAAACGAGCCGATACAACCGGTTCGGTACTGCGCACGATAAGCGAAAGTCTCTTCAATATTCATACCGGTAATTACGAAGACGGGTTAACCACACTTGAACCAATTCTTGTAAATCCGCAAAATCCATTTGCAGATGATCTGTTAGTTGAGCTTGGCAGTACATTACCCGAAAAATATAGTGGATTGCTATTGAATGTAATTAACAGATATCTCTCGGGACAGCCCTTTTCACCACTTAAAGAGCGCCTTATGTGGGATAGAGCCAACATCATTGAAAATTTATACCTCTCTGAAAACGGTGCTGAGCTTTCGGAATTCACATTTGAATCAATTTCCTCTTCTGTTCCGGTTTCAACCACTTCCGATGAACTAATCGAGATGTTTGAAGATCTGTTGATGGAATTTCCGGATGGATTTTATGCCCCTTACACCCGCGAAAAATTACGCCAATTAGAAACCGCTTCAATTTAGATTTGCCATGATTAAGAAACTGCTGTTTACCTTTATAATCATCTTATTTGGAGGTTACTCCCTGCTGGCTCAGGAGCGGGTATTGATTCCTATGGATGGAAGCCAGACCGATCATTTAAAAGCCTATGGCATCATTTTTAATCATATCGCTGATGGTGAAAGTGGTATTTGGCTGCTCAATTATCGGGGTGGCAGTTTTCTCACTTCAAACAGCAACGAAATAGTTCGCAAAAGCAGGGTAAGAAATGTTCGCGTTGAAGTGATTTCTGAATCAGAAGCATCGGGAATTATCCAGGAAGTGGAACAGCCCAATGTAAATATGGCTGCCATCAACCTTGAAACATCACCATCTATTGCTGTCTATACTCCCCCGCAAGCACTTCCATGGGATGATGCCGTTACTCTTGCACTCGATTATGCGGAAATTCCATACGATAAAATCTATGATACAGAAGTTCTGTCAGGTGCACTGGAAAATTACGACTGGCTGCATCTTCACCACGAAGATTTTACAGGCCAATATGGAAAATTCTGGTCTATGTACCGCAACGCACCATGGTATATTGCACGAGTTCGGGCACTCGAAGAGACTGCCGCCAGTCTTGGCTACGAAAAGGTAAGCCAGCTGAAACTTGATGTAGTTCTTGAGATCAGGGATTTTGTGATACAAGGCGGATTTATGTTTGCCATGTGCTCAGCCACTGATACCTTCGATATAGCCCTCGCTGCCGAAGGCCTGGATATTGTTCCCACCCAGATTGATGGCGACCCTATCGATCCCAATGTGAATGAGAGACTTGATTTCTCACGAACTTTCGCATTCGAGAATTTTGAGGTGATTACTGATCCCTATATCTATGAGCATGCAACGATTGATATTGAGGTTGATCTGAATCGTATCAGTGAAAGTCTGGATTATTTTACACTGTTTGAATTTTCAGCCAAATGGGATCCCGTTACAACCATGCTCACTCAAAACCATGTAAACAGCATTCGCGGATTTTATGGTCAGGCAACTGCCTTTCAGAAAGAAACAATCAAAAACAGTGTGGTGATTCTCGGCGAATCACCCGGACGAAATCAGGCCAAATACATCCATGGGAATGTTGGAGAGGGAACGTTTACTTTCTACGGCGGGCACGATCCTGAAGATTACACTCATCGCGTAGGTGACCCTCCTACAGATCTGAGTTTACACACCAATAGTCCCGGGTACAGATTGATTTTGAACAACGTTCTCTTTCCTGCAGCTGAGAAGAAAAAGAGACAAACTTAATCATCGGTACAGTCAATTCTAGCACTATTCCTCAGGTAATTGGCACTATATCTGATTACATTTGATGGCAAATATTATCAACCATCAATGTTATATCTAAAATCAGTACTAAATGAAACCCTCCGACAATTTTGATGATTTTGTAAAACTGGTTTCCATCCTCAGAAAAGAGTGCCCCTGGGACCGAAAACAGACACACCACTCCATCAAAGACAACCTCATTGAAGAAGCTTATGAAGCAGTAGAAGCCATAGATAATGACGATTATGATGAGCTCTCAAAAGAGCTTGGCGACCTTCTTTTGCATGTGGTTTTTCACAGCAAAATGGCTTCAGAAAAGAATCATTTCACCATACATGATGTGATCCGAAAAATCTCAGAAAAACTGATTCGCCGGCACCCACATGTTTTTGGTGATACAAGTGTAAAAGATGAAGTTGAGGTGGCATCAAACTGGGAGAGCATTAAACTTACGGAAGGAAAAGAGTCCATTCTGGATGGTGTTCCAAAAAACCTTCCGGGATTGATCAGGGCACATCGAATGCAGGAAAAAGCTGCAAATGTTGGTTTTGACTGGGCCGAGTGGCAGCTTGCATGGGAAAAATTAAATGAGGAAATCGACGAATGGCGCGAAGCTGTTCATCATCAGTCCGATGATGAGAAAAAGGATGAGTTTGGTGATCTGCTCTTTAGCCTGGTAAACGTTGGCCGGTTACTGAATATTGATGCAGAGGATGCCATGCGCAAGGCCAACAAAAAGTTTGATGATCGATTTCGATATATCGAAAGAAAACTTGGTGAACGAGGATCATCCATTGTTGAGGCAAATCTGGAGGAGATGGACGAGTTGTGGAATGAAGCCAAACGGTTGCCATCTTTATAGCAACCTTGCAATTTCGATGTAAAATTTTGTTGCAAGCAGCTTATTAATATAACGAAGGGAGTCCATTAGAAATGCCATTCCAAAAGCGCTTCTAAAATCGGACGGTATTTTGTATTTTTAATGCTTGATAAAAAACGTTGCTCAAGGTAAAGCCCGGAAAGTTTATCCGCTACCTATCAAAAAGAGGCACGATGGATCTTCTATTCATGTTACGTGCAACGTGAAAAAAATATATAAATAGTAAAATTGGACTAACTAAATGGCAGAGCAAAATCTACAGAATATTGATTTAAGTGAATACCCGCACATTAATCGCGGACTTGATGGAATTGTTGCCTTCTCAACTACGAAGAGTTTTATTGACGGTCAGTCTGGTGATCTGATCTATTCAGGGTATCACATTGATACATTGGCAGAAAAAGCCACGTTTGAAGAAGTATGCTTTCTCTTATGGAACGACAGATTACCAAATAAACAGGAACTTGACGATCTGAACAGCGATTTCCGAAAACAGCGTGAGTTGCCTGCTCCCGTATTGGATTACATCAAAAATACCAATAAAGATGCCGAGCCAATGTCAGTTCTGCGATCAGCTGTTTCCATGCTTGCAGATTTTCAGGCAGAAAACGCTGATGACACTACAAATGCTGTAGCTCTTACTGCTAAAATGCCAACAATTATAGCTGCTTTTAACAGGGCAAGACAAGGCAAAGAGATTGTTAAACCGCTTACTGAAGGCAGTACTGCTTTTAACTTTTTATATATGCTGAATGGTGAAAAGCCCGGAAAAGCCGCTGAGCGTACAATGGATTTATGCCTGGTACTGCACGCAGAGCATGGTATGAATGCTTCAACATTCACATGCCGAACAATTTGTGCTACAGAATCCGATATGTTCTCAGCAATTACAGGTGCCATCGGTGCATTAAAAGGCCCGCTTCATGGTGGTGCGAATACAGCTGTGATGAATACACTGCTCACGCTTAAAGAGCAAGGTGAAGATGCCGATCCGGTTGCCTTTACAAAAGGAAAACTCGAAAGAAAAGAGAAACTGATGGGCTTTGGCCACAGGGTTTACAAAACTTTTGATCCCCGTGCATTCCATCTGAGAAAAATGTCGAAAGAACTCTCTGAGGAGACCGGGCATGTGTATCTTTATAACTGGTCAGAAGCTATGGTAAAAACCATGAAGGATGAGAAAAATATCGATCCTAATGTAGATTTCTTCTCAGCAACGGTTTACTACTCAATTGGAATTCAGCCAGATCTTTATACCTGTATTTTTGCAATGAGCCGGGTTTCCGGCTGGACAGCACACTTCTTCGAACAAAAAGCAAACAACAGATTAATCAGACCACGTGCACTTTATGTGGGGGAAAAAAACCTGGATTGGACTCCCCTTGAGAGTCGTTAAGAATTCAGAATGATTCTTCGAGCCTGCTGAGTAAAATCAGCGGGCTTTTTTTTGCTCATTAAATAAATCTAAATGAGCCATTCCAATCGGTTTTGTCGTGTACTGTAATGATATGAATATCATCAAAACTCCAATCTACACACTGCAAAATTTATGAATTCACTCAATGATAAAGGCGCATTCAAAAAAGCCTTTGGACTGCTTGTAAAAACAACTCCATTTCTGGGCCTAAACATTATTGTATATGGTGGCTTTTTCCTTGCAGCAGTTATGTGGCTTGGAATTTTTGGAGGCATCGCTCTTTTCTTCTCATCACGAATAGAACTACTCGCTATCATTTTCTTCATCATTGCTGTAGCCGGACCGTTTGCAGTGCTCGCTTTTGGCAAGAGATACATCCTCTACATGATAAAAGGTGCACATATAGCTGTGCTTACCAAATATTTGACCGAAGGTGAAGTACCTGAAGGCAAATCTCAAATTGCCTATGGGCGGGAAATAGTGCAGCAAAACTTTCGGGATGTGAGTATTCTTTTTGCACTTGACAGGATGATTGACCGCGTCATCAGAAGATTTACACGACGATTTGTTCGCCTTGTAGATATGCTTCCACTGGGCGGCGGCGCCAGTAAACTTGCCCGATGGGTCTCAACTATCGTAAATCAATCGCTCTCTTATATTGATGAGGCTATCCTCTCCTACTCTATTGCCAAAGATGGAAAAAATGTATGGGAAAATGCCCGCCAAGGAATCATTCTTTACGCACAGGTTTACAAGCCTGTGTTGATGTCGGCGATTAAAATTTGGTTTTTAGGAAGAGCATTTTTTCTCGCCCTGCTGATCATACTTGGAATCCCCGGAATTATTCTGATGCTTATGTTCGATACCGGCTGGTTCCAGGTGATCACCATCGTGAGTCTGTTTCTGCTTACATCATTAATCATACGAGCTGTTTTTGATCCCTTTGCAACAGCTTACACTCTTGTAACCTACCATCAATCCATTGAGGGTGTTGAAGTGAATAAAGAGTGGGATGAACGGCTTAGATCAGTTTCCGGCACATTTCGGCAGATGACCGATAAAGCAAAAGATTTTGCCGGTAAAAATATGCCGGGGGATTTCACAGCATCCGAAGAGGTGCGAACAACTTCATAAATGAGTTTTCACTTTTCGCCGGATAATATCCGCTGATACTTTCATACTGATCAAATAAAATCCACGATCTCATTGTGCCTTAAGCAATGAGGTACATATCGCAATTGCAGCAGATCATTTGGCAAACTCCCTCCTTCCGGATGAGTTTTTAGTTTCATCTTTTGTATATTCAGGAGATGTCAAAAAAGCGTTTCCATAAACTTAGAAAAGATCACATCAAGTATGAAATTTTACGTATGTATTAAGCAGGTTCCCGATGTAAATGCCCCACTTCAAATTAAGGATGGTCAGCTAATTCAGGATGCTGACAGAAACATATTAAATGCTTATGACGCCTCCGCTGTTGAAGAAGCTCTTGTGATGAAAGAGGCCCATGGCGGAGAAATAGAAGTGGTTTTAATTGGGCCGGAGAAGGCAAAAGAGACCATCAGAAAAGCGCTGGCCATGGGAGCAGATTCAGGTTCACACATTCTCACAACCGGGGATGAAAACCTCGACTCATACAGCTACGCAACTCTGCTTGCTGCATTTTTTAAAGACAAAGAGTACAGCTACATTCTTTGCGGAAAACAGTCGCAGGATACCGATGCCGGGCTTACCGGTTCAATGCTTGCCGAACTTCTTGGAGTGCCCTATGCAACCAATGCCGTTGGCCTGGAGGTTGCAAACAGCAGTATGCTTGTAAAGCGCCAGGGAGATACCGGTCAGGAACTACTGGAAGTTCCCTCCCCCGGTTTGGTTACCTGTTCGAATGATATGAACGATCCCCGCATTCCAAATCTGAAAGGTATTATGCAATCCAAAAGAAAACCGGTTGATACCATCCCCGTGAACGATCTTGGCGTTGATATTTCCGGAGAAAATGTAAAAACATCCGTTATCTCTTTTGAAGAGAAACCAACCAGGGAACCAGGAAAAAAATACGAAGGCGAACCGGATGAAATTGCAAAACAGGTGGCTCAACTGCTCGATACCGCAGAAAACGTAATTTAAAATCTGCGCGCTTTACTGAACCCTATTCTATCTAACCTATTTAAAATTGATTGAAATGAGTACTCTCTTAACGTATATCTCTGTAAGCGAAGGAAAAATAAAACGATCATCGCTCGAAGTTTTATCCCGTTGTAATGAACTTGCGGCACAGCATGGGTTAAAGTCTGCGGCTCTTGTAGTTGATTCAGATCCATCTGCCGCAGCCGAGCAGCTGAAAAAGTATGGGCCTGATCTTATTTATACCATTGAAAATCCCATTTTCAAAAATCATCTGAATACACCACTTCTGAAAGCATTAACTACTGCTGTGGAAAAGCTGAGCCCGAAAGTGGTTGCATTTGCATCAACTGAAGGTTCAAAAGATATTCTCGGTGCACTTGCTGCAAATCAAAAAGCAGCCCCGCTTGCTGATGTTTCTGAGTTTGAACTGACAGATACCGGCGTTAAGGCGAAACGACCGGTAATGGCATCAAAAATTATTTCCGCCGTTCAGGCGGAAGGCCCCACTGTTATACTTACTGTTCGATCCGGTTCTTACGATGTGGTTGAAAAAGCCGGTGATGCTGCGATTGAATCCATCCCGTTTGAGTTCAGTGATGATCAACTGAAAATTACACTCAAAGAAATTATCGGTGCTGCCGGTGATAAAATTGACCTCTCAGAAGCAGAAACAGTTATCGCTGCGGGAAGGGGCGTAAAAGATGATGAGGGACGTAAACTAATTGATGAGCTGGCATCTGTACTAAACGCAGCAATCGGTGCATCACGTGCTTTAACCGAAGCCGGAGTATATGATCCAAGCCTTCAGATTGGGCAGACCGGAAAAGTAGTATCACCACAACTCTACATTGGGATAGGCATCTCCGGGGCTATCCAGCATGTTGCGGGAATGGCCAACAGCAAAGTGATCGTTGCAATCAACAAAGATGCCGATGCCCCTATTTTTGAAATTGCAGATTACGGAATTGTTGGAGATCTCTATAAAGTACTCCCGCCATTCATTGAAGAACTGAAAAAAGTGAAAAGTAATTAAATAAAAGGAGTAGTGAGTATCGAGTAGCAAGTATCAAGTATTTTTGGATTTGAGTCGGCTTTTTTATTGTGAGTTATTTTATGAAAATTTCACTCAGGTTTTAAATATTGCGATGAATCTTGATACTTGATACTTGATACTTACTACTCACTCCTAGAAAACTATGGACGAAAAATTTGACTGTATCATCGTTGGAGCCGGAGTTGCGGGCCTTTCTGCTGCGATGACTCTCGCCCGCGCCAACATGAAATTTCTTCTTATTGAAAAAGGTGAGTTTCCCGGTTCAAAAAATGTATCCGGCGGAGTATTGTGGGGAAATGATCTTGCCAAACTTGTACCCGATTACTGGGAAGAAGATGCCGGATGGGATCGCTACATCAACCATCGCCGGTTAACCTTTCTCGATGAACAATCTTCCTTTTCGATTGATTTTAAATCCTCCCACTTTAATGAACCTCCTTATACAGGTGTAGTAGTTCTGCGATCTAAATTCGACCGCTGGCTCGCCGAAAAAGTTGAAGAGGCCATTGCTGCAAGTGATTATGCCATGGATTCTTTCATCGCACCAAATATACTTGTTGAAGAAGTTCTGATGGAAAACGGCAAAGCTGTTGGTATAAGAACAGGTGATGAAAAATTCTACGCAGACTCTGTTATCATTGCAGAAGGTGTTAACAATCTTCTTACACGACAGGTTGGCCTGCAGGATAAATATGTGCCAGCTGATCATATGCTAACCGGAGTAAAAGAGATTATTCGGTTTGATCAAAAAGTGCTTGAAGATCGCTTCCAGCTGAATGGAAAAAGCGGGATGAGCAATGAGTTTGTGGGTTTTGCCACAAATGGAGTTGAAGGCGGCGGATTTTTATACACCAATAAGGATACCATATCATTAGGCCTTGTACTTGGACTGAAAGATCTGCGTGAAAAAGAGCAGACTCCATACGATATTCTCAACCATTTCAAAAAACACCCTGCCATTTCCGACATGATTCGGGGTGGTGAAGTGGTAGAATATTCGGCACACATTGTCTCCTCCGGTGATAAACGTGTTATGCCGGAAAAACTCTACAAAGCCGGATTGGTTATATGCGGTGAAGCCGCTAATCTGTTGATGAATGCCGGCAAAGCGATCCAAGGAATGGATTATGCCATGCGATCCGGAATTCTCGCAGCAGAAGCGATAACCAAAGCAAAAGAGAAAGGAGACTTTGGTGAAGACGCCATGAAAATATACCAAACAGCCCTCGAAGACAGTTATATCATGAAAGATATCAACAATTTCCAGGATGCTGTACACCTGCTGCACGATCCCGTTATGACTCAAAAAGTACCAAACCTAATCTGCGATTTTGGACGTAATTTTTTCAGCATAAAAAATGAACCTACTCCAAAATCCAGGGAGATGCTGCGGGGAGCAATTAAACGCCATGCATCGTATTGGGAACTTATTAAACTTGGAGCTAAAGGCGCTAAGGCATTGTAGCAGTGCTATTTGATATTTATATCGAATTACATTCAAAGCCAAATCATACTATTTTAAAACAATAGAAATTATCCTCAAAATGAAACTTCTTACCCTTCCCGAACGGCTCGGCCTTGTTAGCTATAGAAATCAGGCTAAATCAGAAATCAAACCGCACATTCTTGTGGATACGGATATCTGTAACTCTACTTGCCCGCATAAGTGCACCACATACGTATGCCCTGCAAACTGCTACACAAAAGATGAAGATGGCAACGTCCATTTTCAAGTGGAGGATTGTATCGAGTGTGGTACCTGTATGTACGCTTGTGATCAGGGGGCTGTAACCTGGGAATTTCCTGATCCTGAAATCGGTCGTGGTGTTACCTGGAATTTCGGGTAATCAATCAGCGTTTCCAATTTGAACTTCCACCACCGGGCTTTGTAAACAATACATTATCAGTTTGTTGAGGATAATTTTGAACTGATAATTTTTGGCAGGCTTTCTTATGATTTCTTTACACTAAAAACATTTCAAAACGTTATCTTATGGAAGCGTTTCCAATAATGTAAAATCAATCACATAAATGAATTTAAACTTGTTAGAAAAAACCAGCGATTTATCATTCGAATTAACCGAAGATCACCAAATGATCAGAGACAGTGTTCGCGATTTTGTTGAACGCCATGTAGCCCCCACAGTTATTGAAAGAGATGCCTCCAAAGAGTTCCCGCACGAAATTGTAAAGATGCTTGCTGATCAGGGTTTATTAGGTATCTATCATGATGAGAAGTATGGAGGTGCCGGATTTGATACCATCAGTTTTTGTCTGGCACTCGAAGAAATTGCCCGCTGGGACGCCTCTCTCGCATTAACTGTGGCTTCGCATACGTCGCTTGGTACAGGGCACATTGCACTTGCAGGGAATCACGATCAAAAGATGAAGTACATGCCAGACTTAACCTCTGGCAAAACACTTGGTGCATGGTGTCTCACAGAGCCCGGTTCAGGCAGTGATTCTTCCGGTATGAAAACCACAGCTTCAAAAGATGGTGATAACTGGATCATTAATGGAACCAAAACATTCATTACCCAGGCAACGGTTGGCCATGTTTATGTGGTTCTTGCAAAAACGGATCCAACTTTAGGCACAAAAGGAATCAGTGCCTTTATCGTAGAGAGAGACTGGCCCGGTGTACAGCCCGGAACACCTATGCACAAACTTGGAATGAACACCTCTGATACTGCCGAAATTGTATTCGATAACGTAAAAGTACCGGCTGAAAATTTACTTGGTGAGCTTGGACGCGGATTTATCGACACCATGAAAGTTTTGGATGGTGGCCGGATCGGTATTGGTGCGCTTTCTGTAGGAATAGCCCGTGGTGCCCTCGAAGAGTCCATGAAATATGCCAAAGAGAGAAAACAATTTGGCAGCCCAATTGGAGATTTTCAGGCTATTGAGCACAAAATGGTAAACATGGCCGTGGAAATTGATGCCGCACGGCTGCTCGTACATCGTGCCGCCTGGCTGAAAGATCAGGACAAACCGTACACCAAAGAAGCCTCCATGGCAAAACTTTTTGCTTCAGAGATGGCTGAACGGGCAACACTTGATGCTGTTCAGATCCACGGCGGATATGGATACACCAAAGAGTACCATGTAGAGCGGTTCATGCGGGATGTTAAACTGATGACTATCGGTGAAGGCACATCCGAAATCCAGCGGTTAATTCTCTCAAGAGAGATCAAAAAAGAGCTGGGCTACAACTGATCTGAAGATCTCTTCAAACCGAGTTTAAGACATGGTATTTCTCGAAGGAATACCATGTCTATTCAAGGAAATAACTCTATCGAATTGAATCTAAATCAATTCCCCTACCCTTTTCTTCACATATTCAAGATGTGTTCGAGTATAACGATCGTTCGATCTGCCCAAAGCTGCATCCACTTCTGCACGTAACTCTCTGAGCTGCTCAAGCACAAGCGGACGAATATCTGAATGCTGAATATGGAAATCGGTTCGAAGGTTTTCCATTCCAATATCCGGTCGATAATCACCGGGGAGATTCGGTGCATCAGCCTTTGCTTCTTTCAGCAGATATTCCATTCTGTCGAGATAGGCTCTTTGGAGATTTCTTCGATATGTGTTAATCGTACTCTCTTCATGGAGTTCCTTCCAGATACTGCTCCTTAAATCATCCATGAACAGTGCAGGGCCGTAGGTATCATCTCCCAGCATGGCATGCTGTTCAATGAGCCGCTCAAGCCTGTGAGGAGCAAGCAGGGCATTCAGCCCTGTGGTTTGATACCATCTAATCCGCTCAACGGTACCCACATGTTCGAATGTTCTGAGCAGATTTTTGTCAAGCAGCCATTCAGGTGTTGCAAACAGATGTTCATCCAGAAATGCCATGGACCTCTGCTGATCTTCTTTCGTTAAGGCTGTATAGACAGGCCCCGGCTGACCAAACGCTTTATGCTCTTCACGCGATCCGCCTATTGCCGTAATAACTCGCTCCGTAAGTCTGCCCCAGTGCACGTACATCTGCATGTAACGCATTCTGATTTCATCATAATTTTCACCTTCAACACCCATCCAGTCCATCAGATTGGGAATTACCCTGTGGAGGTTTTTCATTCCAAGTTCACTGGCACGCACCCAGTCGTTACCAATCGATTCTGTGGTTTGTGTGGGATCAAAATCACCTCGTCCGTAACCAAATTGCATGGCAGGATTATCGGCCCTCTCCAAAATCCATTCGTTCAGTAATACACGCTCTTCTTCAGGTGTATCAAATTGTGGCAGATAAGTATATGCCCATTTAACTGACCAGATATCGTATTCACCCACGTTTCGATGAACTTTGTTATCACCGTCTTCCGGTTGTGCCACATAATTGAACCGTGTACGGCCTACAACGGATGATGAGTTGCCAAATTCATTGGTAAAATCAGGATTACGAAGATCTTCAATAGAGTACGCTGTATTTCCCCGCTGATTGTGCGGATATCCCAATGCATGTGCCAGTTCGTGAGATACTACATATTG
Source organism: Balneolaceae bacterium (assembly GCA_020832415.1). GTDB lineage: Bacteria > Bacteroidota > Rhodothermia > Balneolales > Balneolaceae > Rhodohalobacter. The sequence goes on along the minus strand of JAFIES010000107.1, from coordinate 9,787 downwards.
CAGATACTGCCCCATCTCTTCTGTTGATAAGTGAGGTTTTTGTACCTCCGGATTTCGAGGCCCTGTTTGGCTGAGTGACCACCAGTGCAGGCGTTTCATCACATTATGATACATGTTGATGTGTGCACGGATAGTTTCACCGGATCGCGGATCGATCACATCGGGGCCGGCATTGGCTGAGTGAATCGGGTTTGCAACATATCGGATTACTGAATATCGTGCATCAAGAAGACTGAAATCAGGATCATCTTCAGGTGCCATTTCAGCTCTGATCGCATTCTTAAAACCGGCCTCTTCAAAAGCCACATTCCACTCGTTTATGCCTTCAATAAAGTATGGCCTCCACTCTTCAGGAGTAGCGGGATCCACATAAAAAACAATTGGGTTTTTTGGTTCAACCAACTCACCACGCAGATACGCTTCTTCATCGGCAGGTTCGAGACGAAACCGGGTTACATATCGCTTTGTATTGCTGAATTGAGCTTCATCACCATAATCGGTTTGAGAAACACTGATCATCGCTACACGTTCATCGAAAAGACGAGGACGCATCGGCTCTTTCGGCAGTAAAATCATACTATGGTTCACTTCAATAGAGATAGAACCTGTGCGCTGTTGCGATGGCGGATTGTCTGCATTGTAAGTTAATACTGTTCGCACTTCAATATTTTCAGGGAAACTCTTTACAAATTCCATAAACGATCGGTTTCTGTCTAAACTGCGAACCGTATATTGCTGGCGATGTCGGTTTTGAAGGCCAAAAATCCGTGAATCTTTCAGGTATAGGTCACTCACATCAATTAAAACAGAGCCATCACGCGTCTCAATGATGTCGAACGCTTCAATAATAGCCGGGAAATTGGAATTCTGTACTGCCTGATAAACCGGCAAGTTTTCATCGGCCGTGTTACTGTAGGAAACTCCCCTGAGAAGTATTTTATCTCCCCTGCGATCCCACTGAACCACTTGTTGAGGAGCAAGGCGGTCGCCACCCCACCCAAGCCCCTCAGCTGTTTTTGCAATTCGGCTCATAATTGCCATATCACGACCGAAAAGTGAGTCCGGAATTTCGAAGAATATCTTATCTCCGGATTGATACACGGTAAATAATCCATCATCCTGAGTGGCATTTGCCGGAATACCTTCCGGTTGTGAGGAGGATCTTTGATCAGATGAGATGGTTTCTGTTGCCTGGCAAGCAACCGTTGTGGCCAGCATAACCACAAAAACGAAAAGAAGAGATTTTAAGGCAGAAAATACAGACATAATCAGATTGGTTTTGGTTTATAAAATCGACCAACTAAATAGGGAGATCTGAAGTTATACGCAAAGGCATTGCAAATTTTTACTCTGATGGATAGCAGGCAAGAACACCACTTCTCACTCTCAAGATACCCTCACTCTAACATGAATATGTGATCAGCTTATTCAATACTTATATTAATTTATTTCAATAACTTAAACGATATTTTATTTAGAGAAACCATCAGGTAACAAACCCGTTATACAGAATAATAACACTGCATAACCACACACTAACCTACAGAATCATGAAAAAGCTGATTAAATTTTTATTCGTAATGGGGTCACTTTCACTCTTATTAATTTCCTGCGGCGAGCGCGGGCCCGTTGGTCCGGAAGGTCCACAGGGACCGGCAGGGCCAAATATATTGCCGGTCTCTTTTGAGTTTAATGCAGACCTGTTACGTTCAAATGGATTTGAATTTTTTCAGGATATTCCACCTCAAATTGATATCATCGAAACCGATGTAATGCTGGCTTATGTTTTTGAAGAGTACATACCTGAGGATGACCTGGAAGTATGGCGAAAAATGCCCGTGATTGATTTCAACAATCGTGGCACCCGGCTGCTCGATTTCGATTTTACATTTCTGGATATGAGAATTTTCCTGGATGCAAACTACTCACTTGGATCTCTTGATGAATTTGAAGGTCTTTTGATCAGGGCAGTGCATATTCCCGCTGACTATTTGAGTAACCTGAAAATGAAGGAAGTGAAAGGTGCCAAAACCATTCGGGAGCTTGAGACAATTATTGGTTCTGAAATTGAGAACATCATTTTAAAATAGATACCAAATAAAAATGGCGAACCCTGTTGAGTTCGCCATTCTTTAAATCAAATGTGATTAATCAGTTATCTCACCGTTGTAGTTTCATTAATCCAGGCATAGCACGGGCTCAATTCACCATCAATAGTAAATGAGTCGCCATCTTCCCAGTCGTTAAAAAACTTATCTTCTGCACTCGGCATCGCATCGGTGTAAGACTCTGCACGATTGTTGGCAGTTGATGCGAGTGATGGGTCGTGTTCTGCTGCTTTTTCAAGATAATCAACTACCAGCCAATATACGGTTCTGTCTTCACGGGCAAGTACATCTCCACCGGTGCAGTTTGAAATGGTTCGCGCATAGATTGCAGACATTCTCAAATAAGCCTCTCCATACGTTTCATCAATAGCCAGTGCTCTTTGCACATAATCTCTGGCCTCTTCAAACTGATCAGTCTGCTGGTAAGACTCAGCAATTTGCAGTGCTATCTCTTTGCGGTCTGTATCATTTTCAGCAAGCTCTTTTGATTCGATCAGATAATCGATTGCTTCAGAATAATTTCCATCTGACAAAAGCATATCAGCTACATAACGAGTGTTCTGATAATTTGGGTTCATCTCATATAGTTGAATGGCTGATTCAGCAGCTTTTTCCGAATCATTTATCTCATCATAAAGCTGAACCAGATCACCCAGCATCTCTTCCCGTTCAGCTTCTCCTGCAGCTGCAAATCGTGATTCAATAAATTCTATGCGCTCTTCGGGATTCTCAAAAAGTGATTCTCGTATCTCAGCAATTGCATCGAGAAGTTCCATAGAGGCAAACTCTTCCAAATTATCAATCATCTCCATTGCCTCGTCCCGTTCTCCGGAGTTTGCTGTTTCATTCAACAAAACCATAGCAAAAAACCCATCACCCTCTTCTGCAAACCGCTGATGATCCATCTCGTATAATTTTTTATACTTTTTGAATGCATCATCTATAGTTGCGCTCATCTGTTCATTATTTTCATGATAAAAGCGCCCCTGCTTCAAATACCAATCATACAGGTCTATCTCACTTTCATCAAACGTTTCGTACAGAGTTTCAAAAGCTTTCTCAGCTTTTTCAAGGTATGCAGTTGTTTGTGAAGGATCACTCTCACCTTCTGCAGCCATCAGGTAAGTATCAATCATCCGGTCAAACTGTCTCTCTAATGAGAAGTTTTCATGCCCTTCTATTTCTGTTGGTTTCGCTTCAAGCATCCATTCTCCAAAATTGATTGCAAGCTCATAATCTCCTGATCTGTAACCGTCAAGAAATACGGAGTATGCCTCAAGCTCCCCCATTCCAAAGGGAGGTTCGGATTGCGCATCAGATGTTTCAGCTAATGCTGTTATTAAAAAAAGTACTGCTAATAGAAATTTCATGATTTTATTTTTTATTGATGTTCCACGAATTGTTAAATCGAACTCTTGTAAAGACTGAATTAACAACATTATAAAATTATTAATAGTGGACTATTATTCAAACTATTAAATATATTTTTCATTATTTTAAACAGTATTTACATAGTATTGTTTCAATGATATTCTAAAATGATTTTAACCTGTTTTAATTACTTTACAATTTGTGATTTCAGTATTTACATTTACTTGCTTATAAATTCTGATTCTGGCCCCTCCTTCGATGTCTAACCTTTAAAATTTCTTACAAAAAGAGATCCATAATTCTCATCAACTTTTAGTAACATCAATACGATTTACATTTAAACATAATCTGCCAATATGAAACGATTTTTACTGCTTACCATATCAATTCTATTACCAATCTCACTGCTTGCACAAGACAATGGAGATGACGCCTGGGATGTTACCCAGCATCGTGCTGATTATACTGAAATCAGCTTTGAAACCAGCGAAGGTACCTGGATGAACCTTGATGTGAGTCCGGATGGGTCCGAAATAGTGTTCGATCTGCTCGGAAACATATACATAATGCCAATAACCGGTGGTGAGGCAACCGTTATTCGCGAAAGTCTTGCGTATGAAATTCAGCCGCGTTTTAGCCCCGATGGTTCAAAAATATCCTTCACAAGTGATGCCGGCGGCGGTGATAACATCTGGGTAATGAACCGTGATGGTTCCGATGCCCGGCAAATTACCAATGAAAGCTTTCGGCTGCTAAACAACGCATTCTGGACACCGGATGGCAATTACCTGATCGCAAGAAAGCACTTTACATCAGCCCGTTCACTCGGAGCCGGTGAAATCTGGATGTATCACATTACCGGCGGATCCGGAATCCAGTTAACAGAGCGGCCAAATGATCAACAAGATAAAGGCCAGCCTTTTGTATCACCTGATGGCCGCTACGTTTATTACAGCCAGGATGTCTATCCGGGTGGATTTTTCCAATACAATAAGGATCCCAACAGCCAGATCTATGTAATCAACCGCTATGACCGTGAAGAAGGAAGAGTAGAACGGGTAACCGGCGGCCCGGGCGGAGCCATCTCTCCTACCGTTTCACCTGATGGAAACAAACTGGCTTTTATTAAAAGAGTCCGTACAAAATCTGTGCTCTACATTCGGGACCTTGAAACAGGTATTGAACGTCCTGTTTTCGACAATATGAGCAAAGATCAGCAGCAGGCGTGGGCAATTTTTGGCCCCTATACCAATTTCAACTGGACTCCTGATGGTGAAAGCCTGATTTTTTGGGCACAGGGTGGCATCCATAAACTGAATGTGAATGATTACGCTGTTGAAGAGATCCCGTTCACTGCACAGGTCAATCATCAATTAGCAGATGTTGTACACTTTGAGTTCGACCCAGCCCCTGACACATTCACTGCAAAAGCCGTGCGCCATGCAATTACCTCACCGGATGGCAGTACACTTGTATTCAATGCAGCAGGATATTTGTGGAAAAAAGATCTTCCCAACGGAACCCCTGAGCGCCTTACAAATGAATCTAATCTCGAGTTTGAGCCTGTCTTCTCACCTGATGGAAACACGCTTGCCTGGGTTACATGGAGTGACGATGATCTTGGAGCGATCAAAACACTCAGGCTCGATCAGCGCAGGGCATCCCCTCAGACAGTAACAACCCAGAAAGGAATTTTCCGGACACCATCATTTTCACCGGATGGCAGGACATTGCTTTTCCGGCGTGATTCAGGTAATAACCATCAGGGGCATGCTTACACGCAAAATCCGGGAATCTACACAATGCCTGTAGCAGGTGGTGAGAAAAAACTCATACGAACCGGTGGAAACTCCCCCATGTATAATGCATCCGGAGATCGGATTTTCTTCCAGCAAGGAACCAATTTCCGCAGTGTTGACCTAAATGGCCAGGACGAACGTCACCATTTCAGATCACAGTACGGCCTTGAATACACCCCAAGCCCCGATAATCAGTGGGTAGCTTTTCATGAGCTTTACAAAGTGTATATCGCACCAATGCCACAGGTTGGCTCCGATATTGATCTGAGCGCAAGCACACGCGCCATTCCCGTTACTCACGTAGCCCGTGATGCAGGATACAATCTGCACTGGTCAAATGATGGCCAAAAGCTGCACTGGACACTGGGTCAGGAGTATTTCACCGTAGAGCTCAAAGAGGCTTTTGAGTTTCTCAATGGCGACATGAACGAAGAGCTGCCTCTTGGCGACAGCCAAGGCATTTCTATAGGGCTTGAACTTGAAACTGACAGGCCGGACGGAGTTGTTGCGATTACCAATGCAAGAATCATCACAATGAATGGTGATGAAGTGATTGAGAACGGAACCATTGTTATAAATGGCAACAGAATAGAATCTTTGGGCTCTGCCGGTGATGTTTCGATTCCGGAGAATGCGTATGTGATGGATGCAGAAGGTAAAACTGTGATGCCGGGATTTGTGGATGCTCATGCCCACATTGGCAATTTCCGAGGCGGATTGAGTCCAAATCAGCAGTGGGAATATTTTGCAAATCTTGCTTATGGTGTAACAACTGTACATGATCCATCCTCAAACACGGAGATGATTTTCTCTCAGGCAGAAATGGTTCGTTCCGGTACGATGATTGGTCCGCGAATATTTTCAACCGGACGAATTCTGTATGGAGCTGAAAATGTGCAGAAAACAGTTATCAACAGCCTGGAAGATGCGCGATCTGCCATTCGCCGTACACAGGCTTTTGGTGCCACCTCTGTGAAGAGTTATAACCAGCCACGGCGGGATCAGCGGCAGCAGGTGCTGCAGGCTGCCCGGGAACTGGGCGTGAATGTTGTTCCTGAAGGCGGTTCAACCTTCACCCATAACATGAGCATGATTTTGGATGGCCATACCGGTATAGAGCACAATGTACCGATCTATCCCCTCTATAACGATGTACTCACTCTCTGGGGAGCCAGTAATGTGGGTTACACTCCTACCCTTGTTGTAAACTATGGAAGCATGAGTGGCGAATTCTACTGGTATCAACACACCAATGTATGGGAGAAAGAGCGTTTACTTACATTCACTCCTCGTGGTGTAGTTGATTCTCGTTCACGCCACCGCACGATGGTTCCCTACGAAGAGTATGAAATTGGCCACTTTCAAAGTGCTGCTGCTGCCAAAGAACTTCATGATCGTGGAATACTTGTAAACATCGGGGGGCACGGACAGCTTCAGGGGCTTGCAGCTCACTGGGAGATCTGGATGTTCACACAAGGTGGAATGAGTAATCACGATGCGCTTCGGACTGCTACAATCAACCCTGCCAAATACATCGGAATGGGCGATCATATCGGGTCACTCGAATCAGGTAAACTTGCTGATTTAATAGTGATTGATGGAAATCCGCTTGATGACATTTTCGATACAGAAAACGTTGTTTATACGATGATTAACGGCCGACTTTATGACTCTTCAACAATGAATGAGATTGGCAATCATACACGAGAACGCCTGCCATTTTGGTGGGAACGTGAAGGATACAGCGAACAGTTTGACTGGCACGCCATCACAGGCGGCAGCGGGCATGGCCACGGGCATTAATCACAAAAAGTCATCGGATGAGTCTTTAAGAATAGCAACACGTTTGCAATTTGATCGATCACAATGAATAAACTCATCCGATGACTATCATTTTTACCTGAACCGATATATAACCCACGAATGCTTCTCGCAGACGGGCACAGACGAACTCGCAGACGAGCGCTGATGATTCATTCTCAAAAACCGTCTGCGTACTTCTGCGAGATAGATAGAAAAACACCCAAACAGTATTTAAACAAAGAGTGAATATGGATTATATAGATAAAGACGAAAAAGAAATCATCGAGTCTTACAACTCGGATGAATGGGTGCCTGTGGGCGAACAAAAAAAAGAAGAAATCCTTGAAGCTGCGAAACAGAGCCTTTTAAAAAAAACGAATTAATATTCGGCTTACTGAACAAGATTACCACGACATCCAGGTAAAAGCCATGGAAGAGGGTATGCCGTATCAGACACTGATTTCAAGTATCATTCACAAGTATAGCAAGGGAGAATTGAAACCGGAAGCAAAACTTATTCTACATATTCAATCCGGTATACATGGAGGGAAGGAGTCTCGTCAGGCTCAGTTACACGGAATAAAACTCTTTCATCATAAATACCCAGAAGACGGTATTCATTTTCTGTCGGTGGAATGGTGACTGTTGTTTTATATTCGCCTTTCAATGTATAGATATCGATCTCTTCCTGCTGACCAAACTCCTTGTTCCGGTGGACCCAAAGATAGTTATTGCTGTCGATCTCAAGGTTTATGAAATAAGGTTTTGGTACCAATTCAGATTGTGCTTGACCACCTGATGTAGATGATCGGCTTCCTGTGGCACGATCATTTTCTGCTATGCCGGCACGGATTCTCATCTGCTGTAGTTCAGTACTTCTCTCAGGTGTATGCATAGGCTGATCTACTTTTCTTCCAAATTTGTTAATCATCTCACCATATTCATCAACTATATAAAGAAAATAACTACCTTCATCAGTGCCTTCTGTAGCAATCAAATTACCTTGATCAGTTATTTCGATATTACTCCAGGTACTCAAAAATTCATGTTGATCATTATGATCAACATATTCAAATGTTCTAAAAATCTCCGCCCGCCAGGGACTTTTCTCTATCTTAAACAAAATCAGGGCAAAAGATCCATTTGGTAGCGGTTGGTGAGGTTGAGACCAAATAAAAATATCCTGACTATTGTTTATGAAATAGGTATTCCACCCTCTCATAAACTCAAATTCTGCTTCATGTTCATAATCTAAATTCCACACTGAAATTCTGGAATTTCTTGGGTCATGTATAAAAATCGTTCCATCCGGCCCCACTTCTATCATGGAAGGCCTGTTAAATTCTGCCGGGCCACGCCCCTGATTCCCAAATGATTGTAGAAAATCTCCATTTTCATCAAAAACAAATGCCCGATGTTGTCTGCTGGATAGAAAAATTATATGACCGATTGGTGTAATGGCTGCATCAGAAATATTCTGTATAAAAAAATCCTCGCTATCTTTAATAACAAATTCTTTTTTAAGTATGATAACCACATCCTTTTTGTCTTTGTCATTTACAAGAAAATCATAACTCAGAAAGGATGATAGAAAAACAAGGACAAAAAGAAGACTTGAAAGCATTTTTCAAAATTTTAATAATTAAAAGCTGGTTCCAAAAATTAAGAACCAGCAGAAGTTTAGAATAATTGTTGAAAGCATTAAAGCTTATTGAAATTTCTCAAAAGCTTTAGGGATGCTCGCCTGGATCGGAGCCATATAAGTCATCAAGACAGTCGTAATACTCATCTATACAATCATTAGGATCTCCACCAGCTAGATTACACTGATAAAGTGCATTGGCACATGGTGTATTAGCACAACACATCAGCATTTCTGAATCCAGTTCAACTAAGTAATCAACAGATACATTATTTACCTCAAAAAATCCGTAATTAGACTCCAAGTCAAAGTTTATGCTGTTGGAATTGGTTACGTAATTTCCAATAAAAGAAGGAGAAAAATTGAAATCAGTTTCATCATAATACCTCTTTGGTTAGTTTATATTTTTAAAGTAACCAAAGATTATTCACTAAACCCTAACTCTACAATAGGCAAGCTTACCTATTATTTTAGGCAGATATACCTATCTCTCTATTCATCTTCGATCTAAAAATTATTGTTTCTTGCCATCCAAAGCCATTTATGTAAAGCACCTCTTCCGGAAAGATCCAGTTTTTCACAAATACTTCTTTTGTGCGCATGAACAGTTCTTACTGAAAGGTAGAGATTTGCGGCTATCTCTTTACTTGTAAAACCTTTTTCAATTAAATCCAAAACCTCTGACTCCCGGGGTGTCAGTTTCTTTAACGCTTGCAGATAAGAAACTGATTGATTGTTTGTTTGTTTGTTTGTTTGTTTGTTTGTTTTCTACTCTCATTCATAGTCGCTTTAGATTTATGTTTTAGATAATGTCATTCTCACCTGTGAACATAATTAATCATGTAAATTTCTTTCGCAATAGCTTATTCAGGAAATCTATTTTTTACCTTTAAGCTAATTTTCATAGAAATAATAAATTAGACTTTAAAAAGTAAAGTTTATTGTAATCATTAATAACTAAACACTAAAAAAAAATCATCGAGTTTTACAACTCGGATGAATGGGTGCCTGTGGGCAAACAAAAAAAAGAAGAAATCCTTGAAGCTGCGATACAGAGCCTTTTA
>JAFIES010000106.1 GCA_020832415.1 Balneolaceae bacterium | reverse complement strand
CATAATGCAACAATTGATCACATCAGAAAACAAAAACGATTTGTGGACGTTACAGGCTCGTATGACGAAGAATCGAAAACTGATTTTTACGACAGATTACCGGACGAAGATTCTATTGGGCAACAAGAAAAACTTGAGCTCGATGAATCTACATCAAGTCTGTTAAAGCATATTTCGAATTTGCCCGAAGAGCAGCGAACAGTGGTAATGTTGCGACACTATTACGAAATGCCATTTAAAGAGATTGCCGATTTGACGGGAGTCTCCATAAACACTGCGCTCGGCAGAATGAGATACGCTTTGATAAATCTTCGTAAAATGTTCGATGAAGAACATGAGAAAGAATCAAAGAATTTATGAGCGAGAAAAAAAACAGATCTGTAACATATATCTATAAAGAAATGGATCCCTCAGAAAAAGTAGAATTTGAGAGGGATCTTCAGGAAGATGAAAATCTGTTAATTGAGGTCGAATCATTTAAACGGATCCAAAAACGATTGGGCACAATTCAATCAATAGATGCCCCCGATGAGTTACTTCAAGCAATTTGCCGGCAAGCCGCTCAAAAAAGGCAAAAAACCACCAAAACATTTCTTTTCAATGGTACATTCTACGGGGCAGCAGCAGCACTTCTTCTATTTGGGATTACATCGGGCTTTCTTTTGTTGAATGGTGAAGAAGCAGCAGATTCAGGAGCTCTAACCAACACGGCTTCGATGAGTACACCGGTATTTATTTATCAATCTTCACCGGCAGTAAGCGCCGTAACCAGCAGTTCAGATGGAAAAGTAACACCATGGGTTGATACAAATGAAGTTATTTATTTTCATGATCGTTTGAGAACCAGCGGTGCCGCATCTGTAGATTCAATTTTTGAAAATAGTTTCAGAAAGCTTACTCCGGTTAAAAACCCATCCTTTACAAACCCAAATCAACGAAATCTTCATCTAACTGGCAGCAGAAGATGATTTTAGAACATTGAGGATGTCTGCATGCTTTGTAAATGCAATCATTTCAATGATATAGAATGTTCCATGATAAAGTTTTCCACCTGTTATTGTGAATAACTAATTTTGGTTAGCTATGTAGTGAGGGTTATATTAGCATTCAAAGAAACTTATTAATTGTACATACAGAATGGGAAAGATTATATCCATTGCTAACCAAAAGGGCGGAGTTGGGAAAACCACTTCAGCAATCAATCTGGCTGCCAGTCTTGCGGTAATTGAACACCCTACCCTTATTATAGATATCGATCCGCAGAGCAACTCGACTAGTGGATTGGGTATTGAGCCCAGTACAGTAACCAGTTCAATTTACGAAGTGATGGTAGGCGGAGTGGACATTGTAGATACCGTTCGAAATACTGAGTTACCATATCTCGATCTGGTGCCATCTCATATAAATCTTGTGGGAGCTGAAATTGAAATGGTTGATCGCAATGAGAGGGAGCGAATACTGTTAAAAGCGATTGAAGGGATCCGTGATAAGTACGATTTTATCATCATAGATTGTCCGCCATCTTTAGGCTTATTGACGATCAATTCCTTAACGGCATCAAACTCAGTATTGATACCTGTACAGTGCGAATATTATGCGCTTGAAGGTTTAGGCCAGTTACTTAACACAATTAAAATTGTTCGCCAGCATTTAAATCGCGATCTGGATATTGAAGGTGTTCTTTTAACAATGTACGATACAAGAACCAGGCTCTCTAATCAGGTAGCTGAAGAGGTAAAACGCTATTTTGATGACAAAGTATTTTCTACAATTGTAGCAAGAAATATTCGATTGGCAGAAGCACCCAGTTTTGGAAAACCTGCAATTTTATATGATGCATCCAGTGTTGGGGCGAAAAATTACTTGTCACTTGCCAGAGAGATTATTCATAACAACAAAAAACTTTTCAAATCCAGCCCGGTGCTGTCGAAGTAGGGAGGATTTATGGCGAAAAAAGTATTGGGACGCGGACTTGGGGCTTTTTTCCCCGATTACAACGAGACATCGGATGAGAAGAAAGAGGCTAAGTCGAAACCGGCACCCGTAACGATCGATCCTGCTGAGCGGGTAAACGTTGTACTGAATATCCCGGTAGAGCATATACGCCCGAATCCCCACCAGCCCAGAACAGAATTTAATGAAGAGGCATTAAATCAGCTTTCGCACTCTATAAAGCGTCATGGGCTTATTCAGCCAATTACTGTAAGGTATCTTGGCCAGAAACGGTTCGAGCTGATAAGTGGTGAACGCCGCCTTCGCGCAACCAAATTGGCCGGAATTCCAGAAATACCTGCTTAAATTCGAGAGGTTAATGATGAAGAGATCATTGCATTTGCCCTGATTGAGAATATCCAGCGTGAGGAGTTAAATCCCCTTGAAATTGCTCTCGGTTATCAGCGCCTTATTGACGAGTGTGATTACACCCAGGCAGAAGTAGCCGAAAGGGTAGGAAAGAATCGTACCACGGTTACCAATATGCTCAGGCTGCTCCAACTGCCCGACTTTATCCAGGCGGCAGTGAGGGATGAAAGCATCTCAAGCGGGCACGCCCGATCATTGATAAATTTGAAGAATGAGAAAGATCAGAAAAAAATTCTGAAGCAAATTCTCTCTAAAGAGTTATCCGTTCGGCAAACTGAGGATCTTGTTCGTTCACTCGACAAGAAAAACGAAACTAAAAAAATACCTGTAACCAAGCCAACACGAGATCCTTTTTTAGAAGACATCTCAAAAAAACTACGAAATAAACTTGGCACCAAGGTTGATATTAAAGCCAAAGGAAAGGGGGGAGAAATTCGTATCGAATTTTATTCGAATGACGATTTAGAACGATTGATCCAGCTGCTTAATGAAGCTGATTAACATCATACTATTATTTGCCATTTTTCTGACGCCGGAACAACTACTGATTGGACAGCCTCAAATTTTGGACAGAGACTACTCTCTGTTGATGAATCGGTATAGTAAAAGTTTGGATGTTACGGCAGCTGATACGGAAAATACCAATCAAGAATACCCCACTCCAAGATCAGTTTTATTCAAATCGATGATGATTCCGGGCTGGGGACAGATTGAAAACCGTCAGGCATGGAAAGTACCCATCATCTATGCAATGTTTGCAGGAGTTGGATATTACACCTACTATCTGAATGGCGAGTATCAGGATTACAGAGCTGCCTATTATAACTCTGTACAGGGTGAAGATAATGATTTCAGGTTTGGCCCCACACCCGAGCGCTTGCAGGGAATAAGTGCCAATCAGTTACAATCAAACAGAAACAGCCTTAGAAATCAGCGAGATTTTATGTTTGTGGTGATGGGGCTTGCCTATGGTCTGAATGTTTTGGATGCGTATGTGTTTGCACACATGAGAAGTTTTGACGTATCTGATGATCTTTCTGCCCGAACAGTAATTCAGCCAGGGATGATTGCAGAGGGTACTCCGGGTGTAACGATACATTTAACATTACAACGAAAGTAAGAGATGACAGCACCAAAATATTTTAACGAACAGAATAAGCCCGTTGATAAGTTTGGTACCGACAGTAACCGTGATTTGTGGAGTATATTTAAAGTAATGGGCGAATTTGTTGATGGATACGACTCGTTGCTGAGAATTGGGCCATGCATTTCAATATTTGGCTCTGCGAGATTAGAACCTGGCAGTAAATATTATGAAATGGCTGTTGATGCGGCTCAGGCAATTGCAGAAAATGGTTTTGGTGTAATAACTGGTGGTGGTCCCGGAATTATGGAAGCGGGAAATAAAGGCGCGCACATTCAAGGTGGGAAGTCGGTAGGCCTTGGTATTGAACTTCCAAAAGAGCAGGGAGTAAATGAGTATGTAACTCCGGAATACGTCATCAATTTCAAATATTTTTTCGTTAGAAAAGTGATGTTTGTAAAATACGCACAGGGATTCATAGTTTTTCCCGGTGGATTTGGCACACTTGATGAATTATTCGAAACACTGACCCTTATTCAAACTGAAAAAATTGAGCGAATACCTATTGTAATGGTTGGAAAAGAGTACTGGGGAGGTTTAATCACCTGGTTAAAAGAGAAACTTGTAGCTGATGGATATATCAGTGAAAGTGATATGGAGCTCTTTTATTTAACAGATGATACCAACGATGCAGTGAAATATGTATGTGATTTTTATAAAAACAGAAGGCTTGAACCAAATTTTTCTTACTAAGAAACAATTCTTTAATAATTATGTTAACAAAAATAGGCTTTCGTTGATGATTTTGTTCATAAAATTTCATTAAGTTAAGCACGTTTGTTCAGAAAGAACCAAAATCAATAAGGTAAAAATGAAATCACTAAAATTATCTATATCATTCTGCTTAGCACTTTTTATGGCTTTAGGGTTAGCAGATATCTCTAATGCACAAGATGAAGTGCGTGCTGAAGCTGTAGAACTCTATAATGAGGCACAGGAACTTGCCGGGAACAACCAGTTCGGCGATGCCATTGCAATGTACAGAGAAGCACTGACAATCTCTCGTGAGCACTCAGGCTTAAGTGACATCACTGAACTAATTGAAGAGCGCTTACCAAGAGTTTACGCAAGCAGGGCATCTAGCGCATATCGCGAATACCAAAGTGCTCGTACAATGGAATCTGTTAATAGCGCCATTGAATATTTTAAAGCCTCCAGAGATGCTGCCCAGGAATTTGGTGATGCACAGGTTGAACAGCAAGCAACCAACGCAATCCCTCAGCTCTATTACATCAGAGGTATTTTAAATTTCAGAGCTGAGAACTTCGATGCTTCTATGGCAGATCTGGATGAAGCAATTGAACTGAATGCAAATTATGCAGCTGCATACTATCAAAAAGGGATTGTACAGAAGCAGATAGATCCTGAAGATATTGAGGCATTCATGTACTGGTACGACAGAGCCATTGAAATTGCAGAGAACGTTAATGATACGCGAACTCTCAACAGCGCAAGAAGTGGTGCCCGAGATGAGCTGATTTTCAGAGCTGTTAATATTGCAGAAGAACGCAGATTTAACAGAGCAATTGAACTGCTAAATATGGTTGAAAACTATGATGCATCATCATACGAAGCACACTACAGACTTTCTGAAATTCATAATGAACGAGGAAACTGGTCTTCAGCAGAAAGCGCAGCAAGAAGATCACTCGAACTTCACACAGGTGGTGCTGCAGACAAAGCAAAAATGTACTTTGAGCTTGGTACAGCACTCAAAGGGCAAGGACGAGTAGAGGAAGCTTGCTCGGCATTTGAAAATGCCCGATACGGCAACTTCACTGATCCGGCTAATCATGAGCTTCAGTTTGAACTCAGATGTGAAGGTCATTCCCCTACAGGAAACTAAAAAATCCTTACAATACTATACTTAAAGCCACGCCTTTTGAGCGTGGCTTTTTTTTGGTCTAAACTTTTGCCTTGCTGTTAACTTACCTATCTTTTCAGCCTGCTAACTAAGATTCAAATTCTAAAACCTGTTCATGAGCTCAGATAAAGATCTATCAAACAAATGTGTGAATACCATCCGAACACTCTCAATGGATGCCGTTCAGGCTGCTAACTCCGGCCACCCCGGTATGCCAATGGGAATGGCGGATGTGGCATATGTTTTGTGGACGAAATTTTTGAAGCATAACCCGCAAAACCCGAACTGGTTTGACAGAGACAGATTTATTTTATCAGCCGGGCATGGATCGATGTTGCTGTATTCACTTCTGCACCTCACCGGGTACAATCTCTCTCTTGAAGAGCTTAAAAATTTTCGCCAGCTGGGCAGTAAAACACCCGGCCACCCTGAGTTTGGGCACACACCGGGTGTAGAGACTACCACAGGCCCCCTCGGCCAGGGGTTTGGAACCGGTGTTGGTATGGCAATGGCTGAGGAGTTTATGGCAAAAACATTCAATAAAAATGATTTCACCCTTGTTGACCATTACACCTACGCCATCGTAAGTGATGGTGATTTAATGGAGGGTATCTCACATGAAGCAGCATCTTTTGCAGGTCATTTAAAATTGAGCAAGCTCATCTATCTGTATGATTCTAACAGAATTTCCATCGATGGATCTACAGATTTGTCATTTACAGATGATTCAAAAAAGAGATTTGAAGCGTATGGCTGGGATGTTCAGGTAATTGACGGACACAATCATGATGAGATTGAACGGGCAATTAAAGCTGCCCAACAAACCGATACTCCATCTTTGATAGAGTGTAAAACTACTATTGGATTTGGCAGCCCCAATAAAGAGGGTACTGCCGATTCGCACGGTGCACCGTTAGGAGATGATGAAATCAGGCTCACAAAAGAGCGTCTTGGTATGAACCCGGATGAAGTATTTCATATCCCGGATGAGGTTAAAGAAGAGATGCGGAAAACTATACAGCGAGGATCTGAGCTTGAGTCTGAATGGAAAATTAAGCTGAAGGATTATGAAAAAGTATTTCCGGTTGATGGTGTCGCTTTTAAGAAATTTGTGAGCAGAACACTACCAAATGACTGGGAAACAATCTTGCCAAAATTTGAAGCAGATCCGAAAGGAATGGCTACCAGAAAGTCCTCAGGAGTTGTTTTAAATCACATTGCAAAAGAGATCTTTAATCTTGTAGGCGGCTCAGCCGATTTAACAGGCAGCAACAACACATTTCTTGATGGAATCGATATTTACAGCAGCGATAACCGAAGCGGGCGAAATCTGCATTATGGTGTAAGGGAGCATGCAATGGCAGCGGCAATGAATGGTATGGCCCTGCATGGTGGCATCATTCCTTATGGAGGCACTTTCCTGGTTTTTTCTGATTATAATAAACCCTCAATTCGAATTGCTGCTCTTTCAAAAATTCCATCCATTTTTGTTTTTACACATGATAGTATTGGCCTTGGTGAAGATGGCCCAACCCATCAGCCAATTGAACATCTTGCAGCACTGCGTGCTACACCTAATGTAAATGTATTCCGGCCGGCGGATGCCAACGAAACAGCATATTGCTGGAAAGCTGCGATAGAAACTGTGGACGGCCCCTCTCTCATGGTTCTCACACGTCAGTCGCTCCCTACCCTTGACAGATCTGTTTTTGGTGATGCAAATGGAGCTGAAAATGGTGCTTACATCTTAAAGAAGGAGAGTAAATCAGAAATAGATTTGATCCTTATTGCCACGGGTTCAGAGGTGCACATTGCACTGGATACTTCCAAACTACTTGAAGAGAAAGGATACTCGGTAAGAGTTGTCAGCATGCCATCTGTTGAGCTATTTGAAAAAGCTACTGCAGATTATCGTGAGTCTGTGCTACCAAAATCAGTTAGAAACAGAATTTCAATCGAGGCGGGAGCAACGTTTGGCTGGCATAAATGGGTTGGCAGCGATGGCCTTACAATTGGAATTGATCAGTTTGGCGCATCTGCTCCATATCAGGAAGCATATGACTATTTTGGACTAACCCCGGAAAAAATCTCTGCGAAAGCCCTGGAACTTCTCAGTTAAGCTGTTTCGGGTGCTCCAGTTTATGGATTGTAGTAAAGGTAATATCATCAGCCGGTTTTTCATCGCCAATAAAAAGTTCAATGGATGATTGAATTTTTTGTGTGATGGTTTTGGCATGAAGTGATCCATAAATCGAAAGAATACCGTCGAGACGCTCTTCACCGTACTCTTCATTTTCACTATTTCTGGCTTCAATTAATCCGTCCGTGTAGAAAAGAAGACTGTCCCCGGGTTCAAACTTAAATTTTTTCTCTACAAGATTTTTTTGAAGAGTTTTTGTATTCGTCATTCCAAGAGCAAAACCATCTGTATTCAGCTTGAAAGTTGTGTCTTTCTGTTTATTGTAAACAATTGGAATGTTGTGTCCGGCCCTGGAAAATGTAAAATAATCTTCATTATCGGGGAAGAAAGCAGCACATGCAGTTACAAACGTTTTATCCTGTTTGTTTGATTTCACATAGTTATTCAGCTCAAGAAAGAGTTCTTTTGGGCTTGGATGTAATTTCTTGATCAACAAATGTACCAGTGCCTGCATACGTACCATATAAAGAGCAGCACTCATGCCTTTTCCGGAAACATCAGCAATAATGATGTAGGTCCCTTTTTCCGACCTGATAACATCCACATAATCACCACCTACTTCCTGCGCAGTAGCTGCAAATGAGTGTACTTCAATCTGGTGGATTTTCATGCTTGATGGGGGGAGCAGACTCAATTGAATATCACGAGCAAAATCAAGTTCTTTCTGAACATCTGACTTTTCCAGCAATTCAATCAACAAAATAACCAGCATACCCGCGAAAGATAATGGCAAAAACAAGGGGTGAATGATGTAGCCGGAAAGTCCAATTATTTGAAACAGGTAGTGTGCAAAAAAACCTACAAGTGAAATGCCAAATACGAGCCTTCGAACGGGATTAAGGCGCTTTGTTAGTGCCGATAAAACGCTGAGAGTTCTTTGGTAGATTGGTATTTTTTCTGCAGGTATGCCCGGGTTAGCTTCTTTTACAGCATCATGATAGAGTTGTTTTAAACGTTCAGAATCGGATTGAAACTCTTTTCCTAACTGCCTGGAGTTCATGCCGGTAACGTACTCTTCATAAAACGTTTTTGTGCTGTAAGATGATTGTGTCTCGTTTTTTAATGCCATCGAATTAGTCTTTAGTTTCTTCTAAAGAGTACGAAAAAGCAGAGTAAAAGTTCGAATCAAATAATTACGAGAGATTAATTACTCTGAGAAATCTCTATCAGTTCACTTTTTCTGTAAATGGTACCTTTGGATAGGGCAAGAAGCCGGCCGGTTTCATTTATTAGCTTAACGGTTCCCGCCGATAATTTATACGATTCATTCTGAATAGTTGCTTCAGCTATAACCAATTCATCAGACTTGGCAGGATTAGTATACGATATGGAGTGATCAACAATTAGTGACTTCCGGCCTGATGTAGCTGCGGCAAATGCAAGGGCAGTATCAACAAGTGAGAATAAAATGCCACCGTGTGTTACGCTATAACCATTTAACATTGTACCGGTGATCTTACATGAAATTTTACAAAATCCATCTCCTGCCTCAATAATCTCAATTTCCATCCACTGGCTGAAAGGATCGTTGCTAAGTAATTGTTGTACAATGCTTAAATGTTTATTCGAAGAACTCTCATCCATGGAAAAGATCACCGTTTCGTACGTTTTTCTTTAATAACGGGTTCGGCCTGTATCTGTCTTCACGATACTCAATCTGAAGTGCGCTCATTGCGTCGAGGATGAAGCTCAAGCCGATTTCATCAGCCCATTTAAGCAAACCTTTCGGATAGTTCACGCCATACACCATTGCCAGATCAACTTCTTTTGCAGTTGCTATGTTCATGAATACAGCATCAGCAGCTTCATTTATTAGCATGGCAAGTATCCGGTTGAAAATTTTATCACCTAACTTTCTGTCGGTGACCGGCTCCGGATTCTTTACGCCTTCCCGGTAGTCATAGAATCCGATACCCGATTTTTTTCCCAATCTGCCGGCTTCAACCATTCGTTTTTGTACAAATGATGGCTTAAAACGCGGATCGTAATAAAAATCTTTAAAGACGGACTCTGTTACTTTGTAATTAACGTCATGCCCAATCAAATCCATCAACTCAAAAGGGCCCATCTTAAAGCCTCCAAGCTCTTTCATAGCCCAATCGATGGTAGCCGCATCTGCAATTCCCTCTTCATATAGGCGTAGTGCTTCTCCGTAAAATGGGCGCGCCACTCGGTTAACAATAAAGCCCGGGGTATCTTTTGCGAGAACAGTTACTTTTTGCCAGCTGTCCATGAGTTCTTTAACTGTCTGGGAAACATTATTTGACGTTGAAATTCCTGGTATGATTTCAACCAGTTTCATCAACGGAGCCGGGTTGAAAAAATGAACTCCCAAAAATCGTTCGGGTGATTCAAAAGCAGATGATATAGATGCAATAGAGAGTGATGAGGTATTGGATGAGAGAATACAGTCTTCTGATACGAGATTTTCCAGTTTTTGGAAAAGTTCTTTTTTTACAGATAAGTCTTCCACCACCGCTTCAATTATAAAACCGCAATCAGCGCAATCTGAAAGCTCTGATGTAAATCTGATTCTCTCCATGATGCCATCAATCTCATTTTGAGTCATTCGGTTTTTCTCAACCTGACGCTCCAATATTTTTGACAGGGCTTTTTTGGATTGATTCAATTGTTCATTCGAAATATCATATAGAATAACCGTGTGCCCATAGGTTGAAGCAATTTGTGCAATTCCCGTACCCATTGTACCGGCTCCAATCACACCAACAATTGTAGATTTATCTAATATCATAAAGAGTACTATAAGGGTTCATTTCGTTGAACTTTCCAGGCTATTTACCAGTATACTTTGGTTCTCTTTTCTCTAAAAAAGCTGCAACACCTTCTTTGTAATCATGAGTGCTCCCGGCTTCACTTTGAAGGTTTGCCTCCAGGGTTAATTGTTGTTCCAAAGAGTTGTCAAATGTTTGATTGATGGCTTCTTTATAAAGTGCAAATCCCTTCGTTGGCATTTTAGAAAGCTTTTCGGCAATGGATAGTACTTCACTCATCAAATCATCAAGTTCCGTAGTTTTGTAAATCAACCCGATTTCAACAGCTTTATCTGCTGAGATTTTTTCATCAAGTAAGTACATGGCATTCGTACGTGCAAAACCTGTTAAACGAGGTAAGAAAAAAGTCCCTGCACTGTCAGGAATCAATCCGATTTTGCTGAATGCCTGTAAAAAGAATGCGTTTTTTGATGCGATGGTTATGTCGCAGGCAAAAGCAATGTTTGCACCGGCACCGGCCGCTGTTCCCTGTACGGCACAAATTACCGGTTTGCCCAGATTGCGAATTGCCCTGATGATGGGATTGTAGGTGGTTCTAACTGTATCAGATAGCTTATAACCGGTAGTTTTTGCGCGTTCTACGACTTCAGGCAGATCTTGCCCGGCACAAAATGCGTTTCCTTCAGCTTTAAGAATCACACAACGTACATTTTCTGAAGTTGCATCCTCCAAAGCTTTCTGGAGTTCGATGGCCATTGGCTCGGTAAAACTATTATACTTTTCGGGCCTGTTTAAGGTGATGGTAAGTATTTGATTATCCAGTTCAGATAGTATATTAGACATTCCTAAAAATAGAGTTAAAATTTTGATTTACTCCTTTACAAATAATCACTGATCGCTTCAACAAAACTTGTATTACACTAGTAACAGATTCCGCTAATTGAAACGAAATATTGAACTTCGTCTTTGCTGAGAGGTTGGTTCTGCATCAAACATTTGTCTTCTCACAGCACTGTTATAATCTGTGATATTCCGAGGAAAATTTGCCGGTCCGTAAAAATCGAGATCAAATTTGTTTCTGAATAAACCGGTACCAAAATAGAGTATAAAATGAGTTGGTTTGGCATCGAGTATCGGAATCTGTTTTTCATTATGAGAGCTTAAATCATACAGGTCCAACTGCCCCAAAAACATCTCCGGAGTAAGGCGAACAACTGTATTTTTATCAATGAAATCATAGTCCGGCTGTTCATCTATAACCCGAAATTGTGAGTGTCCAAGAGAAACAACGCCGAAGATCAGAAGGAAAGCTATGAGCCTGAATTTTTCCATCTAAATACATTTAAAGTGTTCAAATGGTTGTTCGCACTCATCGCAGTAATATTGCGATTTGCAGGCAGTTGATCCAAATTCACTTTGTAGATGAGTTTTCATAGAATCACAATAGGGGCAAGGTACTATTTTCTGTGATCCTTTTAAATTTGTAAGAAAATCAGAATCGTCTTCGGTTTTCTCGGGCGGAGCGATGCCATACTCTTTCAATTTCAACTTTGCATGATCGGTCATCCAGTCGGTTGTCCACGTCTCTTTGTAGTCGGTTACTACGGATGCTTTCTCAAATCCCTTTTCCAGCAGCTTTTTTTTAATCTCATTTTCAATGGCATTCATAGCCGGGCACCCGGAGTACGTTGGGGTGATTCGAATAATTAAACCACCATCATTAAACCAAACCTCTCTCACAATTCCCATTTCCACAACATTTAAGACAGGGATTTCGGGATCACTTACTTCCTCGAGAAATTGCCAGATTTCTTCGACAGATATGGGGTTTATTTCAATCATAGATTTGTTATTTCCATTCTGCATCCGGATACGACCTTCGCAAAAATTGCATCTGTGCAAGCAGAAACCCAAGGTGCTCCGTGTGGCGGCCATGCCTTGCCCCGCTAAACATATACTGATTATAATCAGGTACAGTAAGTGTTGCCTCTTCTAATGTTGAGTTGATTAACTCCTTCCACTCCTGTTTCCAGTTTGAAACATCTACATAAAGATTGTTTTGAGCTGCTATTCTACTCATTTCATCCATCTCAAACATTTCACCGGTGTACATCCAGAGTTCATCAAAAGCATCCTGGATTCGTCTGTTACTTTCTTCAGTTCCATCTCCATGTCTTAAAACCCATTCTCTGCTGTGGCGAAGGTGGTATTTTATCTCTTTGAAATGTTTCTGCAGCATGCCGTTAAATTGCTCATCCTCTACGGTTTCGATTAACTCTTTATAGAGAAAATAGCTGAACGAACTAAAGAGAAACTCCCGGGCTATTGTAAATGCAAAATCACCTTTAGGAAGCTCAACAAGTGCGATATTTTTGAAGTCGATATCATCCCTGAAATAGGCGTAGTGGTCCTCGTCCGGTTTGTTCTCTAGTCTGGCAGCATATTCATACAGAGCCGAAGCGTGGCCAATCATATCAAGTGCAACGTTTGCAAGGGCAAGATCTTCCTCAAGTTCCGGTCCATGACCTGCCCATTCGGAGAGCCTGTGACCAAGTATCAGCCGGTCGTCTGCAAGGCGCAGAAGTATCTCAACGAGCATCTCTTGTTTGGTTTGAGGTATTGTGTCAAAAGTACTCATAAACTATTTAGAGTTAATTATTTACGCTTTTTTACGGCGCGCGGAACTGTATAAAATTGAGGGTGCCTGTAGGCTTTATCATTAGCCGGATCGAAAAATGGACCTCTGTCCTCAGGGGATGATGCAGTAATCTGGTCTGATGGTACCACCCAAATTGCAATTCCCTCGTTTCTGCGTGCGTATGTGTCCCGGGCATTTTGAAGTGCCATTTCCGAATCGGGTGCGTGTACGCTTCCGGCATGTTCAAATGGTTTTCCATCAGAAGGCTGATAAAATACCTCCCAAAGAGGCCATTCGGTGGATTGGGTTGAAGTATCTGACATTGCTTTCTACTTAACTATTTTGTTTTGATACGATGTTTCAATGAGTTAGGAGGCTTTAACAAGCTTCTTTTTTCGGGCATATTCAGCGGCTGCTTTGCGTACCCATTCGCCTTCTTCGTATGCTTTTCTGCGTGATTTAATACGTTCCCGGTTCATCGGGCCATCACCTTTCACCACACTCCAGAATTCATCCCAGGGGATATCGCCAAACTCCCAATGGCCGGTCTCTTCGTTGTAGGTCAGGTCAGGATCGGGAAGTGTTATTCCGATCGCCTCAGCCTCCATCACAGAACGGTCTACAAAGTGTTGACGAAGTTCATCGTTTGTTTTTGTTTTTACACCCCATTTGATGAGTTCAGCACTGTTTGGAGAATCTGAATCGTGAGGACCAAACATCATTAAGGTAGCCCACCACCAACGATTTACAGCATCCTGTGCCATTCTTTTCTGTTCAGCAGTTCCACTCGCCATTTTTGCAAGCATTTCATATCCCTGCTTTTTATGGAAGCTCTCCTCTTTACAGATTCTTAAGTTTGCACGAGCATATGGGCCATACGATGACTTTGCGAGCATCGTCTGATTGACAATGGCGGCACCATCAACCAGCCAGCCAATTACACAGATATCTGCATATGAGAGAGTGGGGTAGTTGAAAATACTGGAGTATTTGGCATTACCGTAGATGTAGTCTTCAATTAACTCTTTACGCCGGACACCCAGTGTTTCAGTTCCACTGTAGAGGTAAAGCCCATGGCCGGCCTCATCCTGCACTTTTGCAAGCAGAACCATTTTTCGTTTTAGTGATGGTGCACGGGTTATCCAGTTACCTTCCGGCAACATACCAACGATTTCGGAGTGTGCATGCTGGCTCATCATCCTGATCAGTTGCTTCCGGTAACGTTCGGGCATCCAGTCTTTCGGTTCAATTGTTTCACCGTTGTCAATCCGTTTTTGAAAGTCATCTAACTGTTTTTGGGTATCCATAAAAGCGCTTTTTTGAAAAGATAACGAATATTATGATTCAAATATGTAAACAGGAATATATGGATTTCAGTTCAAAGGAGAGACAAAAGAAACCTGCATTTAGAGGTTTTTACTGAAAGACAATTTTCACTGTTGACAAAATGCTTTCAAATGAATAGCGTTGATCAAGAAATGAATTTATAAATCATCGCAGGAGGTATCATGGAATACGCATCGAAGCTTTCTCTACAGTTATTCACAAAAGTTCAGGATGATTTTGAAAAGAGGCAGTCCATTATTCTGAGTGAACTGAAGAAAATTTCAACTCAGTTTCAGTATTACAAAATATACCCTCATCTAAGCGAATTGATTGAAATTCATAAAACTCTTAAAGATATCATTGCAAGGCTTACAGATTTAAAGAGCAAATTTCCAAAGAGAATTGGAAAAATTGACTGGGTAAATCGCACAATTGAGCATGAAGTGGTTTTTGTGGATGGAACTGATCTTACAGCAGTAGTAGATCTGATTAACTGGGCACTTCCCTCTATTGAAAAAGTGATCGGTGAGGGGATTGCCATACATGAATTTGTAGAGAAAGATCTCTCCGTTGAGCATGTTGGTATACTTCCAGCCTATAAAGATGAAGGCTACTTTTTTGTGCCGGATAATGAAAGCAGGAAACTCAATCTGTTTCGATTTGAACTGTCACTCTTTAAAAGCTCAGAAGATGAATACAGATCACTTAAGACACGCTTGTTAAAATCACTCGAACAGGGGCGAGCACACTACTCACCGGGATCGATAAAGCTTGAGTTGATAAAAGAGGAGAAAGAACTGCCAAATCCCGCTACGTACGCTTTTGATACACGGCTCGATTTTTCATTTCAACAAACAATTTTACCGATTGCTAAACGCAAGTTAATGAGGGCGATCTATCAATGAGTTTCATTTAGTTATAGTTTACTTTATTTATAAAAAGCTATGCTCTTATACCACAATTCCTATCACAAAAACCTGATGAGCAGGGTTTTTTTTAGTGGGATAACTATTTGTGGCGATCAATATTCGCATCTGTGGAAAATCTTGATAACAGGATCGTGACGGTTGAATATGAAGGTACTAAATTTGCTTTCAATATGAATTGTTGCAACAACCGACCCGAAAAGATTGGTTGAAAAAGTAACTTTCTATTTTTGTATCTTTTCTGCCTAAAAGAAACAGATTATACTATTGGACTTTTTAAAACCGTACGCCGCTCTCATCGAGAGTGAAATTCATCAATTACAGCTTCCAGGCACTCCTGAAACCTTATATGCTCCTCAAAGGTACATTTTAAGCAGTAAAGCCAAGCGAGTTCGTCCTATACTTACACTAATGGCTGCAGGCATGTGTGGTGAGTCCATTGAAAAAAGTATTCCTGCTGCATTGGCTGTTGAATTGGTTCATAATTTTAGTTTGATCCATGATGACATCATGGATCAGGCAGACAGCCGTAGAGGAAATGCAACTGTTCATGTAAAATGGGATGCCTCCACTGCTATACTTTCGGGTGATGGGATGCTTATCCAGGCGATTTTGCAGCTGCAAAATCTGCCCCCCGATGTCGATTACAAAAAAATAAACCGGATATTTCTTAATGGGATAAATAAAGTGTGTGAAGGACAGGCATCCGATATGGAGTTTGAAGATCGCCTTGATGTTACAACAGATGAATATCTGGAGATGATTTCAGGTAAAACTGCGGCGCTCATCGCTGTTTCATTGGTAATGGGAGGAATTTGTGCCAAAGCAGATGATGAAAAACTTGAAGCACTCAACGAAATAGGTTATTCACTTGGCAAAGCTTTCCAGATTCAGGACGATATACTCGATGTAATTGCCGATCCCGAAAAATTTGGGAAGAGGAAGGGTGGTGATATCTACGAAGGCAAAAAGACGTACCTGATGTTGCAATTATTGGAACATTGCAATAAAGATGACAAAAATTGGTTAATCAACTGTCTGAAAAACAAAACTATCAATGATGACGACGTTTTGAGAATCATTGAGTTATACGAATCATACGGTATAACAGATGAGGCAAAAAGCGTAATGAATCAATTCTATGCAAAAGCTGAGAAAGCTCTTCAATTATTTGAAGAAACCAAATATAAAGGAGATCTTTCAAAGCTAATTAACTTCTTAAAGAATCGTGAATATTAGACTGATGCGAACCCTATTAATTTTAATTCTTGTTTCATTTACACTTCTTTCATGCCGCAGCCAGGATCTTATCCGGCCGGGTGATACACTTGAGGTTGCCTTTGAAAAAGCGATGAATCAGTTTGAACTGGAAAACTATGGCGATGCTGCCCGTGCATTTGAAACGGTAATTTCAATTGGTCGCGGAACAGACATTGGTCAGGATGCTCAGTTTTATCTTGCAGAAACTTATTTTAATGACAGGAGATATCTGCTAGCATCATCGGAATACAGCCGCTACGTGCAATTTCATCCAAATTCACCCAGAAGAGAAATTGTAGAATTTCGCGAGGCAAAATCGTATTACCATCTGAGCCCACGTTTTCGGTTGGATCAAACATATACAAACAGAGCAATTGAACGATTCAGGCTTTTTAATTCAAGATATCCAAACTCTGAATATCGGGAAGAAGCATCGGCTTTAATCTCAGAAATGAGAGATAAATTAGCGAGACGAGACTATAATGCCGGTGAATTCTATATGAGAACTGGCCAGTATAACTCTGCTGCAATCTATTATGGCCTGGTGATTGATCAGTTTCCCGAATCTGTTTGGGCAGAAAGGGCATTGGTAAAACAGATTGAAGCATATTTCTTATACGCTGAAAACAGTGTGGAGCAACGACAGGAAGAGCGCTACGAAAAAGCTCTCGATAGTTACAGTACGTATTTGCAGCTATTCCCACAGGGTGAAAACAGGAGCCGGGCTGAAGAACTTTACGATCGGGCAAACAGAGGTTTAGAAAACGTAAGAAACAGAGCCGTAGCTCAATCAAATTAAATGTGAGCTTTGAAAAAGCGGATTGGTGTTTTTGGCGGATCGTTTGATCCTGTTCATCAGGGCCACACTCACATTGTTGAAAACTTCTTGAGAAGCGGAGTAGTCGATGAAATTCTGATTATCCTTACCCCGGATCCTCCCCACAAAAATAGCAGAATACAAGCACCATTTAGTCATCGGATGCGAATGCTCGAACTTGCATTCTCAGGTATTGATCTTGTTAAGGTCAGTGACCTTGAGCAATCCCTTCCAAAACCATCTTACACACTTCAAACAATTCGCAGTTTGAAACAATCTCACCCAGAAAACACCTATTTTTTGTGTATAGGTGTAGATAGTTTGGTGAATTTTCACAAATGGTATTGTTATAATGAACTTCTTGATGAAATAACCTTGCTGGTTGCCCGCAGGCCGGGGTATTCAGCAGAATCCGTAGCGAAAGAGATCCTGGATCATACGATCTTTATAATCAATCCCGAGATGGATGTGTCTTCGTCAGATATTCGTAGTAGAATTACCAATAAAAAAGCTGAATTATCTGCGAAAGTTGAAGAGTATATCCAAAAACATAACCTGTATTAACCCACTTGGTCATGAAACGGTCAGATTTTTTAAAATTAAGCAGTATTGGTGCAATTGGTTTACCTGCCGGAATGTTTGAGGCGAATAAATGGGCGGATCAAGACCTTGAGTTCAAAAAACCCAAAAAGTTAGAAAATGGAGACACAATAGCGTTTACCGCACCTGCAGGAGTTGTGCATGATCTGCGAGATTTTTCCAGAATGCGTAATGTACTGGAATCGATGGGTTTAAATGTGGTTTTTGGTGAATTTGTAAGGGAGAGATACGGATATTTTGCCGGTACCGACTATCAGCGAGCTATTGATTTGATGCGCTTTTTTGATGATGATTCGGTTGATGCAATTTTAGCTGTAAGGGGTGGCTGGGGCTGTGCAAGAATTTTACCGCACCTGGATTATGACGTGATTAAAGCTAATCCCAAAATCTTTTGCGGATTTAGTGATGTTACGACTTTGCACCTTGCCTTCTTAAAACATTGTGGATTGATGACATACACGGACCAAATGGTGCGTCAGACTGGACAAAAATCACTAAAGAAAGTTTCAAAAAAACTCTGATGGACGGAGAGGATGTAGTATTTAACACCGGGAGTGATTTAAAGATTATCATGCCAGGAATAGCTGAG
This sequence comes from Balneolaceae bacterium, assembly GCA_020832415.1. Lineage (GTDB taxonomy): Bacteria > Bacteroidota > Rhodothermia > Balneolales > Balneolaceae > Rhodohalobacter. The sequence continues at coordinate 957 of JAFIES010000106.1, read as the reverse complement.
GGGCGATTAATTGGTGGAAATCTGACCATTTTGACAACCGCTATTGGAACTGATTATCAGCCTGACCTTACCAATGCAATTCTATTTTTGGAAGATATTGCAGAGCCACCCTATAAAATTGACCGCATGTTAACACATCTGAAAAGGGCAAATATGCTTGATAATCTTAAAGGATTCATATTCGGACAATGCACGAATTGTGCTGAACCAAGAGGTGCAAATTTTACCATCGAAGAGGTACTGGCCGATCACATCAAACCTTTAGGAATACCGGCAATTATTGGAAAAGATATTGGGCACGACCCCGATAATTTAACTATACCGATTGGCCTTCATGCAAGACTTAATGCAGATAAAGGGATACTGACCGCTTTAGAATCAACGGTTGCCGACAATTTAAAACAGATAACTAACTGAGATTCTAAACTGTACGTTATTTATATCGTACGGTTCAAAATTTGCTATTGTCAGCCCCTGAAACCGTCCATAATCAAACCGTCCGTAGTTGTATAGTTTGGTCCATGAAAGTTCACCAGTAAACAGGAAATCTCCGAATGAGTAGAGGCCACGGGCACCTATCGTCAGATCTGTTCGGTTTCTCCAGTAATCACCAAAACCCTGCCTGAACTCTTCGGGCCTGTTTAGAGATCTGTCGTACATATAATGGAAATGATTATTATCTGCCAGTCTGCGAACAAATATTCCAAGCCTTCCCTGATCAAAATACCCATCTATTCCCAGAAACTGGCTGTTTGATCCCGGCCCGATTGCAGCGCCGATAACCTGTCCGCGATTTGTATGGCCCTGCCGTATTTCGGGGTGAGTATAATAATAGTTTTGTGGCCGGACCTCTTGAATGTAGGAGGGAGTCATATTTGTGAATTCCAGATTCACTTTATAAAAATTTGCCGCAGGTGCAAAAACAAGCTGTTGAATCCCAAATGCATATCCACTGTT
>JAFIES010000084.1 GCA_020832415.1 Balneolaceae bacterium | reverse complement strand
ATCACTCATTTCGACGACGTTGATTTGTGGGGAATCCCCGGGTGAATATTTATAAATCCAATTGTAAATGGTTTGGTGGTGACACTGATACAATTCTGCCAGTTCTAACGCTGTATACTTGCCCCGACGAAAATCGGCCACTGCCTGACGTTTGATCTGTTTGCTAAATGTACGACGTTTATTGAGTTTTCGTGTGTTCATAACTTGTGGGTTTAATACGGTCAAGCTATGTTAGGGATGGACAGTTGAGTTTTGAATTTGGTAGCTTCACGTCTCCCGTCTCCCCAAAAACACCCTCGTCATTTTCCGCAAATCCCTGTATCTTTAAAAGATATATAAACAACTTTTAAAACCATCAATTAAACGATTAATAAAAAAAGAATTAACATGGCAGTAGAACGAACACTAACCATCCTCAAACCCGATTGTGTACGAAAAAATCTGATCGGAGAGGTAACACGCCGTATCCAGGAAGCAGGATTTAATATTGTGGCAATGAAATTAACACGCCTTACCAAAGATACCGCAGGCGGATTTTATGCCGTTCATAAAGAGCGTCCCTTTTTTGGCGAACTCACCGACTTTATGAGCAGCGGACCTTGTGTGCCCATGATCCTCGAAAAAGAGAACGCTGTTGCCGATTTCCGTAAATTTATTGGAGCAACGAACCCTGCCGAAGCCGCCGAGGGAACCATCCGTGCCGATTTTGCCGACAGTCTTGGTGAGAACATTATTCACGGTTCAGATTCTGTGGAGAATGGAAAAATTGAAGCAGCCTATTTCTTTGCTGAATCAGAAGTAGTTGCTAATCAGGCATAATCTTTCTTTTTGATCTCCCCGGGTTAAATCGGGGAGATTATTTATATTTTTTTGGAATTCTCCTCTTCTTCATAGTTATATTCAGCATAATTAACTGCTAACTCATCTGTTTGATTATGCTGAACTCTTTTTATCCAACTCTTTTCTCCATAAGCTTAATGCTCATGCTGGCAGCTTGTGCCGACAGGCAAACCGAAACTGAACCGATGATGACGGGAAGTATTCAGCCCGATTCGGAAATTGAACAAGTCACTGTAGGCGCCGAAATATTGATCGATCGCCATCTCGATGATTTGGCAGATAAACGGGTTGGCCTGGTAATGAATCCAACGGCACGAATTGGAGATGTTCATGTGCTGGATTCCCTTTTGGCACTGGATGTAAATATACGTGCACTTTTTGCCCCCGAGCATGGATTTCGGGGTGAGGCCGGAGCCGGAGAGCTGATTGAAGACGGAATTGATCAGGAGTCTGGGTTGCCCGTTTTTTCTCTTTACGGTGAGACGCGCAAACCCACATCCGAAATGCTGGAGCACGTAGATCTGCTTATTTTTGATATGCAGGATGTTGGTGCCCGTTTCTACACCTACATAGCCACGCTTGGTCTTGTAATTGAAGCGGCAGCTGAAGCCGGGGTTCCGGTTTGGGTGCTCGATCGTCCCAACCCAATTGGCGGAAATTATGTGAGCGGATGGATGATGGAGGATGAATTTCAGTCGTTTGTTGGTCCGTATCCTATTCCGATTGCACATGGCCTTACAATGGGTGAAATCGCAAAAATGATGATCGGTGAGAGGTGGATTGAATTTGATGAAGAGCCCGAAATTCATGTAGTAGAAATGGAAGGCTGGAGCCGCGATATGCGATGGTACAGCACGGGGCTGAACTGGGTGCCTCCCTCACCAAATCTTCCAACATTCAGCCATGCCTTTTTGTATCTGGGAACCGTTTTCTTTGAAGGGACTACGCTATCAGAAGGGCGTGGAACGAATGATCCTTTCCTTACGATGGGCGATCCAACAACCAATTTGAGCGACGCTGATATTGAAAGACTCCGTACAATTTCCAATAATATTCGAATTGAAGAAACTGAGTTTACACCGGTCTCCATTCCGGGTGTTGCGCCAACACCGAAACATCAGGATGAAGTCTGCTATGGTATTAAGGCTGATGTTACCGGTTTTGATTTTGATCCGGTACTTGCCGGATTGGAGATGTTTGTGACCGTTGTAAGAGCCACCTCAGACTACGAAACCCGGTCATTTCTGTACAGACTAACAGGTTCAACAGAAATTGATGAGCTGTTAAACGGAGATAAAGAGGTTGCCGATTTAAACTTTGAACTGAATGGCTATCTCGAACAGCGAAAACCCTATTTGCTCTATGAGTAACTTATTACCTGCAGTATGATGGAAAATTATAAAAATACTCAAATTGGATATTTTATAATTTTGATATTTTCTGTGGTACTTATCATTGTTTTTTCAGTATATACAAGCGGTTTACTTTCCGAAAGTGAAAGTATTGTTCTGCCGGTTACACTGCTCTTTCTAATCATATTTTTAATAAACTTTTCAACCTTAACAGTAAAAGTTAACCGGAAAGAAATCATCTGGTATTTTGGTCCCGGGCTCTGGAAGTTCAGGATAAAGGTTGATGAGGTTAAATTTGCTGCAATTACCCGTGCTCCGATTTGGGAAGGAGTAGGAATTCGCTGGAATCCATTCAGGGGAATGTTATACAGTGTATCCGGTTCGTATGCTGTGGAAATTATTCGAAAAAACGGAAAAAGTACCCGAATTGGAACCAATGAACCCCGGGAATTGCTCGAAGCGATTCAAAAATCGGCCGGCCTGTAAGCTGAGTATTAGAACTTTTGCATTCAGATCATGAACGGTTCATTCTCTGTTTTTGCCATTCATAACAAACCAATGCAGCACTTACCGATGCATTGAGTGATTCAACACCGTTTTCCATCGGGATGGAGAGCAGGAAATCGCAATGTTCGCCGGTTTTTTTTCGCATTCCTCGCCCTTCATTGCCAATCACAAAAGCCATGGGTACATCAAATGTTTGCTCCCACAACATGGAAGTACCATCCATATCAAGCCCGGCAATCCAGAATTGATTCTCTTTCAGCTGAAGCATGGCTTGATTCAGATTCACAGCTCTCACAATCGGAATTCGCCCTGCAGTACCGGCACTGGTTTTAAAAACTGTGGCATTTACGGGTGCTTGCCGGTGTTTAGGTACAATAATGGCACTAATGCCGGATGCCGCAGCTGTTCTTAAAATTGCTCCAAAATTGTGCGGATCTTCAATCTCATCCAGCAGAAGAACGGCAGTTTTGTTATCAGGTTTGATGGAAACCAGCCAGTCTTCAAAATCAACATATTCAACCTGGCTGATGGCTGCTACCACACCCTGATCATTCACCCGGCCTACCAGATCAAAAAGCTTGGATCCCGGAACGTCAACCACGGGTATTCGGTTTTTTGAACAAAGGTCAGAGATTTTTGATAAAGAGCTACTTCCAACACCCTTTTTTAGAAATACCTTATCTACCTGCTGCGGATTTGTCTTCAGAAGTTCTTCAACAGGTTTTCTGCCGTAAATAAATTGATTTTGATCGTCCAAACGAGATTGAATTTTTTTACTTGTTTGCCATAGTTTGAATAATTAAAATAGTAAAAAATAGAGGCCAAACCGATGACCGGAAATTCTAAAAATACAAGCTTCGAGTTTGTGAAGCGCTATCCCACAAAAGAGAATGGGAAGGGTGTATCGAATGGTCGCGTCTGGTCGCTGTTACGTTACAGCCATACATTGCTGCCGTTGCTCTCAGGTGCTCTTCAGGTTTTTTCAGGCCTCATATTGGTTAGTATAACCATTTTAGGTTTAATTGAGCCACTTTGGTTATCAGCGGTAATGAGTCTATTGGGAAGTATATTAAGCATGGCCGGTGTATTTTTGATCTATTACACAATTACAAAACAGGGTAGTTTTGATGGATTGCTGAACCAGGCCATCCGAAGGGTGATCAACTCACAAAATTAAGCATATGCCGAACTCATCAGCCGATGCGGAGAAAATTGAGCTCTACAAACAAGTACACCTGCGGTCAAAAAATGAGCTCTCTGATGATGAAAAAATTCCATTTCTCGAAAAGAAGCGCCGTTCAAAATGGATTCAGCTCGGCCTGAATGTCTCTATAATATTCCTGTTTATTTACATGTATTCGCAGGGACTTACCACATTTGGCGACTGGTTCTATTATCTGTTGTTTGGCATTTTTTCGCTAAATCTGCTTCTCATCTATTTCCAGGTTAAACAGATCAATTTTTTAATTGAACACATGCAATCAGAACGTGATCGCGGATTTTCTGTCTAACTCCACGATCTGTAAAAAAACAGAATAGGAGCAACGTATCACTCTTTTCGGGAAACCTTTTTTAATAATTGCCCACCGCGGAGCGAGCAAATACGCCCCCGAAAACACAATGGCAGCATTCAGGCTGGCTCATGAAATGCAGGCAGATATGATTGAGCTGGATGTACTGCTGACAAAAGACGGTAGGCCGGTAGTTTTTCATGATGAAGATGTAAGAAGACTGACTGATGGAAGTGGGCCGGTTTCCGGATTTACATTCGAGGAGTTGAAACAACTTGATGCAGGTACCCGGTTTTCAAAAAAGTTTTCCGGTGAAAAAATCCCCTCACTTGAAGAGGTTTTAGACTGGCTTCCTAATGAAATGCTTCTGAATATCGAGATAAAACCTGAAACAGTTACAGAAAACCGATCAAACGGAATTGAAGAGAAAGTGATCGAACTTGTGGAGCAAAAAAAACTTCGGCACAAGGTGCTTCTCTCCAGCTTCAACTATGTAGCAGTAAAGAGGTTCAAACAGATTCAGAGTGATATAAAAACCGGATTGCTCTATGAGAAGAATCAATCGAAAGGGAACATGCCATCTGATTTGATAGAAGAGAATGGGGCAGACTTCTTCCACTGCAGTTCAAGAGAGATGAAAAGTTCGTGGCAAAAAGATCTACAAAAGAACAACATTCCCTATCTGCTTTATACAATCAACAGGAATTGGGCGATGAAACGGTGGATCAAACATGGTGCATCCGGCCTGTTTAGTGACAAACCGGACCTTTTGAGAAACGTTTATAATAAGTATCAGGATCATTCAACCGGGTATTAAAAAAACTTTTTTACATAGATTAGCTATTTGGTTTGAATAGCAGTTCTTAGCCTGCTATTTTCTCTTTTCCTCAACGAACATCCATTCGAGTATGGCAACAAAATATATCTTCATCACAGGTGGTGTAACATCTTCATTAGGGAAAGGCATTATATGTGCGTCTCTTGGCAGGTTATTGGTAGCAAGAGGGTTACGTGTAACCGTGCAAAAGCTTGATCCATACATAAATGTAGATCCCGGAACCATGAACCCCTACGAGCATGGCGAAGTGTATGTAACCGACGATGGCGCTGAAACAGATCTTGATCTGGGCCACTACGAACGATTCCTTGATATCCGTACTACTCAGCAAAATAATGTAACTACGGGAAGGGTTTACTTTGATGTAATTACGAAGGAGCGGCAGGGCACTTATCTTGGTAAAACGGTGCAGGTAATCCCACACATTACAGATGAGATAAAATCGCATGTAACCGGGCTTGGTGAATCAGAAAATTTTGATATTGTAATTGTTGAGATTGGCGGTACCGTGGGTGACATTGAAAGTTTGCCATACATTGAGGCTATGAGGCAGCTTCGATATGATGTAGGCAGGAAAAATACCCTTTCGATTCACCTGACACTGGTTCCGTACCTTGCAGCTGCCGGCGAACTGAAAACCAAACCAACACAACATTCAGTGAAAACACTTTCCGAAAGCGGCCTCAGTCCTGATATTCTGGTTTGCCGCTCGGAGTATCCTCTTGATGAGACCATCCGAAGAAAAATTGCGCAGTTCTGTAATGTGGAAATTGAGGATGTAATCGCATCGCTCGATGCAGAGAGTATTTATGAAGTGCCTCTTTTAATGCAGGATGAAGGCCTCGATAGCAGAGTAATCGATAAGCTGAATTTACCGGCAAAAAATGCAGACCTCGTACTGTGGAAACAGTTTGTTGATAAAATCAAAAATCCCAAGACGGAAACAACCATTGCCCTTGTAGGGAAATACGTGGAGCATCATGATGCGTATAAATCTATTGTTGAAGCGTTGATCCATGGTGGAGCGGTGAATGATTCTCGTGTTAGCATAAAGTGGATACAGTCCGATTACGTGAACGATGAAAATGTGGAAGCTCTGCTGGATGGTGTTTCCGGTATTTTGGTTGCGCCGGGCTTTGGCGACAGGGGCATTGACGGGAAACTGAGCGCTGTAAAACATGCCAGGGAAAATGGAATTCCGTTCTTTGGAATATGCCTTGGAATGCAGTGTGCTGTGATTGAATTTGCGCGAAATTGTGCCAATATGAAAGGGGCGAACAGTACTGAGTTCAATGAATCCACACCGTATCCGGTTATTGATTTTATGCCGGATCAGCGGGAAATAACTGAAAAAGGCGGTACCATGAGACTGGGGCAGTATGAGTGTAAACTGGCCAAAGGTACCAATGCCCGCAAAGCTTATGGCGAAGAGCTGATAAATGAGAGGCACAGGCACCGTTTTGAATTAAATAACGAACTTCGGGAAACGCTTAAGCAAAACGGCTTAATTGTATCGGGAGTGAATCCGGAAAGAGATCTTGTGGAAATTATCGAAATTGAAAATCACCCTTGGTTTGTTGGTGTACAGTTTCACCCGGAGCTAAAGAGTACTGTGAATGAACCTCATCCACTTTTTGTATCTTTTGTGAAAGCATCCTTACTTTACAAGAAAGATTATTCAAAGATAGAAAGTAAACAGAAACAAACAGTTTAATTTGGCTGATCAGGATCTTTATAAAAATAAACTGCGAAACCGGGCTTGTGCGGTAATTGTGAGCAACGATTGGATATTGCTCGCCAAACACAATTCGCCCACCAAAAAAGTGCCAATATGGATGCCCCCTGGTGGCGGTATAGAATTTGGTGAACCGATTAAAGATGCACTTATCCGTGAGGTTAAAGAAGAGACCGGCCTTATTGTTGAGCCTACGCGACTTTTATGGGTTCATGAATTTTTAGAAGACCCTTTTCACGCGATTGAATTTTATTTTGAATGTTCTATTGCCGGCGGCGGACTTAAACTAGGCGCCGATCCTGAACATTCATCAGACAATCAGATTTTACTTGATCTGAAGTTTATCCCGTTCAATAATACTGACAGCTTTCCTATATATCCGGAATTCTTAAAAGAGAGCTGCAAAAACGGTGGTAAATTACCCGATAAAATTGTTCATGTGATTACAAGTCCCGAAGTGTAGAGCGGCAACTCATTACTCTTCTTCGGCTTTTACTTAATTCTGAATAATTCTGATTCAGACCGTGGTACCCCGCAACGCTTTTCTTATATTTGCATCGGAAACGTCAACCTTACAAAAGTACCAATGCGATTAATTCTACTGTTTTGCCTTTCTCTACTTTTTGCTTCTTGTTCTCAGCAACCCGAAAATGCTTTTGTTCTGCACAATGTAAATGGCTACACCCTTCAGAATGATGGTCAGCTGGTTGGTTTTGATGCGATTGCCATTAAGGAAGGAATCGTTATAGAGCATGGTTCAATCGATTATATAACAGATCGCTATGCCGAATTTGAACAAATTGATGGCAACGGAAAAACCATGCTTCCAGGCCTCATTGATGCCCATGCACATGTTATGGGATTGGGGGTGAGAGAGCTCGATGTGAACGTCGCCGGTATACGTTCTCTGGAGGAGACACTCGAAACCGTAAGGCGGTTTGCCGAAGAAAATCCGGATCGGGAGTGGATTACCGGCAGGGGATGGAACCAGGTACTTTGGGAAGAGAACGAATTTCCTACAGCTGCCGACCTTGATGCCGTAGTTCCTGATCGGCCCGTATATCTGACCAGGGTAGATGGACATGCGGCCTGGGCAAACACCCGTGCAATGGAAATTGCCGGAATTGATCGTGATACGCCGGATGTGCAAGGCGGAGTAATTTTACGCGATGATAATGGCGACGCAACCGGTATTTTTGTTGATGCCACTATGCGATATATCCGTTCTGAGATTCCGGAAAGAAATCATCAGGATTACGAACTCGCACTTGAACTTGCCCTCGCTGAAATGGCAAAATATGGAATCACCTCTGTGCACGATGCCCGTACAAATGTTGAAGAATGGGCACTTTATCAATCATTCGCTGATAATGGCCGGCTAACTTCGAGGATTTATGCCATGATAGCCGGAACAGGTGATATTTTCGATGAGATGGCTGCAGCGGGCCCGATTTCAAGCTATGCAAATGATCTTCTTGCACTGCGCAGTGTAAAGATTTCTTCCGATGGTGCACTTGGAAGCCGTGGTGCCGCACTATTAGAAGATTATAGTGATGAGCCCGGCAATAAAGGACTTCTCTTTTTTACCCAGGATGAGATGAATCAAATGCTGCTGAAAGGAGCATCCAATGGATTTCAGATGAACATCCATGCCATTGGAGATGCAGCCAACCGACAGGTTCTGGATGGATTTGAATATGTTCAGAATGAATTGGGTGATCAAAGTGAACTTCGCCACCGAATTGAACACGCACAAATTGTAGCCCTGGAAGATATTCCTCGTTTTGTTGATCTAAATCTGATCGCATCCATGCAGCAAACGCACGCTACCAGCGATATGAATATGGCTGAAGACAGGGTTGGATCTGAACGAATTCAAGGCGCCTATGCATGGCAAACCTTTTTAAATCAAGGTACTGTAATCGCTGCCGGTTCGGATTTTCCGGTTGAAGATGTAAACCCTTTTTATGGACTCTATTCAGCTGTAACAAGAAAAGATCATGAAGGAATGCCTCCCGGTGGCTGGTACAGTGAGCATCAGATGAGCCGAATTGAAGCCCTTCGATCGTTTACACTGGATGCAGCTTTTGCAGCTCATCAAGAGGATGTGATAGGGACACTGGAACCCGGAAAATGGGCGGATTTCATCCTAATTGATCGCGATTATTTCGATGTTCCCGCTTCAGAAAATTGGCAGATTGAAGTTCTGCAAACATGGCTGGCAGGAGAAAAAGTGTATGAAAGGGAGTAATGAAAATACGGCTTGAACAACTTAACCCCATCATTGGAGATATAGAAGGCAATACCACAGCCATTCTGCAATCACTGGATAAAGCAGAATCAGACGGAATTGATCTGCTAATTCTGCCAGAGCTTGTTGTTGCCGGGTACCCTGCTCAGGATCTCTACGAAAACAGTTCTTTTCGTGAAGCTTGTTACGCGGCAAACGAAAAGATTCTGCTTGCATCAAAAAAAACGGCAATCTTATTCGGTTCGATTACGCCCAATCAGGGGTACGGGCGCAAAATGTATAACTCTGCTTTGCTGGCAAGTGAAGGTAAACTGCACTCTGTTGTACATAAAACGCTGCTTCCTACGTACGATGTATTTGATGATTTCAGATATTTTGAGCCAAATAAAGAGTTCAAATGTGTGGATTTTGATGGGATAAATCTGGGTATCACCATTTGCGAAGATATCTGGTATAACGAAAATGAAGTTCAGTATCACACCTACGAGTCGGATCCGGCTGCACGGCTTGCAGAACTGGGTGCCGATCTAATCATTAATGTATCGGCATCACCATATACCGGATCAAAGCATGAGAACAGAAAACGAATGCTTCAAAATCATGCAAAAAAACTGAATCTGCCCGTACTTTATAGCAATCAAACCGGTTCACATACAGATATTGTGTTTGATGGTGATACAATGGGAATCAATTCCCGGGCTGAAATTATAGCAACCACTCGCTCTTTTACACCGGATTATTGCGATCTTATCTGGAACTTCGAAAAGAAAGAGATTGAACCTGTTTCGAATCTCTCGCAACCTGTATATCCGCGGAAAGGCCCCGAAAGGCACTTTGAAGCTATAAAATGCGGTCTTTCAGACTACTTCAAAAAAACCGGGATAACCGCCAGGGCACTGGTTGGGTTGAGCGGCGGTATTGATTCTGCGCTGGTATGTACTATTGCAGCCGATGTTTTGGGACCGGAGAATGTAGTGGCAATCACAATGCCAAGCGAATTTTCGAGTGAAGGAAGTGTTAACGATTCCCAGCTATTGGCAAAAAATCTGGGTGTAGAGCTGCATGAAGTTTCGATAGAATCTCTGTTCAGTGAATTCACTGATAAACTGAAAACGATATTTGAAGGTACCGGATTTGGAGTGGCAGAAGAGAACCTTCAAAGCCGTATTCGCGGCACACTACTGATGGCCTACTCAAACAAATTTGGCCATTTTTTGCTTACTACCGGTAATAAATCGGAGTATGCTGTAGGTTATGCCACACTTTATGGCGATATGAACGGAGCCTTGGGCATAATCGGGGATCTCTACAAAACAGAAGTTTTCGAGATGGCTAAATGGCTGAACAGCGACTATTTCGAAAAAGAAATTATTCCTGAAAATACCATCCATAAACCTCCCAGTGCAGAGCTGCGGCCGGACCAAAAAGACAGTGACAGTCTTCCAGATTATGAAGTGTTAGATAACATACTTTATCGTTATATTGAATTGCTTGAAACTCCCCGGCAAATTGTTGCCGCCGGACATCAAAAAGATGTTGTATCTGATGTGCTGAGGCTTGTTGATTTTAATGAGTTTAAAAGATATCAGGCAGCACCGATACTTAAACTCAGTTCAAAATCATTTGGCAGCGGCAGAAGATGGCCGATTGTTCAGCGCTGGACATTAAACAACAAATTTTGAAATCTGCATAAAATTTGTTCCCCTTACACCCCGTTAAACGTGTGTTACCCAAAACTTTTACATACCGCTAACTAAATTTTATTTACCCTGAAACCTGCCATATATATATGAAACAGTTACTACTACTTCTTTCAATTCTGCTAATTGGCACATCAGTACTTGCACAACAAACCGAATCAACAGAAGTAGAGATGCCTCCAAAACTGCTTCCCTATTCCAATCCGCTTACAGACACCCGGGAGCAGTTGCGGGTTATTGATCAGCCGGTTGCCACAACCGAGCTGGATACGGAAATGCTGAGGAGAATTTCAAATGTCTACCGGCTGCACGTTTTAGCAATAGACGCACAGGTTCAGGGCGATCTTGTTCAGGCCGAAAACTATATCAATGAATCTTTTGGCGCGATACAGTCGCTGCTTGATGAATACCCTGAAATACAGAACAGCCGGCGTTTTGCTGAGCTGTACCGATCAGTAATGGCCGAGCATAGCGAATTTTACGGGATCACAGAAGTAAGGAGTGAAACTGAAGGCGATATTTTCGATATCAGAACAGAACTTTTTTCAGAGCAGGATGACTGGATTGCAGAAGGCTTTGTGTTACCCGAAAATCTGACAATCAACAATACAGATGTTCCCCTCATTCAAAATCAGCATGTAAACAGAATGTTAATGTATTATACTGTTCGCCGGCCCGATGTAATGGAGCGATGGCTCGAGCGGTCTCAATATTATTTTCCTATGATGCGTGAAATATTTGAGGATGAGGGAGTGCCACTTGAATTGATTCACCTCTCTATGATAGAAAGCGGACTTGTACCAACCGCAAGAAGCTGGGCATCAGCAGTTGGTTTATGGCAGTTTATAGGCGCTACTGGAAGATTTTACGGTCTTGATGTAAACTGGTGGGTTGATGAACGCCGCGACCCGATTAAATCAACCAGAGCAGCTGCACAACATTTGCGTGATCTGCACGATGTATGGGGAGACTGGCACCTTGCACTTGCAAACTATAATCTCAGCCCTCGTGGATTGAGAAGAGCTATCAATGCAGCCGGTGGTGTGGAAGATTACTGGGTGGCATATCCGTACCTGCCAAGAGAAACACGTGGTTATGTGCCCAGCTATATCGCTGCCACAATGATTGCCATGAGCCCGGAAGAGTTTGGATTTGAAAGACCGCGAAATGGTGTAGCTTACGAATTTGATATTGCAGAGGTTGACGGACTTGTACCCCTTGAAGACCTTGCAAATGCGGCCAATATTTCCCTGCAGGAACTCAGGGATTTAAACCCGGAACTGCTTCGGTGGGCAACGCCTCCCGGCGATAGTTATCCATTGAAAATTCCGAAAGGAACTGTGGACGAATTTCTGGCAGCGTATCAGGAAATTCCTAAGGAGAATCGTGCTCAGGAAGTGGCAATGCATACTGTTAGCAGAGGTGAATCGCTCGGTTTTATTGCGCAACGATACGGTACTACTGTACGTGCTCTGTATGAATCGAACGAAGGGCTGTCAAATATCATCCACCCGGGGCAGCGAATTGTTGTGCCGGTTGCAGCGAGCTCTGCCGGGCAAATTGCAGCTGACAGGCCTTCAAACCAGCCACAAAGAACAACGACTTCATCATCATCAACACAGCAAACACAGCAGGCTCAGGCACCATCTAATACAACCTCTGTTACTTATACAGTAAAAAGCGGTGATACCATTGGCCACATAGCTGAATGGTTTGATGTAAGAGCCTGGCAAATCAGAAGCTGGAACGGAATCAGTAACACCATTCGGGTAGGCCAGCGTTTAACCATTCATGTACCAAGCAACCGTGTTGATTATTACCGGCAGGTTGACGGCCTAACCTTTGCTCAAAAGCAGGAACTTGAAAGGCGACAACGAGCCGGGGAAGATATTTACGCCTTGCGTTTTGATGGTTCATCATCAAGCAGTGATGGTCCCATCAGATACACGGTTCGAAGAAATGATACACTTATCGGTATTGCAAACAGGCATGGTGTTTCAGTAGCTGATATCCAAAGAGACAATAATATCAGTGGGTCGCGCATTTATGCAGGACAAACACTGACGATTCGAAGAAGATAATTTATACATGAAATATGCAGGCAGGCTTGCAGCACTACTCTTCATAACAGCATTTCTTATTACAAGTGTTGCTTTTGTTAAGAGCAACGATCTGTTCTTTCAGATAAAAAAACAGCTAACCATCTTCAGCGATGTTTATCGCGAAGTTGCAACGCAGTATGTGGAGGATATCAGCCCCGAAACGTTAATGAAGAGCAGTATAAATGCCATGCTCGAAACGCTGGATCCATATACAGTTTTTATTGATGAGGGCGAACAGCAGCAGATGGAGATACTTTCATCAGGTTCTTATGGCGGTATTGGCATCGAAGCGGGTTTCAGAGGCGATCAGATTGTGATCATTGCACCGATTGAAGGTTACCCGGCTCAGCGTGCGGGTATGCGTCCGGGTGATATTATCGTAAGTGTGAATGATGTTGAGGTAAGGGGGATGTCGCCGGAAGAAGTTCAGAGATTAACACTTGGTGATGCCGGCACTGAAATTCAAATTACTATTCGCCGCCCTGCTCTTGACGAAAACATCACGTTTAATCTTGAGCGAGAACGGATTGAGGTAAATAATATCAATTACGCTTCAAAAATAGGCGAGAATAACGAGTATGGCTACATACATCTTGCACGGTTCGGCCAGCAAACTGCCGAAGAGGTTCGAAACAAACTCATTGAGTTTAGCCAGTCGGGATCTTTTGAAGGGCTGGTTCTTGATCTCAGAAACAACCCCGGTGGACTGCTGAATGAAGCGGTAGATTTGATTGATAAATTTGTAGAGCCCGGAGTAACAATCGTGGAGACACGCGGGAGATCGGAAAACCATAACAGTACTATGGTTACTTCTGAGCCGGCAATGTTTGAGGATCTGCCCATCGCCGTGCTGATAAATGAGGGCAGCGCCAGTGCATCAGAAATTGTGGCGGGTGTATTTCAGGATCTCGACAGGGCGGTAATCATCGGGGAGAACAGTTTTGGAAAAGGGCTTGTGCAAACAATCAGGCCGCTTTCATATAATACATCATTAAAAATAACCATCTCAAAATACTACATACCAAGCGGAAGAAGTATACAGCCGTTACAATTGGATGGCAGCAGAGGATCAATGCCCGATTCGTTGCGAAGAGCATTTCGCACAAAAAATGGCAGGGTAGTATTTGATGGAGATGGTATCGAGCCTGATGTGGCTATGCCCGGGCAAACATCTTCACTTTTAGATCTGGCATTGCAGCAGAGCAACCGGTATTTCTTTTTTGTAAATGATATTATTTCTGAATCAGATGGTGAGCCGGATGCTGAAATGCCGGATGATCTCTTTAAACGATTTACCCGCAGCCTCATCGAAGAAGGTTTTACCTTCGAAACTCCTGTTGACAGGCATCTTGCAGCGATCGAATCAAATATTGAAAACTTCTCAAAAGAGGAGTCTGCCCAGGGCAATCTGGAAGAGTTAAAAGCCTTGTTAAGGGATTATAAAATCTCACAGATTTATGATAATCAGGAGATGATAGAGCACAATCTGCAAATTGAGTGGATTACTCAGACACTAGGGGAAAACAGGCGGAATGAAGCTCTATTGCAGATTGATGAAAATGTGCTAAAAGCCATTCAAACCCTGTCAAACCCCTTTGAATACCAAACTGTACTAAGGCCTTAATTTTTGGGAAAAGCTGACCTACATACACATACCAATGCCTCTGATGGGGATTTATCGCCCGAAGCGCTTTTGAAAAAGGCTCAGTCAAAAAAACTAAAAACACTGGCTATTACCGATCACGACACCATCAAAGGATATCTGAAAGCCAAAGAGATGGCACCCGACTATGGAATTGAGTTAATTTCCGGTGTTGAAATAACGGCGTTATGGAATTCAAAAGAAGTTCATCTGCTTGCCTACAATTTTGATGACAAACATCAATCATTTCGAAATTTACTTATTAAACAAAAATCCGCCCGAAAATTACGGATGCAGGCAATTGTAGAAGTACTGAATGCGCAGGGTTTGGATATTGAGTACGATGAGATTCTGGCTGAGGCAAATATGGGAAATGTGGGGCGTCCCCACGCGGCATCAATCCTGATTAAACGTGGGTATGTATCCGGCGTGGCAGAGGCGTTTATCAGGTATCTCTCATCCGAGAAATTGCAGGGGGTAAAAACAAATTACGCGCCCATAGAAGAGGTAATTCGCACAACAAAAGATGCCGCCGGAGTGGTGTCCCTCGCACATCCAGGAAGACTCTATACAGATGGTGAGGTAAGGGCATTAATCGATGAA
Source organism: Balneolaceae bacterium (assembly GCA_020832415.1). Lineage (GTDB taxonomy): Bacteria > Bacteroidota > Rhodothermia > Balneolales > Balneolaceae > Rhodohalobacter. The sequence continues at coordinate 24,303 of JAFIES010000084.1, read as the reverse complement.
GGGCTTGATGGTTTAGAATGTATACACCCAAGCCATAACTTTAGTACGCAGCGAAAATTCACAGCATTGGCCAAAAGCGGAAATCTCCTGATTACAGGAGGCAGCGATTACCATGGAACAGGTAAATCAGAATATGATCCCTACTTTGGTATAGTTACCTTAGGGGACCAGTATATTGAAGCAATAAAGAGAACTTCAGAAAATCGAAAACGAATAGTAAACGTTTATAATTAACTGATATGAGAGAATCTAATGTAGATTGGCAGAAGATTAAAGTGGCACTTGTTGCTGCAAAATGGAACTCATTTATTACTGATGAGATGCTTGGAGCAGCAATTCACTCATTAAAGGACAAAGGCATTTCGGACGAAAACATATTTGTTTACAGATGCCCCGGATCGTTTGAAATTCCACTTACCTGCAAATGGTGTTTGGAACATTTAGATGTTGATGGAGTAGTTGCTATCGGCGCAGTTATCCGAGGTGGAACACCACACTTTGGTTATGTTTGTGATGCTGTTACCCGTGGTATTACAGATTTGAATATGAGTTCTTCGAGGCCGGTTTCTTTTGGAATTTTAACTACAGATGATGTTGAACAGGCTGAAGAACGGGCAAGTGTTGATAAAGGAAATAAAGGTGCTGAGGCAGCAATTGCATTGTGCGAAATGATTGAGCTGAAGCTCTCCATTCAAAATGAAGCAAGTTAAATAGAGCTTGAAAAACGTTGAAAATAACTCTAATATGTAGAGCTACAAAGATTTCTAAAAAATGGCCAGCGAACCGCTAACAATCACAGATACAGAGCAGTCAGAAGAGGATAAAAAGCTTCAGGAAGAGGTAAAGGCTTCCGGTTCTATACCTGCGCATATTGCCATAATAATGGATGGTAACGGGCGTTGGGCACAGAAAAAAGGCAATATCCGGCTGCATGGCCATAAAGCCGGCGTTAAATCTGTAAGAGATATTACAGAATCATGTGCACAGCTTGGTGTTAAATATCTCACTCTCTATGCATTCTCAACTGAGAACTGGAACCGGCCATCTGCAGAAATCAACGGGCTGATGAAATTACTTGTTCAGGCACTGCGCGATGAAGCAGACCGGCTCAAAGAAAATGATATCAAACTGGTAACCATAGGTCAGATTGAACGTTTACCTGCAAAATGCCAGCGGCAACTGCAGGAAGTGAAAGATCTTACTAAAGATAATAAGCGAATGCAGCTTTGCCTTGCATTAAGCTACTCAGGCCGGTGGGATATCACTGAAGCAGTAAAACAAATTGCAAAAGAGGTGGATAACGGAAACATCAATCCTGATCAAATTGATGATAACCTTATTGGCTCATACCTCTCAACGGCAGCCATACCGGACCCTGATCTGATTATCCGTACTAGCGGAGAATATCGAATCAGTAACTTTTTGTTATGGCAATTGGCCTACTCCGAACTTTTCATTACAGAAACCTACTGGCCTGATTTTAGAAGGGATGAGCTATATCGTGCTATCTTCTCCTATCAGAAACGTGATCGCAGATACGGGAAAGTTAAAAACGGATATAACAAAAGTATATCTGCAACAGTTATAAACCATATTACATCGTAAACGTAAGGAAAGAAAGTTTGTATCACGTGTTAAGAATAAAGCACATCTTTGTATTTTTATTTATTGCGCTATCGGGAACACTAATCATTCAGGATTTAAAAGCTCAGGATACCGGGAGGATTCAGATTCAAGATCCCACCCAAAACCCCTCTCGTGAGTACGAAATTCGTGAAGTAACTGTAACAGGTTTGGTTACAGGTCGGGAGGCGCATATTCTTGCAAGCAGCGGATTGAGAGCCGGTAATACGATTGAAATACCCGGTGAGGCAATTTCCAATGCCGTAAGACAACTTTACAGAATTGGCCTTTTTTCAGATGTGCAAATTCTGCATGAACGTGTTGGAGGCAATGGTGTAAATATCGAAATCAGAGTGCAGGAGCAGCCTCGTCTTCATCGTTACGAAATTGAAGGTCCCCGAAGATCTCATCGCCGCGATCTGCGAGAGAAACTAAATCTTATATCTGGATTTGCGTTTACCAATACTGTAAAAGAACAGGCATTGAGCACCATCCGCCGCTATTACCGCGACAGGGGCTACTGGGATACACAAATTTCAATTAGTGAAGAGCTCACCGGAGATGAAAGAAATCGAGTAATCGTAACCTTTGAGATCGATCCCGGTGAAAGAATAAAAGTGAGAGATATCAGCTTTACCGGTAATGAAGAGTTTACTGATCGCCGCTTGAGAAAAGAGTTTTCAACCATTAAAGAAGATCGATGGTGGAGAATCTTTAAACGCCACGTCTATACCCAGGATGATTACGAAGAGGGTATTGAAAATCTGTTAAGCTACTATCGGAATAATGGCTTTATGGATATCCGTGTGGTATCTGATACTGTTTATGTTGATGACTGGAGACGTAAAGAGGGCGTATATTTCAATATCCGTATAGAAGAGGGGCCGCAATACCGCATCAGAAATATTGAATGGGATGGTAACACCGTATATACGGATGAGCAGCTCACTACATTTTTCGATTTTCAAAAAGGAGATATTTTCGACCAGGGACGTTTTGATGACAACATCAGTGGCAGAAGGGATGAGCGCGATATCCTGAGTTTATATCAGAATATTGGTTATCTGTTTTTTGATATATACCCTGATATTCAAATAGTTGAGGGTGATTCACTTGATATTACGTTCGAAATAGTTGAGGATGAAATCGCAACCATCCGAAAAGTCTCTTTCCACGGAAATACCAAAACTCATGATGATGTGGTGCGCCGAACGATACGTACCCGGCCCGGCCAGACTTACAGCAGATCCAACATTATCCGATCTATTCGGGAACTTGGTCAGCTTGGTTACTTTAATCCTGAGGGGATAACACCCGATCTTCAGCCAGATCGGGAAAACCGTACCGTAGATATTATATACGGCCTTGATGAAACTCAGGGAACGGATAACTTTGAATTTTCCGGTGGTTTTGGCGGCCGGCAAATCGGTGTTATTTTAGCAGCCCGTGTAAATTTCAATAACTTCTCTGTGCGCTGAATGTTTGAACCCGGAGGCTGGACACCCATTCCATCCGGCGATGGTCAGCGCCTTTCACTTGGTGTGCAGGTTACGGGCAGGGGCTATCAAAGCTATAATTTCAGCTTTACAGAGCCATGGCTGCGTGGTCGTCCAACTTCATTAGGAGTCAGTTTATCTTACGATTTCCTGAACTTTGGCCGCCAGCCTTCATTCGGTGGCTTTCAGCAACCGGACAGGCGTAATGAACTTTTCTCTGCAAGTGTTAGCCTTGGCCGAAGATTACAATGGCCCGATGATCTGTTTTCACAGCGAACGGTGTTAACGTACAATCGATTTAATGTGCTCGGATTCAGCAATGTATTTGATGACGGACGGGCTGACCTGTTAACACTGCGACAAATTATTGAGAGAAATTCGATAGATAACCCTATTTCTCCGCGTGATGGTTCAAAATTCAGTCTCTCCGGTGAGGTTGCACTTCCAGTTCCGGGTTTTGCTCAGTTCTACAAATTAAAAACTGAATATCAGCATCACTATACAATTACGGGACGACTGGTACTGAGTGGTGTGGCTGAATATGGTTACATGGGTTATTTCAGTGAAAACAACAGGAGTAATTTCCAGCGATTCTTTATTGGCGGTACTCAAATTCAGCAGCGTCAAAACTTCCTGAACGATAATGTTGACCTTCGTGGCTTCCCCGGTGGCTTTAACGGTGTAATTTCGCCATTAGATGATAATCAAAACCTTGTGGGTGGCCGGGTGTATAACAAATACTCTCTTGAATTACGCTATCCTGCAGTAAGTTCTGAACAGCTTCAGCTTATTCCGTATGTATTTATGGATGCGGGTAACGCCTTTAATGGAATGACCGATTTCGATCCATTTGATGTGAAGCGTTCTGTAGGTTTTGGTGCCCGGATATTCCTCCCGATTTTGGGACTGGTTGACCTGAGTTACGGTTACCGGCTTGATGGCACCCCATCATCTACTGAAGGTCCGGGATTACGCCCCGGAGAGTGGGAATTCCTGTTTAATATTGGTGCACCGTTCTAACATGACAAGAAAGGTGCCAATATCATTACTCATTGCAGCTGTATGTTTATGGCCGGTAACTGATATAGTTGGACAGAACCAAAAGATTGGATTTATCGATTCTGATATTATTCTGCAAAACATGCCGGAATACTCCGGGATTGAACAGCGACTTTCTCTGCTAAGTGATGGTTGGCGGCAGGAAATAAATGAGTTAGAAAGCGAATTAGATGAGCTCGAAAGGGATTTTGATGCACGTGAAATTCTGTTTACTGATGAAATTCGGGAACAGCGGCTCAATGAAATCTCCCAAAAACGTAATGAGCTGGACAGATTAATTGAAACCAGGTTTGGTCCGCAGGGAGATTACTTTACACGGCAAAAAGAACTGCTTGAACCTATACAAAGATTGATATTTGATGCGTTAACACGGGTAGCAAATCGGGAAGATTTCGACTTTGTATTTGATCGTGCAAATGAAACCAGATTTTTATTTACCAGGCAACAGTGGAACCTGACGGATGAAGTGATGTTAGAATTAGGTATCGACGACCCAAGAAATTAATTGATATAAACCTTAAATTTGGTGCTAAAAAAAATCAGACAATGAAAAAAATAATCATAACTACACTGTTTTTACTATTGCCGGCCATGGCAATGGCTCAACTAAAAATCGGGATCATGAGTCCTGATGATGTACTTGATGCCATGCCGGAAGCAGCTCAGGTACAACAACAATTAGAGCAGTATATTCAGGAGCGCCAAAATGCGTTTCAAACGCGCTATCAGGACTGGATTAATGATCTAACAGAATACTCTGAGCAGGTTGAAGCCGGGGCATTAAGCGAGCAGGAACAAGCTCGTCAGGAAGAACGCCTTATGGAACTGCAAGAAGAATTAAACAGCTTCCAGAACAGGATTCAAAATCAGATACAACAACGCCAGAACGATCTGTTTAATCCACTTTTGGTAAAAGTGGAAGATGCAATGGCAGAAGTATCTGAGGAACTTGGCCTCGATTTTGTACTGAACAAAACTTCCAACACAGGCGACCCAATCGTCTATTTTGCATCACAACGTGCTTCCGACATAACAGAGCGCGTAATTGAAAAACTCACACAAAATTAACCCGACCCAACATTACAAAAAAATTACCATGAAAAATTTAAGCATCGTTTTTATAACACTACTTATTGCACTGTCAACACTTCTTGTTGCACCGGCTGCAAACGCTCAGGATATGAAGATCGGTTTTGTTGAGCCACGGGCTATTTTGGAAAGAATGCCAGAAATGCGTGCTGTACAGCAACGGCTTCAGAACCTTGTTGAAAGAAAACAGAACGAACTGGTTACTAAAGAGCGTGAGCTGCAAACTGAAATCGAACTATATCAGCAAAAAGTTGGTGTAATCTCAGAGCAAGCACGTCAGAACGAGGAAGAGAGACTTACACAGCTCGATCAGGAATTTCGTCAGTTACAGAACCAGGCTCAGCAGGAAATTGAGCAGCAGCGTGCAAATCTAATGGCACCTTTGCTTCAGCAAATTCAGGAGTCTATTAATAATGTAGCCTCTCAGCGTGGACTGGATTACGTTTTGAATACAACCACCTCAACCGGTGATGTAATTATTCTCTATGTATCTCCTCAGGTACAGGCAGAATATGATATCACAGATGCTGTAATGGCTGATCTTGACATCTAACCAAACCTGAAATCTATTCAAAAGGCGATTCTCTTTACAGAGTTTCGCCTTTTTTTTATTTGGTACGTTTTCTTCGGTTCTTGATATAGTCTTCAAAAATATAACCGCCCAGATTATCAAGCGAAGAGTAATATGCGCGCCCTTTGTTTGCTTCGGTAAGCTCTCGCACAAAATTTTGTAAATAGGGATCGCGTGCGATCATAAATGTTGTAATATCGATATTCTCTTTTCGGCATTTAACGGCTTCATCAAGAACCTTATTTACAATTTTACGGTCTAAACCGAAGCTGTTTTTGTACATCTTACCACCTTCAATCATACACGAAGGTTTACCATCCGTTATCATAAAGATCTGCTTGTTGGCAAACTTTTTGCGCTGTAAAATATGCCGGGCAACCTGCAACCCTTGCAGTGTATTGGTATGATATGGGCCAACTTGCAGGTAGGGGAGGTCTTTCACCTCAATTTTCCACGCTTCATTTCCAAAAGCCACGAGGTCGAGTGAGTCTTTGGCATAATTATTCATGATGAGTTCTGATAGAGCCATAGCAACTTTTTTTGCAGGAGTAATTCTGTCTTCACCATAGAGAATCATCGAGTGGCTCAAATCGATCAGAAGAACAGTTGAAACAGATGTGTAGTGATCGGTATGGTAGACTTGCAAATCGTCTTCCCGCAGATCAAATTGATTAATGTTACTATGTTTCAACATATTCATCATTGTACCGGTACTGTCAATGTGGGTTATGTCATCACCGGGTTTCCAATGCCTGCTCTCAGGCTGTCGCTCCAAGCCTCTCCCTGTATAGGGTGTTTTGTGGCCACCTTGTCCGCCTTTCTTTAACTGTGTAAAGATATCTTCCAAAGCCTTTTGACGAATACTCCTGTTGGTTTTGGAGGTTGGTACCATTACTGTATTTTGGTCATCGAACTCTATATAACCTCTATCTTTGAGGTCTTCAATAAAATCACCGATTCCATAATTGTCTTCAAACTGCTCAGTTATTTTATACTCTTCATCAATTTGATTGAGCCATCGCAAAGCTTGTGAAACATCGCCGCCGGCAATAGAGAGTAAATCCTGAAACAGGTTGAAAAGTGTATCGAATGATGTTTTTCCATCCTGTTTGTGGAAACGATCATCCCATTTTGAGTAGATAAAATGCATAAACTGTAAATTATGGTGGCTCTGTTTACTACCTTTACAACTCTGATTTTTATGAAATCATTGCAAACATAATTTTAAATATTATTCCGATTTGTTGAATTCGTATGATTGACAGATATCATTTTGAAAATAAACTCTGGGCAGATGGTTTTATTCGGGTAATGGGTTTAGATGAAGTTGGCAGGGGGTGTTTATGTGGTCCTGTGGTTGCAGCAGGTGTAATTTTGAAGCCCAACAGTAAACTAAACTCAGATATCCGGGATAGCAAAACGCTCTCATCACATTCGAGACGGGCATTGGCTGATGAGATAAAAGAGTCAGCTTTGTTCTACTCCATAAACGAATGTTCACCGACGGTAATTGATCAGTTAAATATTCTGAAGGCTTCCATTGAGGCCATGCTTAGGTGTGCAGAGAGCATTGGTGCCGAACCTGACTATTTACTTATAGATGGTAATCGCTTCACGAATACACTAATCCCTCATCAATGCATCACAAAAGGTGATAACAGATCGGTTTCCATTGCAGCAGCATCCATTCTTGCTAAAGTATATCGGGATGATTACATGGCAAAAATTCATGAAGAATATCCGCAGTATGGTTGGGATAAAAATGTAGGATATCCCACAAAAAAGCATTTTGAAGGGCTTGAAAAGTACGGGTACACTCAGCATCACAGAAAATCTTTTAAACTGAGAACAGAGAAGAAATTTGTGAAATAGTACCTATCTGTAAATACTGAGTGAGCGTTTATTAAAATCGAGGTTCAAACAGATGGCAAGCAGAATGGTGTTTGTAAGAAATGCAGAACCGCCATAACTGATAAATGGAAGCGGTATACCAATAATTGGAAGTAAAGCTGTAGCACTGCCAATATTTATTACAAAGTGAACAAAATACAGGAATGTAACACTGATAATAACAAGCTGCGCAAACGGGTGTTTATGTGTTGCTGCCATATGCAGTAAACGCATGAACAGTAATGTGTAAAGAATGAGCAAAACTCCTGCGCCAATGAATCCAAATTCTTCCCCAACTACGCAGAATATAAAATCAGTCCACTGTTCAGGTAAGAATCGAAGCTGTGTTTGGGTACCTTCCATGAAGCCTTTTCCATGAAGACCTCCTGATCCAATTGCAGTTTTTGCCTGAATAACATTCCAGCCGGAACCGAGAGGATCAAGTGTAGGATTGGCAAATGCTTCAATCCGTGCACGCTGGTGAGGTTGCAAAACCTGATGCAAAGCTACTTCCGTACCGATAATTACAAGCGCTCCAAATATCAGAGAAGTAACTGTAAGCCATGTTCTTCTCTGAAGTATAAATATCCCAATAGTGACGAGGATTGCTACTATTACACCCAGTCTCACATCTACAACGGTAAAATAACCGATCAATGCAGGAGAAATCATTAAGAGGGAAATACCGTATGGTAAACCCGACCAAAAAAGGACAACCGGTAAAATTCCAAGATAAACGATCCCAACACCCGCTTCATTCTGGAGCAAAAGCAGTATAACCGGAACCAGAAAAATGGCAACAGTTACCAGCGCTGTTTTAAGATTTTCTGCTGAGACATTTCTTTGGCTTGTGAGGTAGCTGGCTGCAGCTAATATTGTAGCAGCTTTCATAACTTCACCAACCTGAACGTTGAACGGACCAACTCTGAGCCAACTCCGGGATCCGCTCACTTCTGCACCGAAGAAAATTGTTATCACCATAAGAACCAAACCGATGGCATAAAATATGTATGCTCCTTCCTGAAATGTTCGGGGTGAGACAAACTGGATTCCAATAAGTATCACTGTTGAAATACCTATCCAGGTAGCCTGACGAGTAAAATTATCAAGTATGTAAGAAGGTAAAAATTGCGCAACAGGCCCCATGGTAGCACTGTAAATGGCTGTTAAGCCTATACTGAACAGTGTAACCCAGATAAAGATTACCGACCAGCTGAATTCGCGTTTATCGTTCATTAATCGCCGGTTTCTCGAGTTGCAGATATGATTTGACCCGGAAAATCGTACAGAACATAATCCAAAACGTGCTGTCTGTTAAGTTCTCCCGTTAAATACTGTTCAATGATAAGTGATGCGATAGGCGCAGCGGATTGAGAGCCAAAACCGGTATTTTCAGTTAATACTGCGATTGCAATTTGAGGATTATCCATCGGGGCATAAGCTATAAACCAGCCATGATTTTCACCATGCGGATTTTGCGATGTACCGGTTTTCCCTGCCATATCGATACCGGGTATGAGGGATCTCCACCGTGCACCACCCTCTGTAATTACTCTGAACATACCTCTTTTTAAGGTTTCAACATCTTCATCACGAACCCACTCAATTTTTTCCAAAACCGGCTGTGTATATTCAATACTTCCATCTCTATTTCGAATGCCGCTTACTACATGAGGCTGTACTTTATACCCGCCATTTGCAAGAGTTGATGTTGCAACAGCCATTTGAAGCGGTGATGCTGATACCATTCCCTGCCCGATTCCAAGACTCATCAGATCTCCAATTCCCCACCTTCGTTCTCCAAAAGTACGGTTCATGTATGTGCTGTCAGGAATAATGCCACTGCGTTCTGATGGAAGATCAATGTTATTTAACGGACCGATACCAAAATCACTGATCAACTCTGCCCATCGGTTTAACTGGCCGCGTGATGCAATTCTGTCCATGATCCAAAAGAAGTAGGTATTGCTCGATTTGGCAATTGCAAGCTCAAGATCATAATAGCCCGGGTCGGCCAGGTCATTATAACGGCGCCCCCGCAAATAGAAACCGGGATTGTAGATTTGTGTTTGTGGAGTTACAAGACCCATCTCTAATCCAACAAGTCCCATAAATGGTTTAAAGGTTGAACCCGGTGGCTGTCTTGATGAGATGGCACGATTATAAAGAGGGGTATTGGGATTTGTGTTTAAATCGCGCCAGTATTCAGCATCCATACGCCCTGCAAGCTTTGAGAGATCAAACTGCGGAGCACTAACCATTGCAATGATTCCGCCCGTCTGTGGATCCATTGCCACCAAGCCGCCACGCTTGCCTTCCATAATTTTTTCTGCGAGTGCCTGTGTTTCAGCATCAATGGAAGTTAACAGGTCAGAACCTCTAATGGGTGTTACATTTAGTCCGGCTCCTTCATAAGTACCCAAAGATTGCCCGAAAGCATTAACACGTACGTACTCAGTTCCAATTTCACCCCGCAGATAATTTTCATACGATCGTTCAAGACCGCTTTTTCCTATACGATCACCAAGCCGGATTCTGTCGTCGGCGCGGTACTCCTCTAAAGAGGCCTCTCTCAGGTAACCAAATATATGGGGTGCTTGTACATCCGTAGGATAGTGTCTTTTACTCTCCAGCTGATGGCTGATACCGGGCAGTTGCCAAGCGTTTTCCTGGATAGCTGAAAAAACCTCAAATGGCACTTCTGTGAAAAGGCGGGAAGTTCGCTGCCATGAATATGCCTGTGCTGCGCGAATTCGGTTCAGTACGATTTCTTCATCGATTTGCAGAATTTTGGATAATAGCGGAAGCTTATCCATCTGAAATTTTGAAGGGGTAATTGTGATGGAATAAATTGGCTGGTTCTCAACGAGAATTGTACCATTGCGATCTAATATCAGGCCACGGGCCGGTTGCAGAACTTCCATTCGAAGAGAGTTCTGCATGCTGATAGGTGAGTAGGTTTCGTAGTCGAGTATCTGAAGCTGAAAGATTCGAATAATCATAACTATGAATCCAACGAGTATGATGCCCTGTAAAACCCGAATAGAAGTTTTCACCTTGTTTGGATTGTTATGGGCTGTCATCATAATGAATCCTCCTTAACTATATGCAAAAAGCTGCCGGTAAGTGCTGTAAATAAGGGGCTAATCAGTAAGAAGCTCCAAAAGATAGATTCGGCTGAATACAAATCAGAAAAATAGCTTACACCTAAAAGTATGAGGTTGTGCAGTAATGCCACACTGAAAATTATGAGCAACACTTGCCAAAAAATCAGTCTGTTCTGAGATATACGATTCAGGTAACTATGTAGTATAAAAACAATCAGAGTTTTTGAAAACATATTTAAACCCCACAGATCCGTCATGGCATCCTGTAAAAACCCAAGAGATGCAGCAAGAAGCAGGCAATAAGTCTTTGAATTTTTTGTGCATACCCAGAGAATGAAGATCAGTATAAGATCTGCTTGAGCTCCAAAAACCCGTAAATGACGAAACAGAATTATTTGAATGGCAACAATTCCCAGACCATACAGAAAAAGCCGTAAGTTTTGTGATCGTATCAAAAGAGTTCCTGTTGCTCGGCGTTTAAATTTGTAATGGTAGTATCGGGATTAAACTGAACAACAAATCCTTCAGCGATTGTGTATAAATCGGTAAATGCTTCAAGATAGATTGTTTGTGTTTGAATTCCCTCATCGGGTTCAACCCGGGTAACTTCTCCAATGGGGATGCCTGCCGGGTATTGGTTTCCAAAACCGGATGTTTGCACAAGCTGCCCCGGTTCAACGGGGATGGTTTCTGGTACATAGAGCATCACAAGTTCTCTTGCGCCTCTGTCGGGCCAGGAAACGATACCATAAGCACGGCTATCCTGTATTTGTGCACTCACACGAAACATCGAATTTGAGTAGGGAAGAACTTGAGAAAAATTATTTTGCGAAATAATTATCTGGCCAACCAACCCATCGGAGTTAATAACCGGCATTCCCGGTTCAACACCATCAGACAGTCCAGCATTTACTGTCATGGAACTGTTCATACTGATGAGATCTTTGGCAACAATTTTAACCGGAACAAGCGGGAAATTGCTCTCTTGTTGTAAATTCAGCAGGCTTCTTAAAATCCTGTTCTGTTGCTCAACGGATCTGAGCCTGCTAAGCTCATCCTGCAATAATATATTCTGTCTGTGCAAATATGAGTTTGTTGAAACCGCTTGCCTGTATACCCGGATATTAGATAGTGGCTGTTCTAAATAACTCAATGTGGCAACGGAGATCTTTCGTAGATTTTGCAAACCGCCATCATGCCTGCTAACCATCATGCTGATGGCAAGTAACAGAATAAACGCTGTTATGATGTAATCTTTAACATCAGCTATTTGTCGCATTCAAAATTACGCAGTGTTTCAGGTAATTACTGTTCTGTAGTAATTCAGGTCTTCGAGAATTTCACCGGTTCCGCGCACAACAGCTGTAAGGGGATCCTCAGCTATGTGAACAGGCAGGTCGGTGGTTTCCATGATTAAACGATCCAGGTTTTTGAGTAACGCTCCGCCGCCGGTTAGCATTATGCCTCTGTCAAGAATATCGGCAGAAAGTTCAGGGGGTGTTTGTTCAAGTGATTTTGTAATCGCCTCAACAATTGTATTTACTGATTCGGAGATAGCTTCACGTACATCCTTTGAGGTAACCTGACGGGTACGTGGTACACCATTAACCAGATCACGCCCTTTGGTAATCATTTCAAGTTCTTCATCAAGAGGTGCTGCTGAACCGATTTCGCACTTTATTTTTTCTGATGTTCTCTCACCAATCAGCAGGTTGTGATTTCTCCTGAAATAGTTTGCGATATCATCATTTAGTTCATCACCGCCAAGCCTTACTGACTGAGCGTGGACAATACCTGAGAGTGCAATGACGGCGATTTCAGTTGTACCGCCACCAATATCAACAATCATGTTGCCAACGGGTTCGTGCACATCAAGGCCAATTCCAATAGCCGCTGCCATTGGTTCGTCCACAAGATATACTTCCTTGGCACCGGCATGCTCGGCACTATCGCGAACGGCACGGCGCTCTACCTCGGTAATTCCGCTTGGCACACATACCACCATTTGCCTGGTGGTTGAATACCATTTCATTTTCACTTTCTTAATCATATCACGGATCATTAACTCCGCAACTTCAAAGTCTGCTATAACACCATCGCGCAGCGGGCGAACTGTACGAATATTGCCATGCGTTTTTTCATGCATCAGGCGGGCTTCGTGGCCGGTTGCCACAGGTTCATTACGATTATTCAGCGCTACGATCGAGGGTTCATTCAACACAATACCTTGTCCTCTTGCATAAACAAGTGTATTTGCCGTGCCAAGATCTATAGCGATGTCAGTGTAGAGAAAGTCAAACAGGCCATTTTTTTTCTGATTTTTTTTCACTCTTTTTTGAGTAGTGGTGTAGGTATCTGACATTAGGTAGATTGCTTTTAAGATTTTTCAAACAGGCAAATCAAAAATACAGGAATAACTGCCTATTTGCGAACATTTTGTTAACTGTTTCAGTGGTATTATTAATGTTTGAAATGGCGTATTCCGGTGAACACCATTGCCATATCATATTTGTTTGCAGCATCTATCACTTCTTCATCGCGAACACTGCCACCGGGCTGTATAACGGCTGTAGCACCCGATTGTGCCGCGGCAATCACGCCATCAGCAAATGGGAAAAATGCATCTGAAGCAATCACACTACCTTTCAGAGAAAGTTCAGCATTCATGGCTTTTCGTACTGCAATAACCGAGCTCTCAACCCGGCTGGTTTGTCCCGTTCCAATTCCGCACGTTGCGCGGTCTTTACCGTAAACAATTCCATTTGATTTTACATGTTTCACAATTTTCCAAGAAAATAGCAGGTCTGCGAGTTCATCTTCATTCGGTTGCCTGTGTGTCACTACTTTCAAATCTTTTGCAGTAACCGTAACATGATCAGCCTCCTGGTAGAGTGCGCCGCCTATAATGGATCGTACTCTGAATTGATCTTTATTTTCCGGCAGCTTTAATATTTTTATTAACCGCCGGTTTTTCTTTTCCATCAGAAACTCTGCCACACCTTCTTCATATTCCGGGGCGAGGATAATTTCTGTAAAGATGGAATCAATCGATTTTGCTGTTTCGAGATCGAGTGATTTGTTTAAAATGACGATCCCTCCAAATGGTGAAACGGTATCTGTTTTGAATGCGCGCTGATATGCTTCATTCAGAGAATTTCCGGTGGCAACTCCACATGGCACTGTATGCTTGAAGATCGCGGCAGTTGGATCGTCACCCTTGAAATCAGCGATAAGATGCAGCGCGCTGTCGATATCCAGATAGTTGTTGTAGCTCAGCTCTTTGCCATGGAAACAGTCAATGTAGTCAGTCTGTTTTCCATATACACCGGCTCGCTGATGTGGATTTTCACCATATCTGAGATCACCCGACTTTTTCAGGCTTACTGAGAGTTGTTCAAGAAGTTCAACATCATCAATCCTCGCAAAGTAATCACTTATGGCAGCATCGTAATCAGCTGTGTGTTCAAATGCTTCTCTTGCAAGTCTTCTTCTTGTTTTAAAAGAGATGGCATTCGAGCCGGTCAATTCTTCGGAAAAATCTTTGTATTGATTTGGATTTGTAAGTGCGCATACGTGTGCAAAATTCTTAGCTGCAGCCCGAATCATTGTTGGTCCGCCAATATCAATATTTTCAGTTGCTATAGCCGGGGTTACTTCCTCATTTTTAACGGTCTTTTTAAACGGGTATAAATTTACTACAACAAGTTCAATAGGGGTTATGTCGAGTTTATTTATTTCGTCGTTATCGGGTTTATGACTTGTTCTGGCCAAAATACCGCCATGCACTTTTGGGTGCAGGGTTTTTACACGGCCATCCAGGCATTCCGGAAAGCCAGTTAATTCATTTACATCTTTTACCGGAATACCCGCTTTTCGAATTACAGCAGCAGTACCACCGGTACTGATAATCTCAATGCCATTTTCATGAAGTGTTTTAGCAAGTTGCTCTATGCCTGTTTTGTCGGCTACGGAAAGGAGCGCACGTTTTATTGTAAGTGGAGTTTCTGGAAGTGCAGATAATGGTTGTAATGCCACTGGGTTTAGTTCGTTTGATTTAATATTTGTTTGATGACTTCAGGCAGTAATTTATGTTCCTCAGAAAGTACACGATTTGCCAAAGACTCGGCTGTGTCGTTCGGTAACACATCTACCGTTTTTTGTTTGATGATTTTTCCTTCGTCGTATTTTTCGTTCACAAAATGGACAGTGCATCCTGAAAGTGTATCACCGTAGTCTAACACGGCTTGGTGCACATGGTTGCCATAAAACCCTTTTCCGCCATATTTGGGCAGAAGGGAGGGATGAATGTTAATGATTTTGTTGGGGTACAAACGGGTAATTTCATCAGGGATTTTCTTTAAAAAACCTGCAAGAACAATCAAATCCGGCTGCCATTCAGAAAGTTGATTTACAAGCTGTTCAATTGAAAGATCTGTGCCAAAATCACGAATAACGTTTATATTAATATTGTGATTCTTGGCACGTAGAATTGCCCCCGCATTCTCATTATCAGTAATGAGCCCGGATATATCAGCGTCTATTTCGTTGTTTTCAATTGCATCAATAACAGCCTGAAAGTTACTGCCCGATCCCGATGCAAAAAACACAAGTTTATTCACACTTTAGATTGCTTATGGGGGATTTTCTTCGGGCGAAAGATAAAGAAAAAGGAAGGCAAATATTGGCTGATTTGGCACTAATTCTAAAAAAAATAATCAGTCAACCATTTCCAGCCTAATCCATGCCGGTATACTGTTGCGAACTACTTGATGTCGGCTTATTGGTGCCGCTCCCCGCCCGAAATACATGGTAGTTGCTGAAACTCCATGAAACCTGGTTGATCGTGATTTTTATAATCGTAGCGATTGGAATAGCAACCAGCATGCCTAAAATTCCGGCAGTTTGTGCACCGATCATTATGATGAAGAGAATAGCAACGGGATGAATATCAGCAGATTTTGAGAAGATAAGCGGCTGAAGCACAACATTGTCCAGAATCTGTGCAACCATAACAGCAAGAATACAGGGAATAACCAAAGAAAAATCACCGGTTTCGATGATAGATACAACAATGGAGAGGAGGTAGCCGATAATAGGCCCGAAGTATGGTATAGAGTTAGCGATGCCAATGGTGATGCCAACTGTGCCGGCATTATTCAACCCTGCAACAGAAAGCGCCAGCCATGAAACAATTCCAACAATGGTACATTGTAAAAGTACACTTCTGAAATATCGTCCGAGTCGGGTTTCAATTTTATCAACAAGGCTTAATGTGGTTTCAAAATATTTGTTGGGAACCAGCTGAAGAATATCGCGCCTAATTTTGTGCCCGTCTTTGAGGAAAAAAAAGGTAGCAAAGGGTATCACAAGAAATGCAGCAAAAAGGTTGGTAAAGATCCCGATTAGATCTCCAACAATATCAGATACTCTTCCGAAATCAAAAAGATCTTCAACAAAAACAGCAACGTTATCAGTGAGATAACCGGTCGGGATAAAATCAAAATTCGACCTGAGATGTATCTCAATCTGATTCGCAATCATAATGAGATTTTCGGCATGTAACTGCCTCGTGAGAACTGCCATCCGATTTGCAACAATCGGAATCACACTGGTAGAGATCCAGATAATCAGTAGCAGAACCGTTGTGAGGGTGATGGTGATTCCAAATGTGCGCTCAATACCTGCCGCTTGCATGCGGTTTACAATCGGATCAAGCAAATAGCTGAAGAAAAGTGCAATGAGTGCATAGATTGCCAGATTGAAATAGTTGTAAACAACCATAAAAACCAAAGCAACACCCGCGATGAAGAGCGCTGTTTTTACAATCTTTTCTAATGTAAGATTTTTAAGCATCGAGGGCTTCTGTTATCAGAGGTAGCGACTTTTTGATGATACTGTTTGAAAAGCCTCTGCCTGCAAGATAGTTGTAGATTTTTTGTTTTCGCTTTATAAGGTCTTCTTCCCTGAGAAAACGTTGTTTCTTCTTTAACGCCAAATCTACACAAATCTGCTCTTGCTGCAAATTTTCAGTTACATTTTTGATTGCTTTGTCGATGATTTTTTTTGGAACTCTCTTTTTGTATAGCGCGGCTGTAATTTTATTGGGTCCCCATCTGTTCATCTCAGCCTTTTCCTTTGCGAATGATTTGGCAAAAGATTCGTCATCGATGTAACCGCGATTCGAGAATTCTTCAAGTATGAATGCGATGGCCGAATCATCAATCCCTTTTTTGCCAAGTTTTACTTTTAACTCGCCCGACGAATGATCTCTTCTTGCAAGATAACGCAATGCACTCTCTTTAACGGAATTCAGGTTCTCTGATGATCTGATCTCATCATATAAAAAAGGCGTCAGTTCGACGCCTTTTTTTATTGAAAGATCAGTTAACGTTTTTGTGCTTACTCCAATCAAAAACTCACTGTTGTGATAGAGGGAAAAACGTTCACGATTCTTTTTTTGAACCGAAATTTCAGTAATGGTTAGGGGCAGTTTATCTCTGATAGCGGATGATTGATCGCTTTCAGAATTTCTGTGCCGGTTATTCATCAGCTTCTACAGGTTTTTCCTCAGCTTTTTTCTCTTCTTTTACCTCAGTGGGCATCAGTTTTTCACGAACAATCGTTTCGATTCGGTTGCAGAGTTCTTCATCCTCTTCGAGGAACTGAATGGCAGCATCTGTTCCCTGCCCGATGGGTTCGCCATCGTATCGATACCAGCTTCCGCGCTTTTCAATAATATCGTACTCAACGGCAAGGTCCAGAATTTCAGAAACTCTTGAAATTCCTTTTCCATAGAGAATATTAAACTCAACGACCTTGAACGGTGGGGCCACCTTGTTCTTTGCAATCTTCACTTTTGTACGGTTGCCCAGTACCTCATCGCCCTTTTTGATGGCACCAATTCTGCGGATATCAATTCGTACAGAAGCGTAAAATTTCAGTGCCCGCCCACCGGTTGTGGTTTCCGGATTGCCAAACATCCCACCAATTTTTTCCCGAACCTGGTTTATGAATACACAGGATGTGCGGGTTTTGCTTACCACTCCGGTAATTTTTCGCAGCGCCTGCGACATCAGCCTTGCCTGCAGACCCATGTGAGAATCTCCCATTTCGCCCTCAAGCTCTGCCCGCGGTACAAGTGCGGCCACCGAGTCAATCACGATAACATCAAGCGCACCGGACCTGATTAATGTCTCTGTAATTTCGAGGGCCTGCTCGCCGCTATCCGGTTGAGATACAAGCAGTTCATCTGTATTGATTCCAAGTGCACGGGCATATTTGGGATCGAATGCGTGCTCAGCATCAATAAATGCAGCATACCCACCAGCTTTTTGTGCCTGAGCTATCACCTGAAGTGCGAGAGTGGTTTTACCACTTGCCTCAGGTCCATAAATTTCTGTGATACGTCCGCGTGGTATCCCATTTACACCCAAGGCATAATCCACCATGATGGAACCGGTTGAAATAGTTGGTACCTCATTGGGGTTGTGATCACCCAGACGCATAACAGTACCTTTGCCATGCTGCTTTTCAATCTGCCCGATTGCTATATCAATTGCTTTGTTTCTGTCCTGTTTTGAAGCTGCCATAATTTCTTTCTGATTAATGATTGTTTATTGAATATAAATACCGGGTGTGTCAACAGTATGTCACCGGTGCTGAAAACTTTTTCACTGCAACCGTTTATGCAATGAATATATGTACAGTATATGTATGAACCAAATTTCTGTAAAACCTTACACTTTTTTCTTAAAGTGATTTTAAACTATCAAAAAGAGCTTTGATTACCTTTTCACACTGAAGTGATGTTGTGTAGGGTGCCGGGCCTAATCGGATAATTTGATCGCGGGCGTCGCTGAAGATATCTTTTTCGAGCAGTGCGGCACGCAGTTCTCTTGCATGGGGTGATCGAAGTGCCAAAAATCCACCGGATTCCTCAACAGGCCTTGTATTGGCGTGCTCAATTTCTGATCCTTCAAAATTATGCTCATCAAACAGTGATCGCAAATAGGAAAGTTGGGCCGAATATTGATTTCGTAATACCTGTGGAGTTAGTCCCTGCACTTGAAAAAACTCTGTAACAGCGGCAGCCCTGAACTGGGAAATAGGATCGTACGTGGCTGTAGCATATTTTTGATCGCCATCATCAAACTGTACGGGGCCATCGGTACGGGGATGATCGAGCTGTTCAAATGCCGAAAACCATCCGGTAATTATCGGTTTCAGGTTGCAATCCGCAGGAAATCTCAAAAAACAGTTCGCCTCACCCCACTGCAGGTATTTATAACCGCCAACCAACAGGTAAATATGCTCCAGTTCTTCCTCCTTAAATGAGATGGGAACTACATTTGTGCCGTGATAATCATCAACCATCAATGGAACTCCGGCTTGTTTTGTGAGCCGGGCAATATCAGAAAGGCGGGTATTGATTTCTGAAGTTTCGTAATAGATTCTTGAGAGCATCACGGCAGAAGTTCGCTCATCCAGTTCTTTTTTGATGGATTCAAAAAGCAGGTCATCATCTTCATGGGGGAGGTACGCAACTTCAACTCCAACAGATTCGAGGCTTTTTAACTGGCGATACATGGAATGAAATTCACCCGTGGTTGTGATGATTTTGGGCTTATTTTTCAGATCGAGAGCTGAAAGCCAAGCAATGATTAATACATGGGTGTTTTGTTCGCGGCAATATTTTCCTGAGGGGTCATCATAGAAATTGCGAAGATATTCCCGCATAATCTCTGTTTTCTCAAAACCAAACCCCCATTTTTTGTCAACCTGATCGGCTACAACATTCATATACTCTTGTACGCCATCAAATGCTGTGTCGGGCCAGGCTTGGTGGGAATGCCCGGTGAAGAGAAGACGGTTGGCAACATTAAATCGGCTGTAAAATGGCTGGAGAGTTTGGGCTAACTTGTCGAATTCCTGCATGCAGTTATGTGGTATTTTTTTGTAAGGTACAGATTTAAAGAATCAATTTACGAGGGGAAATGTGGCGGGGTTTTCATGAAAAATCACCTTTTTCAAAGCGCTCTTTTAACCGTTTTTCGTTCACTCTTTTGAAAAGTGAAAGCTTATCAGCACTTTTTGACGCCACTGTCATTTCTCGCTTTCCTAAAGCTCCTTTTGCGCGGGCAACGTTCCATCCCGCAACGGCCATGGCTGCCCGTGCCGAGGTTGCTGCACAGTATGTAGCTATCACAGCTTGAGGGCTGCTTACTGAGAAGAGTTTCTTAAATACATCGGGAGTCCACAATTCAGGATTTACTTCGGGCGAAAACGGATCGTGTAAAATGAAGTGGCAACCGGTATTGTCAGCTTCGGAAACTGTTGAAAATCCGGGGTATTCATCAAAATATCCGTAAAACAACTCAAGCTGAAGCAGAGGAGAGATTTCGAAGTGATTGATACCCGGAGTGAGCTGATCAAAAATATTTGCCAGAAGTGGTACCTGCTGATTTAAAAATGGCTCATCACCAAAAGTGAGTTTTTCTGCTGTTTCAGGAGCGATCGGATAGGCTTCGATACTTTTAAAGGTTACCGGTGTTTTTCTGCTGGATTTATGCAGGTAATCAAGGCAAAGCAGCAGATTGAGGCCTGTACCGAACCCTGTCTCAAAAATGGTGAGTGCATTTTCAGAGGCTAATTCCCGGGACAGTCCGGTGGTTTCAAAAAAAACGTGACGGCTCTCAGCCACAGCCCCGTTGGGATTGTGATAATGCTGATCGAATTGTGACGAAAACAGGGTAGAGGAGCCGTCCTTTGTTTCTCTGATTTGCGGCTCCAATTTTTCAGAATTCATAATTCTTACTAATCAACGCGAACAGGAGATGCGGCATTTTCACCCACAACAGTCATCCACGGGCGAATCTCCCATTTTTTAACCAGCCCGTTTTTTACGTAAGGATCGTTTTCGGCAAACTCTTCAGCTGCTTTCGGGGAATCGCCTGAAAAGAGGAGGTAGGCTTTATCAGCCGGCTCCTGCAACGCCCCGCCTAAGAGCAGATCGCCATTGTTGCTTGCATGCCAGGCAAGTTGAAGATGTTCTGTTCGGAATTCGCCCCGGCGATCGAGATAATCATCAGAAAGTTCGTAAATGAGCAGGTAATGCATACGTATTTCGTTTTTTTTGATGGTCAATTATTCACATCAAAGATAACCAAAGTTTTTGAGACGCATGTTTTAAATTGCCGGGTTTTAAGGAATAAAACGCAGCTGGAATACGAGTACAAGGATGGAATTATCCAGATCCATCGGGCCGCTTTGGCCAAAACCATAGTTCAGGTGTGCCCGCATGATCTCTCTGTTTCCATCAAAAATATACCTGGAAATACCGAAAACGTAGTTGTTTGAGAATATCCGATCGTAATCAACATTAATTCCTGCCTGACCGGGCTTTTCAGTCATTTCATCATATCGTCCAATTACGTGCCATTCGCGGGTAATTCTGTACCCAATTTGAGCGTAGAATCCATGCAGGTTATACTCCTCATTCTGATTTAGCTGTAAACCGCGACTGTCGTCTTTTCCGGTCAGGCTCATGTATTCGAAGTGCGAGAATAATCTGTCTACAGCAAAATTGTCGGTTGCTACTCTAAATGAATAGGAGGTTCGGTCAATATCAAATGGCCCGGTTCCGGAAAGTACCACGTCTCTCTGTTGATTGGTCGCAAAATGGCTGCCAAGCGTTAAACCGTCAACAATTTCAAAATCGAATCGGGCACCATAAAGGCCGCCACCAGCTTTTCGCTGGGTTATATTTGAACCTGCCTGGTTAAATCGGCCGGCACCGTTACCGGCCTGAAGAGCGTAATAGAATCTTCCCTGGCGGCCATGAACCATCACTCCAACATCTCGAAAAGCACTATATCCCATTACATTTGAGAGCGTGGTTGTGATGGGTGCCCTGTCATAAAAAAGTAACCATGATGAGGCATTGTTAGCTGTATCCCACGATTGGCCCGGCATCATGATCTGGCCTACGCGCACTACAAACCAGGGCCTGATGCGCGCATCTGCATAGAAACATAACAGTGATGGCGATGTACCCGCAAGTTCAATCCATGAGGTTACACTAAATGTGTCGTTGATATTTGCCCTGGTGAGAATTCGCGCCCGCCGAAGCCTGAATCCTTGTGTTTCGATGGTTTCTGTGCCGAGTACAGGAAGCATTCCCTGCGATGTGGTTACAACTTCGGTGCTTTGGTTGGCGATGTACCAGCTTTGCAGATAGCCGCCAACATCTACGGATAGTTGGGCCTGTACGGCAGGAACAAACAGAAACAGTGTGGCAAGCAATGTGGTTAAAGGAGCCGATAATTTTCTTTTCATCTTCTTGATCTGTGGTTTCTAATCATTTCTGGGTCAAACTAATAAAAATCAGTTGGTTTCAGAATTTTCCCCCTCTTTAAAACTCAATCTCTATAAAGGCATTCTACCACTTAATCGTGAAGAGTTTATAAAGTTGATCAGATTGAAAAACCACATAATCAAAAAAGTGATCTTTGATCTGGTCAGATCTCCTCTGCACTCAGTTTCTCTGTAACCTGCTCTTCCGTGAGGCTGAATATTTCAACGATGTTCTCTTTAGTTATCGGTCCTGCAGCGTCAATCTTTTCACTATCACCATATACGCGAAGTGCATACTCTGCGATTTCATCGAACGACTCAACAGGAATATCCTGATCTGTCAGTCGCTGGTACAGGCCGTTATTTTCCAACCACAACTCAAAAACAGCAATAAACTCTGCGGCACTTTCATTGATATCCGCTGTTTTGATATCGAACAGTTTTTCTCCCAGAAGGGCAAGCCTGTCCACACAACGATCGTTCTGCACCAGCCATTTAAAATAGGCGGGATAGAGAATTGCCAGGCCACGGCCATGTGCCAGATTCGGGTTGTATCCACTGAGGGCATGCTCAAGATTGTGAAGCAGAAATGTGGTAGGCACTCTGCCTGCAGTTTGCATGGTATTCAATGCCATAGTAGATGCCCAGAGAAGTTGCCCGCGAAGTGCTTCGTTTTCAGGATCTTCAAGTACGTTGGGCAGTGCTTCAATTACAGTTTGCATAACACCCTCGCTGTACCTGTCGGCAAGGGGCGATTCGTTACCGCCCAGAATGTAATTTTCAAAAACATGGCTGAGAATATCGGATGCCCCATCTCGAGTAGTTTCAAGCGGTAATGAGGTGTGATATACCGGGTTCAGCCACGAAGCAGATGGCTTCAAAAATGGGTAACTAATGGGTGATTTTCCTTTCACTTCGGGATTAGAAATTACCGCATGCGCAGTAACTTCTGATGCAGTAGCAGCTGTGGTTGGGATGGTAGCAACGGGAAGTGCCCCTTTCATGGTTTTGTATTTCGGTTCGCCCAGAACAAATGGCCAGATCTCTTTTTCATCATTGTGAATGAGTCCTGCAATGGCTTTTGAAGCATCCATTACTGAACCGCCTCCAAATGCTAAAACGAAATCCACACTATTCTCCTTTCCAAAAGCTGCAGCTTTATCGATGGTTGCTGCATGTGGGTTGGGCTCAATTCCCTCAAAAAGTACATAATCAATATTTCTGCTTGAAAGGTGATCAGTCACTTCATCCAGATACCCGGTTCGCTTCACACTGCCTCCGCCTATTACGATGAGTGCACGCGATCCGTAATCTTTGAGCCTGTCAAAAAATGAGCCGGCTTTGGAGTTGCCAAAATAGATTCGTGTGGGGATGTGGATTTCGAATGAGTTCATGTTTGGGAAAATTTGGTTATCATTATTTCGAAAGGAAAACGAGCAATTTTTGGATCAGATAAAAATAGTTTTTTCTTCAATATACCAACAACGCCCGATTAAATAAGATTTCATATGAGCCGTATTCAGGATCAAATTCACGAAAAAGCAGAGCAGTACTTCGATTACATGGTGCAGACGAGAAGGTATCTGCACAAAAATCCTGAGGTGAGTTTCAAGGAATTTGAGACCACAGATTACATTATCCATGAACTTAAAAAACTGGGAATAGAAACCAAACGCCCGCTGGAAACCGGCTGTATTGGTATCATTGATGGGAATCCTTCAGATAGCGTGATTGCGTTGCGTGCCGATATCGATGCACTCCCGATGGATGAAGAGGGGGATGCCAAAAAGGAGTTCATGAGTGAGCGTCCCGGTGCGGCGCACTGTTGCGGACACGATTTTCACACAGCAAATTTACTTGGCACGGCAAAAATATTGAATGATCTGAAAGACCGGATTGATGGGAAAGTAGTTCTGATTTTTCAGCCGGCAGAGGAGAAACTTCCCGGCGGCGGACGGCTGCTCACCGAGTCTGGTGCATTGCAAAATGAAGGCGTGAAGAAAGTGTATGGGATGCATACAAATCCAAATATTTCTCCCGGTCAAATTGCCGTTAAAGCCGGTCCATTGATGGCCTGCACGGTTGAGTTTGATATAGAAATTATCGGGAAGGGTGG
>JAFIES010000078.1 GCA_020832415.1 Balneolaceae bacterium | reverse complement strand
CGAACAATACACAACAGAAATTGAACCAATAGTAGAAAAATACGGCGGGAAATATTTAGTGCGCTCCGGAGGAGCGGGTTTCGGGAAAGATCCTGACAATGAAGTTATTCCAGGCGAAGGGAATTGGAATCCAAACAGATTAATCATTTTGGAATGGAATTCAATGGATGAGCTTCAAAATTTCATAAACTCAGCTGAAAATCAGGAAATGGCTCAATTAAGAAATAATTCTGCTTCAACTAAATCAGTTATTGTCAAAGAATATTTAACAGATTGAATCAAAATCAGAAAGGTAAATATGAAATTTATACTACTTGGTTTGATAGGACTACTAACTTTTTCATCAGTTTTTAGTCAAACACCGGGCGACAAATATGGAAATGATGTAATTACAATAGACTCTATTATTGATGCCTATTATGACGTTATATCAGGCTCAAGTGAAGACCCCTGGCAGTTTGAAAGAGATAAATTCATCCATTCAGATAATGCGGTAATTATCCGACTGGATGATGAGGGAAACGCTATGTTTCTTTCATTGGAGGCTGAATACATTCCGCTGGCATTATCACCGAAAGAGGATTTTTACGAAATAGAGCTCAAAAGAGAAGTCAGTAAATATGGAAATATTGCCCAGGTATGGAGTGCTTTTGAAATAAGAACAGAGCCTGATGTTTCTACTACTATCCGAGGGTTAAACAGTATTCAACTTCATTATGAAAAAGGCAGATGGTACATAGATAGCTGGACAACTCAAATGGAATCCGATGATAACGTATTGGTACAGGATTTTTTAAATGATAATTAAAACTTCTGTTACCGGGCATTTGGCTCAATGGCGGGTAAAGTGGTTAAACCTGGTTGCAGGCGGTTCGATATTGGTGTAAATTTACATCAAAAATAAGGTATTATGGCAAGACAAAGCATATCTCTTACGAAACCAAATGATGAATGGTTAAAAGCACAAGTGAAGGGTGAAGAATATTCCAGTAAAAGCGAACTTGTAAATGATTTGATCAGACAGGCCCGTAAACAACAAGTTCAGGTTGATTGGATCAGAGCAAAATTAAACAGATCTGAGGCCGGCGGATTTACTGATGAATCGAAAGAACAAATTTTAAAACAATCAAAGTCATTACTTAATGGCTAACTATCGATTAAGTAATGAAGCTAAAGAAGACTTGATAAGAATTCATCATTACGGGGTTGAAAAGTATGGAATAACCCAGGCTGATAAATACTTCTATGCGTTTTTTGAGCATTTTGACATCATTACTCAACGACCATTTTCTTTTGAATCAGTCGATTATATAAAAGATGGATACAGGAGATCTGTTTGCGGGGTTGACAGCATCTACTTCAGAATAGAGAATGATACAGTAGAAATAATGGCGATTATTGGAAAACAAGATCTCAATAATATTCTGTAACTGCTTCATCAGGATTTCAAACCCGTTTATTAACCCGTTTTCTGCGTTGAGACAACACCCACTCACCTTCAATCTCTTCTCAGAATTAAAGAAGGGTATTTCCCCTGTGCAAAAGTTAAGCCATGTTCTGAGGCCTCTCACCCAAAAAAACCACAACTAAGACCTTCGTGTACCTTCGAGTCTTAGTGCCTTCGGGGTGAAAAACGACAACTTAAACACGGATCCGGGGGATTGGCCACGAAGACACGAGGACACAAAGAATCACGAAGAACCTCTTCACTAAAACCTTCGTGTTGCTTCGAGTCTTAGAGTCCTCGTGGCAAAAAACAGCCCGATAATTTGATTGCGTCACAATGTGCTCAATACGCAGACCCGAGGACGCAAAGATTCACGAAGAATTACTGATTCATTTAATTTAAATAAACTGAACAATTTAAGTTGAGTTGCAACCAACTATACTTTTTGTACAGCCTCACTGGAGTTACGATCTTAATGTCTGTTTAATTCACCAGACCATTAACCACAACCAACTCTCATGGGATATCCAACCAAAATGCAGCTTATTAATCGTAAAGGCAGCCAACAATGGTACGTAAACATGCCGGCTTGCGGAGCCGGGACAAGTTGCGGCTACTTTGCGTCCTGCTTTTTTGCATGACTCTGCGTACTTAAACGTCTAATTCCGCTTCTATATAATTTTCAACAACCCGCGTAAGTACCTGAAGTGGCAGTGAACCATTCATCAAAATAACGTCGTGGAACCGGGCCAGATCAAACCGCTCGCCCAGTGTCGATTCGGCCTGCGAGCGAAGGTTTTGGATATGCATCATGCCTATTTTATACGCCAGCGCCTGTCCCGGCATCACGATATACCGTTCCACTTCAGAAATGATTTGGTCTTCGTGCATTCCGGTGTGTTCCAGCATGTAGGCAATGGCTTCTTCGCGGGTCCAGCGTTTCAGGTGGATTCCGGTATCTACAACGAGGCGAACAGCGCGGAACATTTCAGCCTGCAGGCGGCCTAAATCGCCCAGCGGGTCATCTTTGTACACACCGGCCTCCCAAACAAGCCGTTCTGCATACAACGCCCAGCCCTCAGCAAATGCGGTGAAATTGTTCAGTTGGCGGAAACTCGGCACATTCTCAATTTCTCGTTGCAGCGCAACCTGGAAATGGTGGCCGGGAACAGCTTCATGGGCGCTTAAGGTCATCATCCCGTACTTTGGAATTTCATTGAGGTTGCGAAGATTTCGAAAAAAGATACCGGGGCGGCTGCCATCGAGCGATGGAGCGGTATAGTTAGCAAACGGAGCGGTTGCTTCTATAAACTCAGGCACGCGCCGGACTTCTATGGGAGAGGCGGGTAACCGGTTAAATAAGGGTGCCGTTTCCTCGTACAGTAATTCCACCATGGCCGTGTAGTCTTTAATAATCTGATCAAAGCTGGTTTCTTCTTCCGGGTAAAACATGTCAGGCAATGTTTCAAGCGCTGCAAACCGTTCAGAAACCGTGCCTTCAGTTATTCCGAGCTGGTCAAACAAAGCCTCCATCTCCACCTGTATCCGCTCCACCTCTGCAAGGCCTATGGCATGTATGGTATCCGGTTCCATGTCTAATGTGAGGCTCGACCGTACCCTGTGGCGGTAATATTCATCACCGTTTGGGAACGTCCAGACCCCGACATCGGCAGTTGCCGAATCACGGAGATTCTCCATTGCCTCAATCAGGGTTTGATAACCCGGATAAACATGGGTTTGAATGCGTGCAATCACGTCTTCTTTCAGAGAGCTTTTGAGGTCATCCGGGATCTCGGGGAGAGCATCAATTTTTGATTCAAAACCCGTATACAGGGGATTTTCCTGTGGTGGCATGCTCACAAAGGCATACATTTGGGTAAGCACATGGTCAAACACAAAAAGGGGTGGAATGACTCCAATTTCAGCCCGGTAGTTAACAGATTCGGTAATCTGCCCGAACTTGGTTTTGAAAGCTTCGAGCCTCTCCATATATCTGCGGGCACTTTTTTCATGGATAACCCGATGAGTGTTTTCCATAAAAACAGGGAGACCTCTATGAACGCCACCCATTTGGGTTACCGGAAAACCATAAAACAACCAGGCTTCGCCATCTACTGTATTGGTAAGTCTCCACTCCATTATGTCGTAGGAAATAGCTTTTTGTCCGGTAAGTTTCTCCCTGTTATAGCGTTGAAGGGTAGCAAGATTTTTTTTATTCCTTTCGAAAGTTTTAAGCCTATGTTCGGGTGAGGCA
Organism: Balneolaceae bacterium; assembly: GCA_020832415.1. GTDB lineage: Bacteria > Bacteroidota > Rhodothermia > Balneolales > Balneolaceae > Rhodohalobacter. The sequence continues at coordinate 588 of JAFIES010000078.1, read as the reverse complement.
TCCGTTAGTTTACCACTGTGAAAATCCAGAATAGTGTTTTCGATAATACCCGCTGAAGAAAGTCCTTCGGGGTTAGCAAGCGCGCCTTGGATATCAATACGCACAAAAAAATGATCGATATTCAGAGGCTTACCCCAAATCAGGCTGTAACCAAACCAGGCTCCAATAATAAATGATGCCAGTAAAGTATAGAGAATATATTTTTTCATCGTTCAGTGCATTATTGAATTAAATTTTATCCTGTTTTGTCAATGCTGATACGCTTTTTGGGGGTGTATTAAACCCCGGGCGTGGTCCGGCTAGTGTGGGGTTACTTTGAAAACAGCTTGTTATCTGCAGTTTGTGCCTCTGAAACTGTCAAAAAAACAGTGCCATAAAGGGTTAAAGATCTTTTAGCCGGTTAATTAATCTCTTCTGGCATTCAATCCAAAGTCTCTCTCCACTGCATTATACCACTCTTCATCGCTTACTGAATTCCAGTTTACCCACTCCTCATCGGTCATGGAGAGTCTCCAGCCCAGAAAAGGTTCTGCATCGGGGCCTACCGTATGGCGAAGCTGCCAGGTATCGCTATCGGCAACTTCTAAA
>JAFIES010000077.1 GCA_020832415.1 Balneolaceae bacterium | reverse complement strand
ATCAGACACTGATTTCAAGTATCATTCACAAGTATAGCAAGGGAGAATTGAAACCGGAAAGATAATCCCCTTCAGATTTTCTGCATTCAACTTATCTTTACTTCTGTCCATAGCTTGTTTATTCCTGATTAAAACCTGTTTATAAATATCGTTAATCTCCTGATCACCATGCCGTGAGGTTAATCTAACAGATCTCGCTTCATCGAATGAAATCCCCTCAATCTGATTGATAAGGAACCCACCATCATACTTCTTACACTATCGTGTTTTTGCACTTTAAAGTTTAATTGGATAGTGAACCACGTTTAATAACCTCATTTAATTTTGCTCCAAATAGTAAAACAGCGGCACAAATGTAGAAGTAAATCATCAAGAAAATAATTGCGCCCAAACCTCCAAAAAGGATACTCAAATCAATAAATGTCCGCATATAAAAATCAAACCCGATTGAGAGTCCTATCCATACCAAAACAGCGAGAACAGCACCGGGAATCATATTATAATAACTCTGTTTAATATTTGGCGCAACTGCATAAATAAAGGCAATTGTAATCATAATAAGAGTAACGGCAACCGGCCATCTTAGCCAGGCCCATACTGTAACAAAAACATTATCAAGGCCAACTTGCCCTGCTAACCATTCAACTGCCTGCGTTCCCGTAATTAAAAGTATCATGGCCAAAATCATCATAAATACTATAGCGAGAGTGTATACGATGGATAGCACAAATTGAGACTTAAATGAACGTGTTTCATCTACCTGATAAGCAATATTCAATGCATGCGTAGCGGACCTCATAGCACTTGAAGCCAGCCATAGTGCTACCAACAGCGCCAATGGTAAAAATCTGCCGGCGGGCAGATCCATCTCACCAATAATTTGAGATACAAGATCTGTGGCCTCACCCGGAACAATGGCCTCAGCTTGTCCCTGCATGATCTCGTATAGTTCCTGAAGGTTTAAGAAGCTTATAATTGCTAAAAACAGGATTAAGAAAGGAATTACGGAAAAAAGCATTTTAAAGGCGACTGCGGCAGCATACTGATCAAGATCATCATCAAAAAACTCCTTAAACGTAGCCTGGAATACCTTCTTAAAATCAAATTTTAAAATGTTGGTTAACCACATCTGCAAATTTTTGAACTGTCATTAGATTCGATCTTTTACTAAATCGATGACTATTATTTCACACCTAAAGATTTTCAAGATCATTAAGATCTTTATATCGACCAGAAGCTTTTTTATTCTTTTTCAGATCTTCAAGAGAAATGGTTTTAATGTCAATTCCATCAATAATAAATGATACTTTTTTTGGATAACATTCATTGAATTCTAAGCCGGTAACTGAAGTTATGATATCAATTCGATTTGGCGGATAACCCAATTGTATAATTTGGTCTTTCGTTGTGAAATCATTTACAGTGAGATCTAAACTGTCAAATCCGAACTTTTAAGAATATGTACAACATCAGTTGCATTTTTAAAGGTAGGATTTATCCAAAAATCAATATCTCCTGTGTACCTTACATATCCGTGAAGAACAACTGCGTAACCACCTACAAGCAAATATTCAACTTTCTGTTCGTTTAATAATTTTGCAAACTCTTTGAACTCCCTGCTCAGCATTTATACCTTTTAGTTTCATGTATTGATGTCTTAATTTTTCTAATGCCAATAATCGCTCCTGCGGAGTTTTATTTCGCCAGTATTCCCTCTCATCTTCATACTGTTGAGGATCTTTAAGGTGATATTTTGTCACAGTTTTTTCAATCATAATGAGTTCATATAGTACAAAATATTGGAAGAATAAGCGATTTGAAAACATGAATTTCAAATTCTGAACTCGCTGATTCCAGCTGAACAGAAAAACACTACCGAAATAATTTAGGGTTCTTCTTTATAAACTTTTGAATCAGTGATTTGATAAAAAAGTGCCTCCTCCGTTTCAGATACCACCAACCTGTAAGGCTGATAATCAACGCCCCGATTGCATTCACAATCATATCCCACATCGTATCTGTTAAACCCGAAGGATCGCCCAGCATCTCTTTCTGCATGTTTAATCCGAAGATCTGATCCATCCCAAACTCAAAAATCTCCCAAAGTGTGCCGATCGTTACGGCAAACAGAAATGCAAAAAAGGCCACAAACCCGGCATTCATTTTCAAATTAACCTGTTTACTCTCATTAAGAATGTAAACCAGTAAAAAACCAAATATACCCATCATCAGTCCGGCAGTTGCATGCAGCGCAATATCCCACCACCATATAAGCTGATAAAATTGCTGAACCTCTCCCAGATACAGAGAAGCAAAAATGAAAAGAACCGCCATCATGTGAAATTCAGCGGGCAGCTCGAGCTCCATTCTGTTTCTGAAAATAATGGGGGCAAAAAGTGCTGTAATAATCAGTGTAACCAGAAAAAGAGACAACCATTGCTGATCAATCAGCAACAGAACCCACTCAATCACCATGATGATTAACAAAAAACGGATGATAAACCGATGAACGCTGTTCTCATCCTTCAAAAACTTTCGTATGCCGGTTTTTAAATCTGCAGCCATGGCTGTTTATTATCTCAATTCAATTTCAGCTTCATTACAAACTAATGATTTAAAGAGTTACGTTTCGAGAAGAATCCGGAAATTACATACTTATGTTGATCGGTGTGGGTATGGTGATTCATTCTCAAACACCGTCCGCGATCCTCTTCGAGAAAGACAATCTTTTTATCTCAACCAATATATCGCCCCTCAAATTATTCTCGCAGACGGACACAGACGAACCCGCTGACGAGCGCTGATGATTCATTCTCAAAAACCGTCCGCGATCTTCTGCGAAAACGTCCGTGCACCTCTGCGAGAAATTCCATTTTTAGATTACAATGCATGAGCATAACCGAAGAATTGTCTGCATTCTAAAACCTGATCCACAAAAACCTGAGTTCAAACCATTTTATAATCAGCCTACACTTCCCTATTTTCTTTCGTTGTTAATGATTTTCAAACAAATTTAGATGAAAACTACCCTTATTCTCTCCTTCCTCTTCTTTGCACTCTGTCTGCAGAATCTCACAGCTCAAACCAACCCTCTTTCAGAAGTACCTGATTCGTCCATTGCCAAAATATTTGCAGAATTCGACAGCCCCGAAACACCCGGTTGCGCAGTTGGAGTAAATCACGCCGGCGAACTGATCTATTCGAATGGATTTGGTGCCGCTAATCTGGACTATGGAATTCAGCTTCAGTCAAACTCCCGATTTATGATCGCATCCATATCAAAACAGTTTGCTGCTGCTGCTCTGCTTATGCTTGAACAGGAAGGAAAACTCGATCTCGATCAGGATTTGCGGCCCGATATCCGGGAAATATCTCAATTTGAACATCCCATTACAGCCCGTCAGCTTATTCTACATACTTCCGGAATCCGGGATATTTTTAACCTACTCTCCATAGCAGATATCGGCCTGGATGATACCACTACAAAAGAGCAGGCTCTCGAAATGTTGTCAAATCAGCAAGCTCTCAATTTTGAACCCGGCACCCGGCATCTCTACAGCAACATGGCCTATTTTTTGATCTCTGTTGTTGTTGAACAATTCTCCGGTTCAACCTTACGGGAATACACAGAAAAACATTTTTTTGAGCCTCTTGGTATGCATGCAACCCACTGGCACGATGATACGGAGATGATTGTGCCTGATCGGGTGATCAGTTATCTCCCCACAAGCGATGGCCCGGGGATGTTCTATCGCGGAAATATCGATCGTGTGGGCGACAGAGGCCTCTTTACAACCATTGAAGACTTTGCAAAATGGGATGATAACTTCCGTGAAAACAGATCCAATCTCGAAAATTTCACGGAGAAGATGGTCCGGCCGGGAAGTACAGCTTCTGCAGACTCTATCAATTATGCTTCAGGAATGCGACTGGGCCGCTACAAAACGCTGTACACCGTTGGCCATGGCGGCAACTATATGGGTTTCCGCACAAATTACGTGCGATTCCCTGATTACGACCTGGGAATTTTTGTTTTCTGTAACATGAGTAACATCAGCCCTGCACCATATACGTACGATGTAGCCGATCTTTTCCTGGAACCGGTTTTCAGCAAGTTATTTAGCGAATATACAGGGGTGTATCAAAATGATGGATTGAATTCCCGCTTTAAAATTACAGTAAAAGAGGGCGATCTCTATTTGAAACAGCCATTCCGAGAGTCCCGAAAGCTGAACTGGTCATCAACTGACAATTTCACTTCAGATGGCTGGCAGATTCGTTTCAGCAGAAATTCAGAAGATCAGATCGAAGGATTTACAGTTGAAACAGCGCGTACAGGCAAACTCACATTCACAAAAAATTAGATATCAGCAGAAAGAATATGCAATTAAATCTACGCTACTTCACTCCATTTTACCTGCTCATCTTTTCCATTTTTGCAGCAGCTTTTACGATGCCATTGCACAGCACTTCGAAAACCGGTGATGAACTATCTCTCAAAATCGATGAAATTTTCAGTGAATTTGATAACTCACAATCACCGGGTTGTGCTGTGTCTGTTTTTCATAATGGCGAGCCGGTCATTCAAAAAAATTACGGGCTGGCAAATCTCGACTATAGCATTCCTCTGAGCTCAAGCTCGTCGTTCTATATGGCCTCCATCTCGAAACAGTTTACAGCTGCTGCATTGGGTCTGCTGATTCTCCGGGGTGAACTATCAGCTGAAGATTTGGTCTCTGAATATATCGAGGATTGGCCGGAATGGGCTGCCGATGTAAAGATCTCACACTTGTTAAACCACACCTCCGGCCTGCCCGATATTTATGGCCTTATGGATATCGCAGGAATCTCGCTCAGTAACGTCATGAGTATCGATGATTACGTAGATGTTATTCGAAACGGTGAATCCCTCAAACATACAACCGGCACTGAATACGCATACACAAACAGCGGCTATACCGTGCTTGCCGCAATTATCGAAAACGTTAGTGATACCCCGTTTCACCGTTTTGTTCATCAGGTAATCCTTGAACCGCTTGGGATGGATAACACACATTTTCACAGCAGCCGTCACAGAGTAATTCCAAACAGGGTAATCAGCTATGCCCCCGGCAAAGATCAGTTTCGTCAAACCTATTTGAGCAACTTTCAGGGAGTTGGCCCGGGTGGCCTCTACTCAACTCATGAAGATATGGCAAAATGGGAGATGTTCTGGAACCGTTCTGACAATTCTGATGAACTCAATGAACTAAGGTCCTGGTTGCTTACCCGGGAAATTCTTGATGATGAGCCCCTCGATTATGCGATGGGACTCCAGGTATCTCAATGGAAAGGAATGAATGTGACCGGCCACAGCGGCTCATTTATGGGCTTTAAGAATGATTATCGCCGCTATCCTGATCATGGGTACTCATTCTTGACTCTCTGCAACCGCGACGATGCCAATGCAATAGAAAAGAACAGAGATCTTGCCCGGCTGTTTTTAAAAGAGTCCATAGAAAGCTTTATTGAACCCTACAGCGGCCTCTATTATAACGAAGAGCTGGACAGTGAATATGAACTTACCGTTGAAGATGGTTCCTTAATCCTTAACAGACGCCTTTCACCAAACGGTGCAATGAGTGAAGATTCGTTTGACCGATGGTCCGCCGGGTCATGGTATTTCGAATTCCAGCGCGATGAAAATGATACCATCACAGGTTTTCTCCTCTCAACCGGCAGGGCCCTGGATGTGGAGTTTGTGAAGAGGTAGGTTTCATGTCATCGGATGAGCCAACAGTGAAACTTTGCAAGCAGCCGTACTGGCTCACTTTTACGAAAAAACTCATCCGATGACTTATGAATCATACTTCCATACCGAACAAGGCATCGGATGAGTCAACTCTGAAACTGTACAAGCAGACAAACAGGTTCACTTTTCCAAAAAACTCATCCGATGATTTTTGAAACTTATTTCTGTTTTAGAGGTAGTATCCGGGCTCTCACTTTACCTGGAACAATTGTTATTAACGCTCCCTCTTTGAGGCGTTCTTCAAACTGATTTAATGCTTTAACTAAAGTGGCTTTTAAAGCTTCAGGGGTAGTATTATTCGCACGCGCCTGAATCACACTGGGGCCATTTGCTTCAGTAACAGCTAATATATCACCAAAATCAAGATCGTGTGTAAATACCACGTAATCTTCTGTTCTGGCATAATCCATAATTTCACGGTCAGGATCATTGAGTGCACCCAATGTTGACCAATGAACAGCATTGATACCATCTTCTTTTAGTGCTTTTACCCACTCCGGAGTCAGGTTCATATCTATCAGTAACTTCATGCCAAATCAAGAGGATACTCTAACTCATCAGCACGCCAGGCGGCATACTCGAGAGCCTGAGTAATGTCGCCTCTTTCAAGGTATGGGTATAGTTCTAGGATTTTTTTAACCGAATATCCTGAGGCCACTAAACCTACTACTGCACCAACGGTAATTCGCATCCCGCGAATGGTTGGTTTACCTCCCATAATGTTTGGATCAAATTGTATGCGATCAAAATTTTCCATTGACTGATAAATTTTCGTTGGTTTTCCTTACAATATAAATATTCTGGCTACTTACCCAAAAATTATCAAGTAATCGGATGAGTCAATACCAAAACTTTGCAGGCAGCCAAACAGGCTCACTTTTCCAAAAAAACTCATCCGATGACTGTTGAAACCTACTTCTCTTCTTTTGGCGGTTCAAGATAACTGATGGTACGCTGAGGGAATGGAATGACGATGCCCACCTCATCGAATTTTTTCTTGATACTTTCATTTACATCACAATGTAGTACAAATGCATCTGGTGCGCTTGCTGCCCATGCCCACGCCCTGAAATTGAGTGACGATTCGCCCAGTACCATTAATCGCACCATTACCTTTGGAGTCCCTTTCTCTATATCCTCTTCGGAACGGTTATCGATGTTTAAAGGATGATTTTCAATCTCTTCGCGAATTATTTGCTTGGCCTTGTCGATATCCGACCCATAACTTATACCAACATCTATGAGCTTACAGATCTTTGTATCCGTATAGTTGGAGTTGATCAAAACCTGGTTGCTGATAATAGAATTGGGAATAATGATTCGCTGATTTTCAAAATTACGAATTACTGTATGCCGAAGGCTGATATCTTCCACAACACCGCGCAGCCCGTCATTAAATGAGATCCTGTCATTGATCTGATACGGTTTAGATACCACAATAAAGATGCCGCTGATAATATTTCCAAGTGCTTGCTGTGCGGCAAAACCTACTGCAATCGCAAAAATACCCGCACCGGCTACCAGGGATTGAGCAACCGGTTTTAAAAATTCGATTTTTGAAATGGCAAAGCTGATCCCCACCAGATAGATAATTACTGAAATGGAATGCTCAAGAAATTTATAGGTAGTCAGGTTCTCATCTCCTTTTTCAGCACTCCGAAGCACCATCCTGTGGTAGAGGCTGTTGGATATCTTTGCCAAAACTCCGGTAACAATCAGAATGATCACTATTCTGAAAAGGAGTTCGTAGGAATAAAACGTATCAATCAAATTTTCCATCAATGCTCACCACTGTTTTCATCTTCATTCTGCTCGTCATCTGAATCGATATCATCAATTTCATCTTCTTCTTCAGACATTTCAATTTCTATAGGAATAAGTTCTTCAACTCCATTCAGAGGATAAACCAATTCTACTTCAGAAGTAAACCCTTCACGAACCGGAATGGATCGCCTGATTGCATATGGCTCCGGGCGTTCAAACGGTTCTATGCTGCCTGTATTCCAGCGTCCATTACCGTTTACATCTTCAAAAACCTTTGCTTTATATGTTAGCGGCGGCAGGTTATCTATTTCAATAGAAGTTGTAAAGGTAGTATCGATACGAATGCTGTTCGCTTCATCCGTTATGATAAGGTGACTCAAATATTCCGGATTGTGATTTTGCAGGGTTACCTCAATGCTTCCAAGCTGATTTCTTTGCCAAATTTCCGGTTCAATCTGCTCTCTCTCCTCTTCATAGGGGTTCCAAACCCTGAACTGATACCTCGTACCGCTTTCCCACGCTTCATCGGGAAAAATCCTGAGGATATTACGTTCAATCTCAACATGTGGCCAATCATCAATAATACGTTCACCTGTTACAATTTGTAGTGAGTCAACCACAGCAGCATCATCAATAAATTTGGTGTAGGTAACTTCAAGCGGTTCATTTGGGAAAAGTCCGCTGCCTGAGTTATGCGCAAAGGTTCGTAAAAACGTGGTATCAGGTTCAGATGAACCTGTAAATGGTGAAAAATCCACCTTTAGTTTGTTCCCGGCTGCATCAGTAAACCCTTCCGGCTGCAGCGTAAATGTATCCGATTCGGGTAAAGCAGTCTCGGTTTGTGCAAATAGTATTTCGGCATCTGCGTCGGATTTGTACAGCGGCCAGGCAGTTGTAAATTCATTTCCGAGCGTATCCTGAACCGAGAAGTTTGATGAGTGACTGAACTCCACCTCTTCCGACAGACGAAGCCGTAACCTGCGCTCAGAAAGCAAACCAACTCCCTCTATCCTCGGCGCGAGTGTATCAGGTGTTGATACAAAAAGAGTACCGATATGAACCGAATCTCCCCGTGCTATGGTAACAGTCTCCACATAAAATGGCTGTGCCCTTTCGCGCTCTCTGTCCCACCTGCGATTTCTGTTTACATCGTTCAGCCAGAATGCTTTATACGTACCCTCACTGATGTAACCAAACTGAACTGTACCGGATGTATCGGAAATAGCAAGATAATTTGCCCGCTCAGCCAGATCAAAAGGTTCACGGTAGAGAAGAACCCTGCGCCCGCTTTCCCCTCTGCCGGTTTCTGCATCCAAAACTCTTGCTGTAATCACACCATCATCCAGCACATCCCCGGTAGATAGTGCCAAAACATGCGGCCTGTCCATACGGTTTCGGTTTGTATCGGTAACATCTGTACCGGCCTGGATCACAATGGTTGTATTTTCAGGTAACGGATTGGTGAACTCAATAACACCGGAGCGGCGGCTAAAGCTTATGTCAAACTCAATACCCAGGTCGGGCTCAATACTTACGTTTTGCCGGAATGAGTTTCTGTCTACAAACTTATCAAAGGTGAATCGTACCTCGCGTCCGCTAAAATTTGTAGTGCCGTTTTCCGGTGTTGTACTTACAACCACAGGCCCGGTTCGGTCTGGTTCTCCACCTGATGGGGCAACCGGGGTTGCACAGCTTTTTACAATGAAAACCAGGGCAGCCAGGATAATCAGGCCGGCAAAATAGTTTGAATACGTATAGAGTGCTTTCATAACAAGCATCAAATATATGCAATTTTGCATCGCCTGATGAAGCATCTTTTCAAACATTGTGAAATGAATTCTGATTAAACCATACATTCGTTATTTTTGAATCCACTTTAATGAGATTTTCAGATTTTATGTATATAGATCACCCGGCATCGTACACCGATTACTACGAGCTGACCATGGCCCAGGGATATTTCCTTGCCGGAATGCACGAAAAGCGTTCAACTTTCGACTACTTTTTCAGGAAAGTACCTTTTGATGGCGGGTATGTTGTTTTTGCCGGATTAAAAGAACTGATTGAGACAATTAAACATCTCATCTTCTCAGAAGAGGAAATTGAATACCTCGTTAAAGAGGGATTTTCCGATGAGTTTATCCAGTATCTTCGAAACTTTGAGTTTAAAGGGAATATCTGGTCAGCCCGCGAAGGTGAACTCATTTTCCCAAACGAGCCTGTATTACGTGTTGAGGGAAATCTGCTCGAAACCCAACTGATTGAAACACTGCTATTGAATATCCTGAATTTTCAATCACTGATTGCTACAAAGGCTTCCAGGATAAAATATGCGGCGGGCGAGAATTCAACGGTTCTCGATTTTGGATTGAGGCGTGCGCAAGGGCTTGGTGGAATACATGCAACCCGCGCTGCTATGATTGGCGGATTTGATGGCACCTCAAACGTCTACTCTGCACAGCGCTTTTCAATACCTGCAGGAGGAACCATGGCCCACTCGTGGATTCAATCGTTTGACGATGAACTCACCGCCTTCAAAACCTACTGCGATCACTATCCGAACTCCTCCCACCTTCTCGTGGATACATACGATACACTTGGCAGCGGAGTACCAAACGCCATCAAAATGGCACAGGAGCTGCGCAGGAACGGCCACGAATTGAAAGGCATTCGGCTCGACAGTGGTGATTTAGCCTATTTCTCGAGACAAGCAAGGCAGATGCTTGATAATGCCGGCTTCCCTGATGTGAAAATAGCCGCATCAAACCAGCTGGATGAACGTGTTATTGCGAGTTTGAGAAACCAGGGAGCACCGATCGATATCTTTGGTGTAGGCACGCGCCTGGTAACAGGTGATAATTCTCCGGCACTGGACGGCGTTTATAAACTGAGCTCTGTGAGCGGTATCCCAACCATGAAAATCTCTGAAAACATCGAAAAAATCACCCTCCCCGGAATGAAAAAAATCTTCCGCTATTTTAATGAGGATGACAGTTTTTATGGTGACGCAATCCTGCTTGAGGATGAATCTATACTTGAAAGAATGCACCATCCCACATTTCCGGCAAAAAAGAGTGCCTTAAATGGCAGGAAATATGAGGAGCTATTAATCCCCGTTCTTGATAATGGCGAGGTAATATTCGAGATGCCGGATGTGAAAAAGATTGTAGAGTACAAAAAAGAACGGTTCTCTAAACTCCACTCAGAATACAAACGCTTCGACAATCCTCATATCTATAAAATCGGGATTAGCACACGTTTGATGGAGACAAGAGACAACTTACTTACCCAATTAAAAAAATAGGTACCATGAAAGCTTTACTTGTAGTTGATATTCAGAATGATTTTTGCCCCGGCGGCGCACTTGCCGTACCAAACGGTGATGAAATTGTGCCCGTTTTAAACAAACTCATCAGCCATTTCGATATCATTATCCAAACACAGGACTGGCACCCGGCCGGCCACCTCTCTTTTGCATCATCACATCCCGGAAAGCAGCCTTACGACACCATCGAAATGAATTACGGTACACAGGTTTTATGGCCTGAACACTGTGTACAGGGTACGAAAGGGGCTGAATTTCACCCTGATCTGAACTCTGACAAAGCGCAGGTAATCATCAGAAAAGGGTTTAGAAAAGAGATCGATTCATACTCAACCTTTTATGAGAACGATCAGAAAACAACAACCGGATTAACCGGTTATTTAAGGCAGAGAGACATTACAGACATTTATGCTGTGGGCCTCGCAACTGATTTTTGCATTAAATGGTCTGTTCTCGATGGAATTGACGAAGGATTTACCATGCACATCGTGAAAGATGCCGTACGGGGTATTGACCTGAACGGTTCTCTTGATGCAGCCTGGGCTGAGATGGAAGAGAAAGGAGCCATTTTTACAACTTCTCATCAAATAATCGATTGATAGATTCAAACTTGTATGATGTCGTAATTCTTGGGGCCGGGATAGCCGGTCTCTCTGCCACAGATGAGTTTTTAAACCGCGGTTTGAGCTGTTTAGTGATTGATTCCAAGCTTTTCGGTAATGGGGCAACCTCTGCGCCCATGTTGCTTGCAAATCCCGCAACCGGCAGGCGGGCGAAAAAGACATGGCAGGCTGAAGAGTCTTTCGCTCTGATATCAGATTTTCTTGAACGGGTACAATCAGGTTCCAAAACACCTTTTTTTGAAAATAATGGTGTTCTGCGGCCTGCTTTAACTGAAGATATATCGAAAGATTTTGAACGCTCACCGCAAAAGTATGAATGGCCCGATAATTGGCTTACCTGGCTTCCAAGATCAGAATTTTCAAAAGAGTATCCTTTTTTTGGTGATCATTACGGCGGTTTAATCGTGGAAAATTCTCTTTCAATTAACGGACCGGAATTTATTAAGGCATCTTTAGAATATCTGTCTGCTAAAGGTGCAGAATTTCTGGAGTGTACACAACAGTACAGCTACAGTCAGAAATCCAATCAGTGGATTTTCGAGCTGAATCATCAGAAAACTGTATCATCAAAAATGGTAGTTGATGCTACAGGATTTGGCCAAACTCAATCAGAACGCTGGAATTTTCTGCCACTCCATGCTGTAAAAGGGCAAACGGCAACGTTCCGTTTTGAAGATGAATTACCACTAAATCACTCTGTATCCAGCCTTGGGTACATGGCATTTATGAGCCATTATCCAACACAACTAACAGTTGGGAGTACGTATGAGCACTCTTTTGATCATTTGAAACCCACCGAAGATGGCCTGAATAGATTGAAAGGCAAACTGAGGCAAACCTTTCCCGATTTCGTGGAGAAAATTGTGAACACCGAGCAGTGGGCGAATGTGCGTGTAACCGTTCCTGATAAACTCCCCATCGTGGGACATCATCCTGAGTATGCCAATCTTTACATCATCGGTGCACTCGGTTCAAAAGGAATGATGATGGGTCGTTATGCAGCCTACTGCCTCGCTGAAAGTATCATCAATCAGAAAATAATTGATCCCACCATTTCTGTAGAAAGATACTTCTGATCTTTACGGCCATACCTGCCAGGGAATTCGGCTAAGGATCAGAATCAAACCGAGTGTGTAGAACAAGATGATGGTTTTGAAGCGTCGGGCATCATCTCCCGGTTTTTTAGCTTTTATGTATCCCACAGAGATCAAAACAATGCCAATAAGCATTGTAAGTGGATGTTCGAGTGCCAGAAGTCTTGCAAACGAATCTTGCATGATGTCGCCCGATAAACTTGACAGACCCCAGGGCGAGACAACGTATAGCACTATTCCAATCAGAAGCTGAAGATGAGATGCGATAAAACCAATGAGAGCAACTTTTCGAACTTTTTCATTGAAGGGGGATCGTTTTACAAATTTAATGATGGCATAGATCAAAGAAAAAATAAGAGCAGCGAGCAATATATAAGCGAGAAATGAGTGGAGATGTTTAAAACCGATATACATTTTATTTGAGTTTATTTTCGGTGAACATTCAATTTATTAAGGCAGAGCAACAGGTTAGTGGTAATTGAAATATCCTGCTTCTTAGCCCTTAATTCAAATAGAGAATGGAAAGAATGTTTCTGACTTTTTTGGGTAATTACCCTCTGTTAATCGAACATAGATTTAATAGCAGAATCAAACTCATAAGGCTTGATGATAATTTTCAAAGATCATCAATTTGATGAGTTATTTTGGTTCTGATCTTTTTGTAGGTGGTCCAGCTTCCTGTGAGTAATATCACAAATACAATAATGTAAACCCACCAAGGCACATTTTCTCCAGCTATGAGCAGATAGAGATAAGCGGAAATGAAGAAAAACATTGCTGAAAGTAAAGGGAGTACAATAGATACACCTCTCTTATAATTGTATGTGAGCCAGACGATTGACAATGAAAAAAAGGGAATGGCTCCTACATAAATCACAGCAAAAATAATTGGATTAACACCATAATTTTCACCCAATCCCATTAACCAGGAATATGCAGGTTCGATAATTTCCATTACTGTACGGTTATGATGCTTTCAAATGTCTTGTTTTGTGCAATTGCTGATTTGAAACGACATTTTCAGACACAATTATATTTTAAGACGTTACGATCTTTAACAGAGAAATACACAATTTTGTTTGATTGGGTTACGTATATCAGTGTATATTCGCATACACACTAAACCATGTTGTGAATTCATTCAGAACCCACATATCGATATTATCTGCAATTGTAGTTGCCTTTGGCATCACTATATCATCAATTCACATACACATTGATGATCACCATTCTGCAGAAACAGGCCAATCCATCACGCAGGATGAGTTGCACTGTTTAATTTGTGGATCTGTTTTTAAGTTTAACACCGATTGTGATCAAATTTCAGATGCACAACCGGATTCAAAACCTTTCTTATTTAGTACTCCAACTGAAAAGGCAACCACACCTTTTGTGCCTTTTTATGATGGACGAGCTCCCCCCTTCTTCGTTTAGATCCGCTTTTTCTCTCTCAAATCACCTTATTCAACGGGTGAAATTTATCCGAATTTAAACATAAATCTTTCAACTATTTAGTAATACTATGAATACGTTTACAAATTCTACTATCCGATTTACTGCCCTTATTGTACTATCAGCACTTATTTTCATCTCTTGTGACAATACAGTTAGTGGTGATGAAAATGACCATGCCGATGCATTTGGTTTTGTTATTGAACAGAACAATGCTGAAATACTTCGATTTCAAAACAATCAGTATACACTCAATCCCGATGGTGCATGGGATGAATATGTTACCACGGTTGATGGTGAAGAGGTTTTAACTCTCTCAACAGCAGTTATTCCTGACATGAGTCGTGGAATGACACCAAGTGTTTTTGTACGATGGTTAGACAGAGATGGTAACAAATTCGACCTCCCGGAAGAAGCAGACGGTGGTGAATACCGGCTTGAATTCGATTGGGCGAAACCAAATGTTCTCTCAGGCGAATGTACAGATGAAGCACGCGTTCAGGATATCAACCAAATTCGACCGGTTAACCTCGAGCAGCACGGCTCTGACGGTTCTTGGGGTTTCCATTTCAGGGCTGATCATGTTGGAACTGACGAAATTGTATTCCGCCTCCAGCACATAGATCATGATGATTTTGTATCACGCCCACTAAGAGTACATGTTGCGCATGAAGATCACCCATCCATCACAGAAGATGGCATCTGGATGCACGAACGAAATAAATGCCGAACACGATAAAAACCACCAGCCCGGTAGATCTACCGGGCTTTTTTTAGTGACGTACATTCTGCAAACTTATTGATTGAATGATTATCAAAAAAATACTTTTCGTCGCACTGCTTTTTTATGTTTTCCCTCTAAGCGCAGAAGCTTCTGAAAGCTCAGGCATTCTAAAGGGTAAAGTAATAGATGCAAAAACCTGGGAACCAATCCCATATGTTTATCTTCATCTCGAAGAGATCAATCGAACCATTACTACAGACAGGAATGGAGAATTTCGTTTTTCAAATGTGCCATCAGGCACCATAACACTTTCTGCACACCGGATTGGTTATATGAATCAAACCCGCAGAATTTCAATAACTGATCAAGAAGAAAATGAAATTACAATTGAACTGAACCCATCAGTTATAACCGGATCTACAGTTGAAGTTGTAGGCCAGCAAGAAGGTGTCAGAGGAAGTAATCTTGAGCATGCTTCAACAAAAATACTTGGTACTGAACTCAGAAGAAATCTTGGTACTACCTTATCAGAAACATTAGAAAGCCAGCCAGGCTTCGATTCCCGGTCTATGGGACCGGCACCCGGCAGACCTGTTATTCGCGGCCTTGGTGATTACCGCGTTTTGATTTTACAGGATGGTGAGCGCTCTGGTGATGCATCAGCTACATCGGCAGATCATTCGGTTTCAATAGATCCCATTTCCGCAAATGAAATAGAAATTGCCCGGGGACCTGCTGCACTTGTTTATGGTTCAAACGCTATCGGAGGGGTTATTAATGTAGTTCGCGATCAGATACCAACTTCTGTCCCAAATTCAATAACAGGATCAGCAACACTACAAGGCAGCAGCGTAAACAGCGGTGCAACTGCAGCCGGTTCACTCCTTATTCCATATAACAACCTTGCATTTAATATTGATGTGAATGGACGCACTGGATCAGATTTTAATACACCTGTCGGCAGAATTGAGAATTCAGACCTTCAGTCAACCAATAATGCAGCAGGTATTAGTTATATAAAACCCTGGGGATATGCCGGAATTGCAGGTTCTATGTATATTAGCAACTACGGAATTCCGCCCGATCCGCTTGGAGGCCACCCAAGTGGTGTAAATATCGAAATGGAAAAATTCCAACTCGATGGCAGGTCTGAAGTTGTTTTCTCCGACAGGTTCTTTAAGAATGTTGAGCTAAATGCATCATTAAAAAATTATTACCATGTTGAATGGGAACGTGCGGATGTGGCTGGAACAGAGTTTGGAATTGTCACTACTACGGCGGGAATCAAAGCAAACCACAGGGGGTTTGCATTTTTTGAAGAAGGAATAGTGGGAGTTTGGGGTGAATATCAGGATTTTGCTGTCAGAGGTTCACGCAGTCCGGATTCTAACAGCTTTACTGGTTCTCTTTTCACAGTTCAGGAGGCTGATTTTGGACCGTTACACATTGAAGTTGGTGCTCGATTCGATCACAACATTGCTCGTCCAAAGGAAGATCGTCCCAACAGCGCTATTGGAAATATTCGCCAGCGCTCTTTTTCGGCATTATCCAGCTCAGCATCCGCCATTTATAATCTTGGCAGAGGTTTTTATACTGGTGCCATTGTGATGCATTCATACAGAGCACCTGCACTTGAAGAACTCTTTTCTGAAGGGCCGCATCTCGCTGCATACTCGTATGAAATTGGAAATCCGGATCTGGATCCCGAACGTGGGCTTGGCAAAGAGATCTTCCTCAGATACCGAACCGGCAGAACTGCTGCATCAATTGCTGCATATCATAACGGATTTAGTAATTATCTCTACGCGAGAGACACAGGCAGGCCAAATGACCGAATTGCTACACTAAATGATTATCAATTTGTTGGTGTAGAGGCCGAAATTTATGGATTTGAGAGCTCTATTGAGCATCAGTTCACTCCAAATCTTCTTGTTGATGCAGGAATATCTTACACAATTGGTGAGCGAAACGTAGATGATGATGAACGAAATATCACCGGATTTACCGGCAGTACTGCCCCTCTACCGATGATACCACCTCTGAAAGCGAGTTTAGGATTTCGGTATGCAATAAATTCACTCACTTTCAATACTAAATTGAGGTATGCTTCCGAGCAAAGTAGACTCGGTGAATTTGAGACTAATACAAGCGGATACACACTGCTTGATGCAGGAGTTCAATACAGACTGGATGCAGGTGGTGTTTTTCACACATTTACCTTTGGAGTGCAGAATATTTTCAATGAAACCTATCGTGATCATCTCTCCAGAATAAAAGATATTTTCCCGGAACCGGGCCGAAATTTCAATCTGCTCTACAGGGTCTATTTTTGATCAGTTTTTTCAGCTGTTTCCTGATTCCCTTTTTTTTCACGCATCATTTTAATTTCAGGATCTTTAGAGTAGTAAGAGATCAAGAGGAAGAGAATTAAATTCGTACTCTTCTTCAGAGCACTTGAAACCAAGAGCATCCCGGCTACAGCAGCCGTTGCCATATCCAGCATTCTGGATAGTTCAATGCCTGCCCACATAAAAACAAGATCGCGGCTCGGAATAAACGGTAT
>JAFIES010000074.1 GCA_020832415.1 Balneolaceae bacterium | reverse complement strand
GTGGCCAGGGTGTCGGCATTGTAGGTGAGATCCCATTTATCCGTTTGATAATGAAGCCCAAACTTGGTGGATACAGTACTGATTGTATCGCTTCGATGGTGGAGCTGAACGTACACATCACTCGATGTTTGATCGGCATTGGCATTGTTCTGCAGTGGTGTTTCAATAAAGTAGTTGAATGCAAAAAAACGAGGGTCGGTCAGGTTATAACCGAACGATTCCTGCCTTTCAAGAGAGTTGTTGATGTACCCTGTTTTCAACAGCCAGTTGTGGTTTAGCTGATGATAGACCCTTACCACAATCTGGCGGCCTTCCACTTCCTGCCGATTGTAACCGGCGCCATCTCTTCGATCCCAGAAAGAGAGTTCCAGGTTTGTATCCTTCCGCAAATTCTGGCTGTACGCAAACTCCAGGCTGCGATAGTTAAATTTGCTTTCATCAAAATTAAGATAGGTTCTTGGCTGCACCAGGTAGTGGTCCCTAAGCCTGGTTTCTGCTCTGTACACTCCCCCATAATTCATCTCATTGAAGGCTGCAATTTTATGAAATGCCAGCCGGTTCCAGTTTACACCACCTGTTAGCGGATCATTCAGGTCCAAGCCTTCCATTTCGAGATTCAAATGCCGCGATTCAAATGCATGCAGTTCAAGACCATCCATTTTTCCAACTGTCCCCATCCTGTACGTTATAGCCCCTCTTTGCGTATGAAACCGGTCAAAAAGATTCAGCATATTTACCCAGCGAAGAGTACTGTCTGTCTCGGCGGTCTCGAAGCTGCCATGTGTATGATAGTTCCACACATGAACAGTATCTTGCCGAACTTCTTCAGGTTCTTCTTCAACTTCTGCAGTTGCATCGGGTATGGTATCCTGTACAGCAGGTTCGGGCAGGGTGTCAAGTTCAACAGGTATTAACAGGGTGTCAGGCAGGAGAGAATCCGGTATTACCGGCTGTGGAAGTGTATCCGGCAGAGTTGGCGCAGGAATGGTATCCCACGAAAAGTGGGTGAGCTCCGGTTTTTGAAAATCCCCGGAAATCCGGACTTCTCCCCAGGGCAAAAACAGTAAACCTATCAACAAAAAAAGATTCAACTAAAATGGGGTTTAAGTTCGTATGGGTATGTTTTAATACCTAGTAATCTGCGCCGTACTGTTTCGAGTGCAACCATAACGGTCCGTTGCTTATTTACAAGTCGGTTATTCGTAAAAACTGTTTTCAGAGCAAAGTTTTCACCCTCCAGGTAAAATCCAATCCACACAGTACCCACCGGTTTCTCAGCTGTCCCACCACCCGGACCTGCAATACCTGTAGTTGAAATGCCAATATCTGCTCCAAATTTTTGAGCTGCATTCTTAGCCATTTCGAGTGCCACCGGTTTACTTACTGCACCAAATTGATTGATCAGCTCCGCATCAACACTCAGCATAGCTGATTTTGCACTATTTGAGTATGCCACTACACCACCAAGCATATACGCACTCGAGCCGGTAATATTGGTCAATTCATTTGCAAGCATACCACCGGTGCAGCTCTCTGCAACTGCCAGCGTTAATTTTTTTTCTGATAGAATCGCACCAACAACTTCAGCTAGGTTTTTGTCTCGCTGCTTTGCAAAAATAAAATCGCCCGATTTCTTATAGACCATCTTTCGCAATTTCAGCAACTTCTTTTCAGCCTGTTCAGCTGTGGTTCCATCAGCACTTAGCCGTATGGTAACCCCACCGGGATTGGGCAGATAGGCTACTCCAACGCCATTATTCGTGTACTCTTCAAGGTTTCCAATCAAATCACTCAGTGTGCTTTCAGGAATGCCCGCAGTTTTAAGGTAATCTGTCACCCGAATGTTCAAATCTGTATAGAGCGATTTCAGTTTTGGGATCACTCTTTTCTCCATGAGGTACTTCATCTCGTACGGAACACCCGGCAAAACGGCCAGGTAGTGATTCTCTTTTTCAAACCACATTCCGGGGGCTGTTCCCTGTTCGTTATACAGCACATCACAAACATCGGGAACGGCAGCCTGCTCAATATTTGAGGGTGAAAGAGTAAATCCTCTGTCAAAAAATATCTTTTTGATGTGATTTAACACCCTCTCATTCTGCACAAGCTTGCTGCCGAAAATTTCAGAAACAACTTTCTTTGTAATATCATCATGCGTGGGACCCAGCCCGCCTGTAACAATGGTCACATCAGCGTGTTCAAGCGAGCTGCTGATTCTCCTCTTTATGAGTGAATAATCATCCGGAATTGTAAAAACCTGCTCGATAGCAACCCCTAAATGCGTTAACGTTTGCCCGATGAAGGCTGCATTTGTATTGATGGTGTCTCCTATCAGCAGTTCATTTCCAATGGATATAATGTGCGCTCTTTTCATACGCATGGAAAATAGTGTTTTGCTGAACATTGATGAAATAGAGTTTACGATATATGCTATTCAGGAAAGTAGACCTATTAGTTGCCTCAATTTTTTATATTCATGGTGAATAATCGCAACAACATTTACAGGCTTTGGCTCTGCCACAGATTGGAAGTATCAATTTATTGGTAAGAGTTTTACCTTATTCCCGTGGAAAAATTACCCAACATACTCAGTGGCTTCCGTTTAATAATGGCGCCGATATTTCTGATTCTATTCATCCAGGAAGATATTCTTCTCAGAGGGTTAAGCCTCGTGGTTTTTGCCGTAGCTGCCATAACCGACTATTTTGACGGATATTACGCCCGGCGATATCAGGTTGAAAGTGATTTTGGGATTTTTCTCGATCCGCTTGCAGATAAATTTCTCACCTTCGCAGGTTTTGTTTGCCTGCCGTTTCTCGATCCCGGCCAGTTCCCCTGGTGGGCAGTTGTTGTCATTGTACTGAGGGATATCATCATCACAAGCCTCCGGATCTTCACAAATCGCAGAGGGATTACTCTTGAAACGCGAAAAACCGCCAAAGCTAAAACGGCCATCCAAATGGGGTATCTATACGTTGCCCTTCTTTTCGGTTTTTTCCTGCTCTTTGGAGGTGCTTTTGGTGAGTTTGTGCAATCGATCTACTCTCTCAATATTTTTTACTGGGGTATGATGGTGGTAGTTGCCATTACGGTCTATTCAGGAGTTGAATATTTTGTCGTAAACCGAAAATTGTTGTTCGGTAAGAAGTAACCTCACCTCATCCGGCTTCTCAAACCAGACCGCTATGCAAAGCATTAAAATATGGATTGGAACACTCTTCGGCGCAGGCCTTCTTCCATACGGGCCGGGTACCTGGGGCAGTTTATTCACACTTCCGTTGATCTATTTTTCGGCAATCCTGTTTCCTGTATACGGATTGTATGCACTGCTTTTGATAACCGTACTTCTCTCTCTCTGGAGTACCGATGCAAATGTGCAGAAATTTGGCGATGATCCCGGGCAGTTTGTGATGGATGAGAGCGCCGGGCAGACTGTGGTATTTCTTGCTGCCGGCTTCCACCAAACCGGCTCAGATCTGCTTATTTTACTTGCAGGTTTTCTGCTTTTTCGCATGTTCGATATCATGAAACCCCTCGGAATTAAAGCAGTAGAAAAAATGCGTGGAAAATTCGGTATATTGGCTGATGATCTTTTGGCCGGTTTGTACGCCCTGATATGCCTTGAATTGTTGATTCACTTCGTTCCCGGCCTGGGATAATAAATTACCACATAATACGTCCTTAACATTTATTCAATAACTTAGAGGCTTTTAAAAGACCAGATATGAACATCTGTTCTTGAATAATTAATAAAGAATTACAGATTTAACAGTAAAAAACATGATTATCGATACTACATTTTCCAGAGAGCTTGCGAAATCTCTTCTTGATATTAATGCCGTTGTTCTGCGGCCAAACAACCCATTTACCTGGTCATCCGGCTGGAACTCCCCCATCTACTGCGACAACCGATTAACACTCCGCCATCCGGAATTGAGAAAGAAAATTTCAAAGGCTTTTACAGACATCATCCAAAAAGAGTACCCTGATGTTGCCGTAATTACCGGTACAGCTACTGCCGGAATACCCCATGCAGCTTGGGTAGCACAATCGCTCGACAGGCCCATGGCTTACGTACGCGCAAAAGCAAAAGCGTATGGCCTTGGCAATCAAATTGAAGGCGGTGTTGATAAGGGACAATCAACCGTGGTGATTGAAGATTTAATCTCAACAGGCGGCTCTGCAATTTCGGTGATTGATGCCCTGCTTTTTATCGGCGCCGATGTCCGGGCAGTTATCAGCATCTTCACGTATGGCTTCGAGCAGGCAACCAAAAAGTTTAAAGAAAGAGATATTCCCGTTTATACTCTAACCGATTATGCTACACTGGTAGATGTTGCGTTAGAACAGGGAACCATCAAACAAGAAGACATGAATTTGCTTAACGCCTGGCGAGAAAATCCAGCAGAATGGCCCAAATAGATTCACAACTTGCTCAATTTACTGCAGCCACAGCAGCTGCAACGCTATCTACCGGCCGGAAACTGATTCGCAATTTCAGGTACTACCGCTCAGCTCAATCTGATCTAACTACCATCACAAGTGGTGAGTTGCTGCTTATTTGCCACACCATTCGAATGGATATGTTTGGAATGCACAACTTGCTGAACGACGAGCAGATGCAGCAATCTCCGTTTCTTGTTTCCCTGGCTGCACGAATCAATGATTCTTTTGAGAATTTGCACCGAAAAGTCCTCTTTTTTGATGCCGATCTCATCGAGATGATTATACCCGAAATAGATAGTCAGCGAGATTTTTGGGCCGGCTGTACGGAACCCTCTTTCTATAATTTTGAGTTGACAAGATATTTAGAACACACTTTACCAGTTTCAATAAAGTTTATTGAAAATCAAATCAATCAATTTCCTGATCAGATCGAAATCTGATCGTAATTTATCTACACAGTTATTTAATTATGAAGTACTTAGCCTATTTACTTTTTGCATCACTATTACTAACCGGATGCCTCGATACTCCAAGCGCTTCATTTGGCGATCCTGTTGATGAAACCGACTTTCTCGAAGAGTACGCTCAGCAAGAGGGTGTTGTTCAGACCGAAAGCGGCTTGTTGTACAGAATCATTAACGAAGGTGAAGGCGAAAGGCCCGATGAAGGAAAAGTTGTTTTTGTAGAGTACGAAGGGCGCCTGATTACCGATGAAGTTTTCATGGAAACAGACGAGCTGGAATATTTTCCATTAACCGATGACATTATCGAAGGAATTTTTGAAGGTATTCAGTTGATGCGCGAGGGCGCAGAATATGAGTTTGTTCTGCCTTCTGAGCTTGGCTACGGCGAGAGACCCCCACAAGGAACTCCGATTCAAAACGGATCTGTGCTGATTTTTAATATGAAACTCGATTCATTCCTGCGAGATCCGGTTCAGTTTCTGGAAAACAATGCTCAACAAGATGATATTACAGTTACCGATTCCGGCCTTCAATACCGTGTAATTGAAGAGGGTGATGGAGAGTCACCCGGTGCCAATAGTAATGTAGTGATCAGATATACCGGAACATTCACTAATGGATTCGTTTTTGATCGAACTCCTGGGAATACAACTACTGAACCTAATCCTGTAAATGCATATATTTCTGGTTTTGCCGAAGGGTTACAACTAATGCAAACTGGTGCAAAGTACCAGTTATTCATACCAGCTGATATCGGTTCAGATCAATTACAACCTGTTGATCCAAGACAAGCTAGTGCATTTCCTATAGGATCAGTTATTGTTTTTGATGTTGAACTTGTTAATATAAATTGAATAGGCACTCAGAGTATTTGTTCATAACGCCTCTGCTGCTTTAATCACAATTTGTCGCTATGTTTACAAATAGCTTGCCTTTTCGATACCTTTTGAAGTTGGCCTTAGTAACCGCAGTAGCCTTTTTCACATCCTGCAATCTCGAGCCCATTGGCGGAAACGATGAAAACGGCATCGAAAATGGCGATCAGAGTGTAAAAATTATAGGTGGATCGGGTCAGGATGAAGCCGCAAAAATAATCCAGACTTCGGATGGCGGATTTCTCATCACAGGCAGTACTTCATCCAACAATGGTGATTTTCAGGGTTTAGGAATTGGCCAGCGCGATATTCACCTCACAAAACTGCGTGCAAATGGATCGATTGAGTGGGTCAGAACATTTGGCGGAAATGGAACCGATTTAGCAAATGATGTTATTGAAGACCGTGCCGGAAACTATGTGATTGCAGGCTCAAGCGATTCCAACAGTGGCAATTTTTCAGGGCAAAACCGTGGTGGGATCGATCTTTTTATGATGAAAGTAAGCCCTGAAGGTGAGCTTATCTGGGCCAGAAAGTATGGCGGCTCCGGTGATGACCGTGCCAACGCCCTAATAGAAGCACCGGGAAGCGGATACTTTGTTACCGGCTCTACACAATCCAATGATCTCACATTCTTTCAAAAAGATAACACCAGCCGCGATCTGTTTGTGATATTTACAGACTTGAACGGCGAACCAAACTGGACACGAACTGCCGGTGGCACATCGGCCGATGAAGCATTTGGTATAGCCATATCTGTGCGAAATGGCGTAGTGGTAACCGGAACACATCAATCAGAAAATGGTAATTTTTCCGGTGTAGATGCAGGCAGTGGCGGAGTTTTCACACTCGAATTGGATGTTTTTGGTCAGTTCATTTCTTTGATAAGTTTTGCTGCAGAAGGCACGGATATTGGCAGATCCATAAAATCCACAGCAGACAGTGGTTTCATCATTGCCGGAAGTACCGATTCTTCAACCGGTATGTTCAACCGGGATAATGGTGGCAACCGGGATGCATTTTTGATGAAGCTCTCATCAAACTATAGTATTGAGTGGGTGCGTACTATCGGCGGAAGCAGTGATGACGCAGCTTTTAATGCCATTCAAACAGCAAATAACCAATACATTATTGCCGGGGAATCGAGATCAAATGATGGTGATTTTGAAGAACTGAATCAGGGTAATAATGATGCCTTTCTTGCAAAAACAGATCAATCCGGAAATCTTCTCTGGACAAACACGTATGGAGCTTCCGGCTCAGAAACCGCCCGTTCTGTGATTCAAACTTCACTCAACGAAATTGCTGTAACCGGCTGGACGGAGTCCACCGATGGCCTGTTTGATCAATCTCCCGGCGGTAGAAATATCTTTTTCCTGCTTACCGATACGGATGGTAATCTCAGAGCAGTTCAATAGTGCAGAATTCGTGAGACTGAAAAGAGTTCACAGACGATGACATCCACAATATTAATTCGTATTTTTAGCTCCTCAACCAACCCAGCTAAATAATTCTCATCAAAACCGGTTCCATGAACAACAAACGATTTCATATAGAAACCTACGGCTGTCAAATGAATTTTGCCGACTCAGAGGTGGTAAATTCAATACTGCTTGATGAGGGTATGGTACCGGTTCAAACCGCTGAAGAGGCTGATGTAATTTTTGTGAACACCTGTTCCATCCGGGAAAACGCAGAAACAAGAGTCTGGAACCGCCTGAAGGAGTTCCGCTCGCTTAAGAAAGAGAATAAGAAGTTAACTGTTGGCGTACTGGGTTGTATGGCAGAACGGATTAAAGACCGAATTATCGACCAGGAACAGCTTGTAGATATTGTTGTTGGGCCCGATGCCTATCGGGATATCCCTAATCTGCTGGCCGAAGTAGAAGATGGGCGTAAAGCTGTGAATGTGCTCTTGTCACTTGAAGAGACCTATGCAGACATCAGCCCCGTGCGTACAAGCGGGAATGGAGTTTCAGCTTTTGTTTCCATCATGCGCGGTTGCGATAATATGTGCGCATTTTGTGTTGTACCATTTACACGCGGACGGGAGCGCAGCAGACCGCTGGAAAGTATTCTTCGTGAAATTCGTGAACTTAGTGATCAGGGATACAAAGAAGTAACCCTGCTCGGGCAAAATGTTAATTCATACAAATACGAGGAAATCGACTTTACCCGCCTGATGGATGAAGCCAGCAAGATAAATAGTGAAATTCGTTTCCGCTTTTCATCACCGCATCCAAAAGATTTTCCAGAAACCCTGCTTCATCTTATTGCCGAACGCCCAAATCTCTGTAATTACATTCACATCCCTGCTCAGGCAGGAAGCAGCAGTATGCTCGAACGCATGCGAAGGCCTTACACACGCGAGGAATATCTCGCACTCATAGAACGGATGCGCGAAATTATTCCCGGTGTTTCTCTCTCAACAGATATTATTGCCGGTTTTTGTGATGAAACAGAAGAAGAACATCGTGATACGATGACTTTGATGGGAATTGTGGAGTATGATCTCGCTTACATGTTTGCATACTCAGAAAGAGAGCGAACACTCGCGCACCGAAAATATGAAGACAATGTACCTGAGGAAGTGAAAAAACGCCGTTTAACGGAGATCATTCAGCAACAAATGACCATCCAGGAGAAAAATAACCTCGCCGAAATTGGTAACCGCCACCTGGTTCTTGTTGAAGGTGAAAGTAAACGATCGTCTGAGCAGTTATCAGGCCGAACCGACACCAATAAAATGGTAGTTTTCGACAGAAAAGATTTCCAGAAAGGCGATTATGTTGAGGTTGAAATAACTGATTGCACCTCTGCAACCCTTATTGCTAAGCCGGTGGCTAAAAGTTCAATATCCCGGTTTTACGCTGAACCGGCTCTCGCCTGATCAGTACCGGCAGATATAACCTTTTTTTAGATCTCAATTCACAGTAATAATTCTGCAGTTCATATTACTACACTGTAAAATTATCGCATCGCCTCAAGAATTGATGATCTTTATGGTGAATACCAGCATAATTTTTCACATCTTTAAGCAAATGCTACAGATCAAATTTACCTTATTAAATTATGAAGGACTTCACCGAACTAAAAAAACAATTATCCGGCTTAGAGGATAAGCTTAAAAAATATCGGGAGGTGTTGTTAGCCAATCTTGTAATGATTGGTGAAATTCCGGCACCAACCGGTCATGAAGAGAAACGCATTCAGTTCATATTAAACCGGTTTGATGAAGCAGGCCTTACAGACTCATCAATTGATGATGCCGGTAACGGAGTTGGCGTATTGAGCGGCAAGGAGAGCGAGAATGCGCTTCTGATCAATGCCCACGCTGATACCATTTTCGATACAAAAACGGACCACACCATGCAGGTGGCCAGTAAAGAGATTATGGGGCCCGGTGTTGCCGATAACGCATTAGGCCTGGCTGCACTTGTAACACTCCCCTACATCCTCGAAGATTTAAAGATCGAACTGAAAAACGATCTTGTGTTACTGGCAGGTGTTAAAAGCCTTGGCCGCGGTAATCTCGAGGGGATTCGTTTCTTTCTCGAAAACAACAAATTCGACATTAAAAATGCCATCTGTGTAGAGGGTATTCAACTGGGCCGGCTCAGTTACTCCTCTATTGGGATGCTTCGGGGAGAGATTACCTGCAGAGTCCCCGAAACGTACGACTGGTCGCGATTTGGTGATGCAAGTGCCATACTCACACTGAACGAAGTGATCAACAAAATTAATGACATCCGCCTGCCTAAGCGTCCCCGGACAAGTATTGTTATGGGTTCCATTATCGGGGGCTCATCATTTAATACCATTGCGCGGGATGCAACACTCGGTTTTGAAGTTCGCTCTGAATCACAGGAAGTTGTAGAGAAAGCCGGGGAAACCATTAGTGACATAGTACTTGAGGTTTCATCAAAAACTGGTGATCAGGTTGAGCTTGATATTTTTGCAAAACGGACACCGGGCGGCATTCCATACTCCCATACATTAACCAAGTGCGCACGCTCAGTGATGGAAACACTGGACATAGAACCGCGCCTTGCACCAAGTATATCAGAACTTTCCGCTTTGATTGATCATGAAATTCCCGCATTAACACTGGGTATAACTGTGGGCGAACAGACATTCAAATCAAACGAAACCATACAACTTGAGCCGATTTATAAAGGAATGGCTCAACTTATTGGAACAATTTTAGCTGTAGACGGAGGATATTGTGAGTAATCTTCAAAACTGGATCGACAAAAACACGTACCATCATTCTGAATTTTGGGACCTGAAAAAACTGGTTGAGGCAAAAAAGAAGAAGAACCTTACAATTTCGCTCTGCCTCCCTACTTTGAACGAAGAGAAAACCATTGGGAAAGAGCTGATTATTTTCCGCTCTGAGCTGATGGAACGCTATCCCCTCATTGATGAAATTGCCGTGATTGATTCCGGCTCGGATGATAAAACCCTCGAAGTTGCCAAAAACTTTGGTGCCGATACCTATCTGGCATCGGATATCCTTCCCAATCTTGAACCAAAACGCGGCAAAGGCGAAAATCTCTGGAAAGCGATTTACCAGCTTAAAGGTGATATCATTGTGTATGTTGATGCAGACATCAGCAACATACACCCGCGGTTTGTATACGGCCTTGTAGCGCCGCTCATCTATCGCGATGAGGTAAAGTATGTGAAAGCGTTCTACGATCGCCCACTCGCTTTTTCTGGCAATGTGAGGCCTTCCGGCGGCGGACGGGTAACTGAAATATTGGTACGGCCACTGTTCTCACTTTTCTTCCCGGATCTCACTGCAATCATTCAACCGCTTTCGGGTGAATATGCCGTACGGCGCGAAGTTCTCGATCAAATTGCATTCCCGATCGGCTATGGTGTGGAGACATCACACCTGATTGATGTGTACCACAAATTTGGCCTCGAAGCCTTCGCACAGACCGATCTTGACAAACGGGTTCACGAAAACAAACCCACACAGGCACTCGGAAAGATGGCTTTCGGCATCCTGCAAACCTTCATCAAAAGAGCCAAAGCTCTCGGTGTTTTTGAGAAAGCGGAACACGAAACAATTCTCCGCCAGTTTCAGGCAAAACGGGATCAGTACGAACAGAACCTTATTGAGATTATTGAAGAGGAGCGCCCTCCAATGATCGAAATTGAAGAGTATCGAAAAAAGTTTAAGAAATAAGAGCACCTCATTTCATGCCTGATACATTTCTGCACAATCGGTTCAGGGAACTCTCGGTTTCTATGGAGCCCATTGATACGAATACAAACCCATCACTCACGATACTTCATGATATCAGAGTGATTGCCTACGATTTTTACGGCACACTGTTTATCTCGGGTGTGGGGGATATTGGTATTGATGATGGCAGCCCGGATGCAGAACTTTTTCTGGACGTTTTGAATCAATCCGGTGTTCAGATTCATAATGAACAGGCCGGTTCGCTTGGGTTCATCATATACAATGAAGTAGTTGATGATATGATCTCCACGCTAAAACGTGCCGGAGTTGAATATCCGGAGCCCGACATTCGCGAAGTTTGGGGAAAAGTTTTACAGAAGATGCAATCTGATAGTTTGATCAGCTATCAGGCGAATACTGAACTGTACGAACAGGTATCTGTTGAATTTGAAGCTCGTATGAACCCAGTCTGGCCCATGCCCGATGTTACGGATACACTGCACCATTTCAAGGCAAAAGGTGTTACACAGGGTATTATCTCAAATTCTCAGTTTTATACCCCGGTTGTGCTTGAGGCATTAACCAATCAAACCCTTTCAGAACTTGGTTTTGATGAAAACTTACTGAACTGGTCGTACGAAGAGAAGCTCAAAAAACCGGGACTCAAATTTTATCGCGAGTTTCTTGAAAAACTCGGTCATTTTGATGCATCCATCAAACCACACCAGGTGCTTTACATTGGTAATGACATGCTGAAGGATGTCTACCCGGCCGCAGAACTTGGCATGCGTACAGCCCTTTTCGCCGGAGATGAGCGCTCTCTGAAGTGGAGAAAAGATGATGACCGATGCAGAAACCTCAAGCCGGATCTCGTGATTACCCGGCTTTCTCAGCTTATTGATTGTGTAGCTGTTTAACTCTTCAAATCTTCAACCACAGTACCTGAAAAGGCTTTAGTATAGCTACTCCATCTGTAACCGCCTCATTCCCTGATAATATATCATTGTACGTACCACGATCTTTAACCGGAAGATCAAAATTGGTAAGGTTCACGCTTTTCTCATTGTTGGTAACATTGGCAAGTACCAGAATTTTTTCGGTTTCTGCTGGGTCCCAACGGATAAGGCAAAAAAGATCATCACCTACATCAGCTGCCACCTGTCTGCCGAACGGATGAAATGCAGGATGCTTTTTTCGAGCAGTAATAATTTGCTTCATTTTGTTGAAGATTCGATACGTTGTTGTGTCCGGATCGCTCAATTCTCCGGCAAGCTCGTCGTAATACCACTTCTTTCGGTTGATGGTTCTGTATCGCCCTGTGATGGAAACTCCCTGAAGATTATTTCTTGTGGCCGTTAAATTGTGGAAATAGATTCCGGGCACACCTTTCAAACTCATAGAGATGATTTGAGAGCAGATATATCTTCGTTCCTGAAGAGATTGAGAACCGTTAATACCACTGAATGCATCGAAGTAAGTGATATTGAGCTCATACGGACTTAATGAGCCATCCGGGTTCTTTTTCTCGGATACAAAACCACCTTTCTGCCGAATACTCTCAACGAGGCTTGTAAATTCATTATCGGGCACAAGGCCTTCAAGCGGACGCACACCAATGCCATCATGCGAAGATGTGAAATTAAAATAGGTACAGTTATCGGGAAGAGGTTTCAGTGTCTTCACCCATTCGGTTAAATACGTGGCATTTTCAGTTAATATGGCATGCAGAAGAAGTGGCGGCAGACTGAATTGATATACCATGTGGGTCTCATCACCCTCACCGAAATAACTGATATTCTCTTTGTGCGGCACATTTGTTTCCGTGATGATGGTAGCCTCAGGTGCAAAACAGTCCGTAAGTGTTCGAACCAGTTTCACAATTTCATGAGTTTCTCTAAGATGAATACAGTTGGTACCCGGCTCTTTCCAGATAAAAGCTACCGCATCAAGCCGAATTACACTTAACCCTTTACTCAGGTAAAAAAAGAAGATGTCGAGATATTCAAAAAGTACATCCGGGTTGGCAAAATTTACATCAATCTGATCGTCGCTGAATGTGGACCAGACAAACTTCTCTCCTTTTTTTGTATGAACTGGAGTCAGAAGAGGGGTGCTTCGGGGACGTGTTACCTCAGAAAGGTCCTGTTCAGGATCTACTTCAATAAAAAAATCGGTATAGGGTTCTTTCTTCTCCAAATACTGTTTAAACCAATCGCTGTGACGTGAGATGTGGTTCATAACCAGATCACCCATCAACCGAAAATCCTTACTCATGCTTAGTATATCATCCCAACCCCCCAGCCGAACATCCACCCGGCGATAATCAACCACTGAGAAACCATCGTCCGAAGAACTCGGAAAAAATGGAAGTATGTGTACCGTTGAAAAGTGGTTCTGCAATGTTTTTGACAAAAATTCGTGCTGTTTTCTCAGTTTGGAAACAGGTTCACCAATTTCGGGTTGAACCATATCACCGTAGGTAATCAGAATGTTGTCCTGATGAGTCCACACATCGTGGAAGGAGACTTTACTTGCCGGGGACAATCCATACCTGTTGATGAGGTATTTCGTGCGGTTCATGCAGTCATCAACAGACTCTTTGCCATAAATAATGTTAAAATGATTTCTCAGCTTTTGTTCTGTTCCTTCGCAATAAAAATCTGTAACCATTTGTAGATCTTTTGTTCAATATTTTCAGCAGATGATAGAATACTCTCAACAAACCATCTTTTCTAATAAATGTAAAGTAATTTTGCCCTTCAGAGTTCAAAAAGCGTTAATTTTATAAATTGTAGTTTATGCCAAGAATCAGATCTTTCTTACATTTAAGCTTGAAAAATTTTTGATCTATGGACAGGCAGGTATTTCAGGAAAAATTTGGGTTAACCGGTGAATCTGATGCCATCAGGCAGGTGGTTGACAAGATTATGCAGATATCCGGTACGGACATTACTGTACTTCTGCAGGGAGAAAGCGGCGTTGGTAAAGATGTAACGGCACGTGCCATTCATGCAATGAGCAAGCGAAGCCGCAACGATCTTGTGATTGTAAATTGTGGTGCCATCCCGGAAGGCATCATTGAGAGTGAGCTTTTCGGGCATGAAAAAGGCTCCTTTACCGGAGCACACGAAGCCAGAAAAGGGTATTTCGAAAAAGCGGATGGCGGAACCATCTTTCTTGATGAAATTGGTGATACACCAAAAAATATCCAGGTAAAATTGCTGCGTGTACTTGAAAGCGGTGAATTTTTCAGGGTTGGATCCAGTAAAATGTACACGGCCGATGTACGTGTTATTGCGGCTACCAACAGAGATCTTTGGGAACTGGTAAAAGATGGCTCATTCAGGGAAGATTTATACTACCGCCTCGATACGGTTAAGTTAAAGCTACCCCCTCTTCGCGATCGGAAAGAAGATATCATACCTATCTTCAGAAAATTTGTTACCGAGTTCTCCTCTAAATACGATT
Organism: Balneolaceae bacterium; assembly: GCA_020832415.1. GTDB lineage: Bacteria > Bacteroidota > Rhodothermia > Balneolales > Balneolaceae > Rhodohalobacter. The sequence continues at coordinate 15,920 of JAFIES010000074.1, read as the reverse complement.
CTGTATTCCAGGGTTTTTCCGACGAAGCGAAAGAGCTGCTGATATCGTACCGCTGGCCGGGCAACGTTCGCGAGCTACGTAATGTAGCCGAACAGCTTGTTGTGCTGGAAAAGTCGCAGTTTATTGATAAAGATCGGCTTCAAAAATATCTGAAGGGCAGGCAGCACCTTGGCTCAGCAGATAACCTTCCGGTACTATCCCGAAAAGAGAGCGATGATTTTTTTGAGGATGAGTCCAAATCGCCCGATATGAGCATTATCTATCGTGCATTGATTGAGATGCGAACCGACCTCTCCGATCTCAAAAAAATGATGGCAAAATTTATCTTCTCATCGTTTTCTGAAAAAAACATTAAAGCATTGCCTGCCAGTGTTTCACGATCTATAGACCCGAATGATATTTCAAATCATATACGGGAGCAGATGGAGGATTCTTCCCTCGGTATTTCATCACCCCACAAACCTATTGAATCTATTGATGAAAAAGAGGATGACGAAGTTGAGCGATTTTTTGGTGATAAGGAGATTCCATCCATCGAAGAGGCTGAAAAGTTTCTAATAGAACAGGCTCTCAAACGTTTTGATGGAAACAGGCGCAAAGCATCTGAAGCACTCGGTGTTAGCGAACGAACTCTATACAGAAAGCTTGATCAGTATGGGCTTGAATAAAAAATTCCCCGTTATCATTGCTGCTCTCCTTATTGGATTAAGCGGATGCATATCTTATAGTTTCACAGGAACATCTATTCCAAGTGATGTACGGACAATCTACATCCCATTTTTCCCGGACAGATCTCAAAGCGGCCTGGGTGATTTGAGTGACAGGCTGAATCGCGCTTTGGTTAATCGGTTTGTGAACCAAAGCCGGTTATCACTCATTAACGATCAGGATGAATCTGATGCTTTTGTTGAGGGGGCAATTCAAACCTATGTAAACAGGCCTTTCAGCATTGGCGGGGATGAACAAGCGAATCTGAATGAAATTCAAATAACCGTGCGTGCAACGTTTCAATATGCCAGTGATGATGAACCACTTTGGACAAAAAACTTCACCGGAAGTGCCACATACGATGTACTTGAAAACCCTGTTGATGGTGAAATAGAAGCAGCCGAAGCAGCACTACAGCAAATTTCGAATAATATGTTTAATGATGCTGTGAGCAGTTGGTAAATGCAGTAAACTTTTTTAACATCTCCGTATGGAATTAGAGCATTACCAAATACCGGAATCATACAAAAGCTATCTCGAAAAATTTGAAACTGATCCGGATGATGCCATTTCAAGATTAAAAGCGCGCATCGACAAGCGAAATGCCGGCGCAGTTGGATACTTCTTTCTCGCATGGCTCTATTTTCATAATGATGATAAAGAGAGCGCCATTGAAGCCGCCTGGCAGGCTAAAGTTCGTGCTCCGGGAAGCCGATTTATGGCCAGGCTGCATTACTTCCTGTCTCATCCCAGGAGTTTTGATGCGTGGGTGCCAGAAAAAAAGCAGGCCGAATTCAAACGCAGTATTTACATTCACGAACACGCACACCCAATCAGTGATCTTGATAAATTGATTACACGATTATCATCCATTGAGCGTAAGCGATTGAACCCAAAAGATCTGGAAAATGATCAGCGGGATCTAAGTGAAAAAAGTTCTGATGTGGATGATATTGTAACAGAAACACTTGCAGTAATCCACGAAAAACAGAACAATTTTCAGGCCGCCATTCAAACGTATGAACGCCTCAAGGAGATCAATCCATCAAAAGAAGAGCACTATTTAAAACAGATAGACCGGCTTTTAGAATTACTCGATAATCCGCCCGGCGATGATGGTATCATGCTCTGACTAATCAGATACACTATTTCATCTTAACAAATGCATTATTCACTTTTTCGTGGCCAATCGTTGTAGATGGCCCATGCCCTGAATAAACTGTTGTTGCATCCGGCAACGTGTAAAGCTTCTCTCGGATCGATGCAGCAAGTTGCTCAAAATTACCTTCATACAAATCAGTCCTGCCAATACTCTCCCTGAAAAGTGCATCCCCTGCTATCAAAATCTCATCGTCTTTGAAATAGAGTGAAATGTGATCGGGCGAGTGGCCTGGAGTATAGAGAACATCAAACGTGAATTTGCCAAGCTGAAAGCCGGTCATCTCATCGAGTGGTTCAGGTACAAAATCAAACCCCGGCGAATTGAACCCAAACATTCTGGCCTGATTCGGGAAATTTTCCCACAAATGAAGATCTGTATGGTTCAGATAGACCGGTACATCATGGTTTTTGAGAACTTTATCCAGGCCTAAAACATGATCAACATGAGCATGTGTGAGTAAAACAGCCAGAAGTGTTTTTCCGGAAGCCGATAAATGATCCTGAAGCGGCTCATATTCTCTGGGATCAAAAAAACCGGGATCAATCAGTATAGCTTCATCTGCGTTTTCGATGAGATACGTGTTTTGAGAAAATGGGCCTACTGTAAAGGTGGTTATCTGCATAATACGTTACCTGAAGTCTGTAAACGAATAACCCTGACAATGTAATAAACATGCCAATTTTATGTATTGAATCTTGCCGGTTTGTTGACATAAAAAAAGGATGCAATGAATACCATTACATCCTTTTCTAAACTGTTTAAAAGGTAATTAGCCTTTTTTGTATCGTCTGTTGAATGCGTCGATACGGTCGGCTTTTTTCTGAATTTTCTGATCTTTGTTATAAAAAGGATGGTTCTTTGAATCTACCTCACTCTTGTAGATACCATCTTTCACATCCATGGTACTTCTGGTTTTAATCTCAGTACCATCACTCATCAAAACAGTAATTTCTTTGTAATCGGGATGGATTCCTTTTTTCATTGTCTTTGTGGTGTTGTTAAATTTCGGTTCCGCTTCTTTATGCCGGATTTTAGATAGACTTAAAAGATAAGGTTTCAATGAACCTATTGCAATCACTTCCTAAGCAATAAAATCATCGTCATCAAAATTGGTCATGTTTCCAAGCATGCTTCCAAGCATATCGGAGTATGTACGGTTATCATCGAGATCGTTTTTACCAATTTTTGAGTTTTGATGAAGCGCTTCAATCAACAGATCCATCATGGCATGCAAATCGTCACTGCTCTCACAATGTTTATTTGCAATCTCTTTCAGCCCTTCAACGCTATCAAGCTGCTTCTGATAGGAGGAATCATCAGCCAAGTCAGGGATTTCAAGAATATTCCCTTTCTCAAACCAGCTGAGAATATCACTATATGGACTTTCTTCCTCGCCTTTTCGTTTTGAGGGATCGGGGAAAACCTCTTTAAATACTCTATTTACAGCTTTCCCAATGATGTGTTTAGCAACGTTAACCGCTCCTTCCTGCTCGCCTTCATACACAAGTTCCAGCTTTCCTGTAAGCGCCGGTACCATTGCGTAGAGATCGGTTATTCTGAGAGTAGTTTTTTCAGATGAGTTATACACAGCTCTGCGCTCTGCCGCTGATATCACCTGCTCCATAGCTGTGATGGTCATCCGTGTTGAAACACCACTTTTCTGATCGATATATTCACTGTCGCGCGCTTCAAAAGCCACATATTCAAGAATTTTACGATAGCTCTCCGGAATTTTAATCTTCAGCTCATCAGCTCTGTCTGCCCAGGCCTCCTGAGAGGTGATTTTCATCGCCACATCAATCGATTTGGGATAGTGAGTGATAATCTGCGAATCGATTCTGTCTTTTAACGGTGTGATGATATTTCCGCGATTGGTATAATCTTCCGGATTGGCCGAAAAGGCCATAAAAACATCAATCGGAATGCGAATATTGAAACCCCGAATCTGAATGTCTCTCTCCTGCATAATGTTAAGCAGGGCAACCTGAATTCTCGGCTGCAGATCGGGCAGTTCATTAATTACAAAAATACCCCTGTTTGTTCTGGGGATGAGCCCGTAATTGATAACTTCTTCATCAGAAAGTGCCTTTTTCATTGAAGCAGCCTTAATGGGATCGAGATCACCAATCAGATCAGAAACTGTTGTATCCGGCGTGGCCAGTTTTTCGCCATATCTTTTTTCTCTTGGAAGCCATATAATCGGGGTGTCATCTCCATGTTTTTCAATTAAATTTTTTGAGTAGATAGAGATGGGATTCAGCGGGTCATCATTAATCTCAGAACCTTCAACAATAGGGATGTACTCATCCAAAAAGGTAACAAGCATCCTTAAAATTCTTGTTTTTGCCTGACCTCTCAGACCAAGCAAAATCAAATCGTGCCGCGCTAAAAGTGCATTCTGAATTTGTGGAATTACTGTTTTTTCATAACCCAAAATACCCGGAAAAACCGGCTCTTTAGCTTTTATTTTCTTGATGAGGTTTTTTCTCAGCTCGTCTTTTATAGAAACGGATTTCCATCCGCTCTCTTTTAACCGGCCAAGTGTTGTTATTTTTTGATGCATTATTTCCAAATTATTTGCTGCTATTCAACTTGTAAACTTATTTAACTGCAGCTTCATTTCGCAATTGATACATCTTTTGAAAAAACTTTGGTCAGGTTTTGTGCTTTTATGCGAGTTTCATCCCACTCTTGTTCTGCTTCAGAGTCGCTGGTTATTGCACCGCCAACAGGATAAGTCAGCCGATTATTCTGAACAATTGCTGATCGTATAACCACATTAAAATCAAAATCATCATCCGGCGAAAAGTATCCGATTGCGCCGGAGTAGATACCTCTTTTGTAATTTTCGAGCTTTTCAATGGTTTTCATCACTTCAACTTTTGGGGCACCTGTCATCGAGCCCATCGGAAAGCACTCCTTTACAATATCAACAACATCGGTCTGCTCATCTGCATCTGCCTCTATTGTTGAAATTAATTGGTGTACGGTTCCAAATGTCTGTACATCAAAAAGTTTTTTTACCCGTACCGATCCTGTTTTAGACACTTTTGAAAGATCGTGGCGTACCAGATCCACAATCATCAAATTTTCAGCCCGGTTTTTTTCATTCAATAACTCCTCTTTTCGCTTTTGATCAATTGCAGAATCAACCGATCGCCCGGTGGTCCCCTTTATCGGTTCGGAAATTATTTTTTTACCCGTTTTTTTTAAAAAGCGTTCCGGAGAAATCGAACAGACCGAACCCTCTTTCATCTGAATATATGCTCCAAACGGAACGGGATTGATATCCCGCATCTTGTGATACAAACTGTACGGCGTCTGATTCCAAACAGCCTGAAGGGCATAGCTGAAATTAAGCTCATAAAAATCCCCAGCCGCAATGCGATCTTTTATCACCTGGACTGTTTTCATGTACTCTTTTTTGGTGATGAGATCCTGAATTTCACCTTCAGAATTCATTTCTTCAGATCGTATTTCAGCATCACTCAACGTATCCAAAACCGGCACACCAATTTCTTCAACTTTGCCATTTTTGTAAATCAGAAGGGTTTCCGGTTCCATGAAGTAGAGATCGGGCAAACTATATAGCGGCTTATTGGAGGATTCAAGCCGTTCGGTAAAATTTTTCAGATCGTACCCAAGGTATCCAAAAAGCCAGCTTCTCTTACTATTCCTGAAGCTTTTGAGAGCTTCCCAGGGGTTTTTTTTGAATGTGTGAATTTTGCTTCCATCAAACAGTGTAATTTTATCTGAATCAGCCCGAATCCATCTCTTCGGCTTGATGGCAGCAAATGATCTGCCGGAGGAAGGATGTTCCGGCATTTGTGATTCAAGTAGAATTAATTCCCGGTCACTGAATCGATTCGCAAGGGTGTTAAAAAGATTTTCGATGCTTCTGAATTTCATGTGCAGATAATAACTAATTATTCTGATTTCTTAACAAGTTTCAATCTTTGCCCGGCAGTCTGTAACTTGTTCTACCGGTTAAACAGATTTCCATGTATAAACAGATTGTAAGGCCCTTACTATTTCGGTTCTCATCGGATTATGCTCACGAAGCTACAATTAAGTTTGCAGCTGCTGCGAGTAAAAGTCCATGGATGCTGAAAGCCACCCGCTCAATGTTCCACTATTCAGATCCTGTTCTTGAACAGCATTTCTTTGGGCTTACGTTTCCGAACCCAATTGGTCTTGCAGCCGGATTCGATAAGAATGGTACTACTATTCCAATTATGCAAAATCTTGGTTTTGGTTTTGTTGAGATTGGAAGTATCACAGCAAATCCATCCACAGGGAACCCAAAACCGAGAAGCTTTCGCCTGCCTAAAGATAAATCGCTGATTAACCGAATGGGGTTGAACAACGATGGCGTTCAAACGATATCTCGAAGGCTGAAAAAAGCTAAAGCTGACATACCCATTGGTGCCAATATTGCCAAGACTCATAATCCGTCTATTGTTGGGGAAAAGGCGATTCTCGACTATAAAACAAGTTTTGATATCGTAAAAAACCTTGCAGACTATGTTACGATAAATATTTCCTGCCCCAATACAACTGAAGGTAAAACCTTTGAAGATCCCGAGTCACTCGATCAGCTGCTTTCTGCACTTGGGGTAAATAGAGACGCAAGTTTGCCTGCAGTGTTTGTAAAGTTTTCAGTTGATTTGAGCAAAGCACAGCTAAAAGAGCTTGTAGAAATCTGTGAAAAGCACGCGGTTGATGGCTATGTGGCAACAAATACATCCTCAAAAAGAGAAAATCTATCATCCTCAGAAAGAGTTATTAAAAATGCCGGTAACGGAGGATTGAGCGGACAGGCGATAAAACATAAAAGTACCGAGCTAATTGAACAGATCTACTCTCTTACCAACGGGCAGAAAAAAATTATTGGGGTTGGAGGTGTTAGCAGCACAATAGATGCCATTGAAAAGCTGATGGCCGGAGCTGATCTGCTTCAGATCTATACGGGACTTGTTTATGAAGGGCCCGGATTGGTGAGAAAAATCAACAGGGAGCTTACGCAGTTTTTGAAAAATGCCGGAGTGGATCATATTTATCACATCCGGAAAATCAGAGATCTATAGGAAAAGTGAGATTACACCTCACTGAACTCTCCCCATCAAATGGTGTAAATTGTAAAAGCTGATCTATACCATTCTCAATGGATTGCGGTATACCCGACCGATCCATTTGACTGATCTGTTCGTAGTTACTGATGGTACCATCCGGCTCAATGGTAAACGTGTAAACTACTTCCCCGCGCATTGAGATACTCTCCGTCCAGGAGGGAAATGTGATAGATCGCATGAAACCATCCATCCCACCCTCGAAATCCATCGTAATTCCAAGCTCCTCACAGGTTTCAATGTCACCATCAAAAGCATCCGGTAACTGCTCTTCGGGTTCAGGTTGCTCGGTAACATCTTCATCGGGATGCTGAATTTCCGGCTTTTGCAATGTTTGCTGAAGCCGTGATACGGATGGCATCAGATTGCTTGATGCGAAGTACTGTTCAATTCTGTTGAGGATAGATCGCGTAGTATCCCAGTAGGCCCCTTCAAACGGGAAGTACTCTGAAAAATCGGGTTCCGCAAAAGTTGAATCGGCTATGGTTTGCCAAAATTGCATCTCTTCTTCAGCAAGAGTAGTGTCGGCAATCATTACTCTGGAAGAGTCCTGCATCGTCTGAAATTGAGTTCTCATTCTCCTGGTTTCATCCTGCCTGTCGAACCACTCTCTGATTACCTGCTGATTATCACTTTCGAAACGAGCTGCACGCATATATTCCTGTGCTGCTTCAAACAGAAGCCGTGCCCGCTGTGAATCACTGTTTCCGTTCTCAGCCAGATTGAGCAGAGTTTCTGCGCGTTCAACCGGCGAAAAGTCACTCTCCTTCGATCTTACTTCAAAATATTGCTGTTCAATCCGGGGTATATCAACTGTTTCAAACGTGTTTATCTCTACGTTGAGCCGATCGGCAATTCTTCGGGTGTAGAGAGAGTTTGGGTCTATCGCATACAGTCTGTCGAGTGCCAGTTTTGCACCATCTTCATTGTTATTCAGCAGTTCAATTTCAGCGATGCTGTAGTATGCCATTGTTACCAAATTCTCGTTAATAGAACTCTCTGTTACTTTTTGATAGTATGTTCTTGCACTATCTGGCATATCAAGCGAAAGAAAAAATACATTTGCCAGCCTGTAGTTCAGATCTTCAATATCTGATTGCATCGCTATTTGCTCTTCCTCTTCAAAAGGAACATCGCTAAGGTCTACAGCGGTGGCAAAAAGGCTGCTCTCCGTTGATTCGGGTTCCAGTTCAATCACTTCATCCGATTCATCTCTGATTGTAATCTGATCGAACCTGCTGCCGCTCACATCGGCTCTGCGGCGCCAGTTATCGGCCAGTGCCCTGTCGCCCCAAATTCCCTGAAACTGAAGGCTCGCATCCTGCAGCATCGCCGGATTGTTGATATTTAAAAATCCATGTGTTGTTGCCTCGGCTGCTTCAATGATGGTATCTGTTTGTTCAGCTACAATCATACGATCCCGTTCACTCTGCATACGGCTCATCTCTTCTTCTATCTTCTCAGCTTCAATTTGCTGCAGTTCTGCAATTAACGCTTCCAGTTCATCAGGCGGCAGATTCGCAACCCTTAGCAAACTGTCTTTTTCGGTAATTTGCCGTTTTAAATCTGCATATTGTCCGAACGATTCTGCAAGCTCGCGGGCATCAAACCCTGATGGCAGCAGTGCCTGATCTGCCCGTACGGATGCCGCCGAATCGAAGTAGGCAGCGGCAAGTGTGAAACTGTCGAGGTCGTCCCGATATATTTCTGCAAGACCGTAAAATGTACGGGCTTGTGTAACAGTTGACGGGCTTTGGCGCCGGTCTCTCAGTACAAGCTGGTAATTTTCGATGGCAGTCTCCGGCATGCCTCTTAGCTGGTAGGTACGCGCAATTTCGTATTGAAGCTCATTTCTGTATTCGAAGAATTTATCATCGCGTTGCATGCTTCTGTAGAGATAATCAGCCCGCTGATAATTCCCGATTCTGCGGGATACCTCGGCTTCTTTCCGAAGTGCGTTGAACTCAATATCGTAAGTTGTTCGTATGGCTGCGATCTGATTGTATGCATAAAGTGCCTGGCTGTCATCACCTAAACGCTCATTTACCTGCCCAAGCAAAAAGTAGGCACGTGCTTTTTTATTTCTGTCTTCCAGGTTTACAATTGATCGGTTCAGATATTGAGCAGCTTCCTCCCAGTTTCTCAGGCCTGTATAGAGCTGGGCAAGAATAATATCCACTTCAGAACGAATGCCGGGCTCCCACTCTTCAATCAGGTCTCCTTCTATCTCAAGAAAACGGATGCCTTCACTGTAGTTTGCCATTTCAAGATAGGTTCTGCCCTGCCAAAGTACAGCTTCTTGCATCAGAATTCCATCTGCCAGCGTTTCGAGCTCCTGAAATTTTTCAAGTGCTGAAAAGTATTCTGCACGATAATAGAAAGATTTTCCAATCAAAAAGATTGCAGGCAATACATACTTCGAATCTTCATGGTTTCGAAGAATCGAGCTGCCCCTTTCGATGGCTTGTTCGAAATCATCGAGCCCGGCACCGGTTGGAGGAAGGTGCACCCGTATAGGCTGCAGAGCATTTATTTGAGGTACTTGCCTCAGATTTCTTTCGAGGCCTGCATCATAAAACTGCTGTGCATTGTAGAATGTGTTATAGTAGGCTGTAAAATTTTTCCACCCTTGTTTTACAGTAGTACACCCCGCAAACAGAAAAAGAATCAACGCTATGTTAAAGAGTCTTTTCACAATTGGTTAACGCATTGTTTGCGGCCAGCGTATTTAAATGCCAAGTGTACAATCAATCAAAAAAACCGGCTAATATTACTGATCTTCAATAGTGCTGACCTTAATCATATTTGTTCTGCCTCTCTTTGCAAGCGGCATTCCGGTAGCGATGATTATTCTGTCACCCTTGTTCACAAGACCTTCTTTTACAAGGTAATCTTCCATCATTTTAACACTCATATCAGTATCAAAAATCTCGTCAAGACGAACTGATTGTACACCCCAAACAAGATTCAATTGCCGGCGAACAATTCTGCTTTCGGTAAATGCAATGATTGGTACACGCGGCCTGAATTTTGCAATTCTGCGCGCTGTATTGCCTGAGTGGGTAATGGTACTGATTGCTTTTGCTTCTACATTATCAGCAATGGTTACACACGAATAGGCAAGTGATTCAATGACCTGTTTCTCCTTCCAGTCCGGTTTTCTGTACTTAAGACTATAGTAGATTGCTGAACTGTTTTCTTCAACAGACCGGATGATATTCGACATCGTTTTCACAGCTTCAACAGGATATTTCCCGGCGGCTGTTTCACCTGATAGCATAACCGCATCTGTACCATCCATTACGGCATTGGCCACATCCGAGCTTTCTGCACGGGTAGCACGTGGGTTAATAATCATTGAATCGAGCATTTGTGTGGCAGTGATAACCGGTTTTCCGGCCATTCTGCACCGCTCAATAATTTTTTTCTGAACCAGAGGTACCTGTTCACTGGGAATCTCAATTCCAAGATCACCCCGGGCAACCATAATTCCATCGGCTTCTTCGATAATTTCATCGATCACATGAACAGCTTCAGGTTTTTCAATTTTTGCAATAATTGCTGCATTGCTGCCTTTTGCCCGAATTCGTGAAATTACATCCTGAACATCACGCGCGGATCGCACGAAAGACATTGCCACAAAATCAACACCTATATTCAATCCAAATTCAAGATCTTCGATATCTTTCTCTGTAAGTGAGGACATCGAAATATCCACATCAGGCAGGTTTACACCTTTACGCGATTTCAATAAACCACCTACCACCACTTTTGCAACCAGATCTCTATCACTCTTTTTGATGATTTTAAGCTCCATGAGCCCATCATCAATAAGAATTTGATTTCCTTCAGCTGCATCTTCCGACAGATTTGGATAATCGATTGGAATCAGCCCTGCATCTCCGGTAACATTTTCGGAAGTTAGTTTAACAAGAGTTCCCTCTTTGATGATCTGGGCACCATCTTTCATCTGGCCAACCCGAATTTTCGGGCCTTGCAAATCCATCAAAACCGGGATGGAATATTGATACTTCTTTGCAACTTCTCTTACATACCCTATTGTTTTTGCATGATCTTCGTGAGAGCCGTGAGAAAAATTTATCCTCACTACATTCATCCCTGCACGGTAGAGATTTTCAATTCCTTCTAATGTGTTGCTGCTGGGGCCTAATGTGCAAACTATTTTTGTTCTGCGCGCACTACTTAGCATAAAACTTTGTTGTTATTGTGTGAAATTTTAAATAGATAATATAAATACTGCTAAAGGTAAGCAATTATCCTACAGTTATGTTGTTATATTATTGCCAAATATGGTGCAGGCAGTATTTTTAAACACAGTTTTACTTCTCGCATGAAATACAGACAGATACTTTTACTCATACTCCTCCCCGTTTTTCTATACAATACCGGCTGTGTGCGTTCTGCAAATCCTGATGTTGAAAGAGGATCGTTCTTCCAGTTTCAGGATGGATTTCCGGAGGTAAGAATGTCATCAATAGGTTTATTGAGCGAAACTGACGAGGCACAAATCAGTGTAACCACCGATATTGTGGTAGGCAGCCTGATCTACTCAACAGAAAATGGTGTTCGTAAGGCAAATGTCTCCATTGAGATACGAATATTGGAGATCGACGGTACATTTACAAAAACCGTTCGGCGCGACTTTACTGTAAAATCGGAGTTTGAAGGCACATTTATGGGGCAGGATGTTTTCACGCATGATGAAGTTTTGGTAGCACAACCGGGAAGTTTTGAAGTTGTAGTAAGTGTTATTGACCGAACTTCAGGAAAAGCTTCAACAAGGCGGGCTGAAGCTGATATACCCGACCCTGAAAATCCTGAAATTAACCTTACTACCATACGTCTACTTGGCAAAGCTGAGGGAGAACCGGACCTTCCGTTTTCACCAATTACAACCTACACAGTTTCATCGGGCCTCGATAGCCTGAAGTTTATGTTCCAGGTGACAAATAATGATATGGATGCACCACTTGAAATAAATTCACGACTTTTGAAATTTAATGCGGATAGCTCACCGGCACGCCCAATGAATTTCAATAATTACAGTCCATCCACACTTCCCTACATCGGTGTGGATATGCGAAACCCCGAAGAGATTGATCAGGTAACAAGGCGTCTCGATCAGCCCGGAAGTGTTTTAATTGAGTTTAAGTATGAACTGCTTGATTACGGAAACTACCGATTTGAAGCTGAGACAACCGATGAGGATGGAAATCGCGTCTATAAAGCGAGAGATTTTTCCATAAAAAGTGAAAACTATCCCGCAATATTATCATCACGCGAACTGGCTGAACCACTTATTTACCTTATGGACAGGCGGGATCACGAACGGATGATGGCCATTCAGGATCCTGATTCCCTGAAAGAGGCTATAGATCGTTTTTGGCTGACAAATATTGGAAATATGAATCAGGCTAAATCTGTTATAAACCTCTATTATGAGAGGGTTGAACAGGCCAATAAGCAATTCACAACGTTCAAAGAGGGTTGGAAAACCGATATGGGTATGATCTATATTCTCTTTGGCCCGCCATGGTATGTAGACAGGTATCTGAACACCATGGTTTGGTCATACTCGTACGACCGAACCGACCCCCGGTACAATTTTACGTTTGAAAGGCCCAATATGAGAAATGAGTTTTTTCCATTCGATAATTATCTGCTGCAAAGAAATCAGGGCTATTTCAATGTTCAATATCGGCAAATGCAGCTTTGGCTAACAGGCGGAATAATAAATACCAGGATATAAAAAAACCCGGAGTAATAAATATCGCCTCCGGGTTATACTCTTCTATCTTTTGCTCATCAGAAACTACTTTGACTTAACAAATGCGTTAAAAACCATTAGCAAATCCTGAGCAACTTCATCCTTTGTGCGCCCTTCAATTCTGTGCCGCGGAATCATCGCTTTAATTTCTCCATCCACAAAGAATGCGAATGAAGGGGATGATGGCGGATATTCACTAAAATAAGCACGAGCTTTTTCTGTAGCCTCTTTATCCTGCCCGGCAAATACAGTAACAAGATGATCGGGCTTCACTTCTGCTTTTTGAAGAGCAATGTTCAGGCCCGGACGCGCATTGCCCGCTGCACAACCGCATACTGAGTTGATGGCCATTAACATTGTGCCTTTTGAGTACTCTTTCATCGCTCTGTCAACATCTTCGGGTGTTTGCAGCTCTTCCACACCAATGTCTGTGAGCTCTTTTCTCATCCATGAGGTATCGGGACCTACGCCAAATCCAAATTGCATAATTGTATGTTTATTTTTGTTTAAAATTTTCTTCTAAAGATAACGATTAAATCAGAAAAAAAATGATATCCGCATCGCAACCTAAAGAACAAAAAAAAGGCACCCAAAAGAGCGCCTTTTTTTTACTTAATATGTGAAGCGTGACTTATTTTGCCGCACTGTAATTTTTTGCTACCTGATCCCAGTTAGCTACGTTCCAGATTGCACTTAAGTAATCCGGGCGGCGGTTTTGGTAATTGAGATAGTAAGCATGTTCCCAAACATCAACACCAAAAATTGGAGTTAAGCCATGCATATACGGGCTATCCTGATTGGCTGTGGCAACAATTTTTAAGCCACCATTACCATCTACGCAGAGCCAGCCCCAACCGGAGCCAAACTGCCCTGCAGCTGATGATGAAAACTCTTCTTTAAATTTCTCAAAGCTGCCAAATGTACTGTTTATAGCTTCTGCAAGTTCTCCTTCTGGTTCGCCACCACCATTTGGTGATAGGACAGTCCAGAACAGATTGTGATTAGCGTAACCACCACCGTTATTTATTACAGCCTGTCGTTTGCTTTCTGGCACTTCGTTGATTCGTTTTAACACTTCTTCAACCGGAAGTGAAGCAAATTCGTGGCCTTCAAGAGCGGCATTCAATTTATTTGTATATCCCTGATGATGCTTACCATGGTGAATTTCCATCGTTTTTGCATCAATATGTGGTTCGAGGGCATCTTTGGAATATGGAAGTTCCGGAAGTTCGTAAGCCATTTTGATCTTATTTTTTAGGTTTAGTATTAATCTGTAACACGTTCTTCATCAACGTGTTATCTTTCTCTGTTTTGTACTTGTAATAATAATAAATAGAAGGCATTCCGTTCCATGTTTTTTACCATTTCACAGAAAGTTTACACTTCAGAAGATTTGATCTTGAATTTCCTCTATCTTTGGTGTGCCTGATTGAGTATTTAAGGCATCCATTACTTTTTTAATTTTACCAAAACAAAAATTCCATGAAGTACGATTACGATGTAATCATTATAGGCAGCGGCCCGGCAGGTTTTTCCTGCGCAATGCAAAGTACAAAGTTCGATAAAAAAGTCTTGATGGTTGAAGCCAGCAGTGAAAACCTTGGCGGCAGCTGGATCCAAAAAGGCACTGTACCGAGTAAAGCCCTCAGAGCAGCTGCACGGCTTATTCAATCATTCCACTCCCAATTTGGAGATGAACGTGGCCGAAAGCCATTTGAAATTTTCCGAATGGAAGATATCATGGATTACAAGAAGTCGATCCTCGAAGGAAAAAATAAAAAGGTAAAAGATGATATCATCAAAAACGAAGTGGAAACAGTTCGCGGATGGGGCAGAATTACCGGAGAGCACACAATCGAGGTTCTCGATACGCTGAATCAGAAAAAAGAGTATACCGCAGAAAACATTCTGCTCTCAACCGGCAGCAGCCCGGCCGAACCAAAAAATTTCACGATTGATCACGAGGGAGTACTTGACTACTCCTCTATTCTCGAACTGACACACATTCCCCGCAGGCTGATTATCATTGGCGGTGGAATTATATCCATTGAATTTGCAACAATATTTTCAGCACTTGGAACCCGCGTTACCATACTGAATGAGCAGAATGAGGTACTTCCATTTCTTGACGGTGAAATTAAAACTGCACTGTTCAAGTCGATCAAAAAGAAAAATATACAAATCGTAAATAACACTACGATTGAGAAAATTTCTAAAAACGAACTTCGCACCTGCGATGAGGTTTCTTTCAGAACTACCGAAGAAGATCGTCTGCAGGTGGTTGAAACCGACCATGTGCTCTACGTTGGTGGGAAAAAACCAAACACATCCAATTTAGGCCTTGATGACCTTGGGGTTGAGCTTGATAAAAACGGTTTCATTATTGTTGATAAACAGTTTAAATCATCCGTTCCAAGTATTTATGCTGCCGGTGATGTGATTGGCGAACCTTCGCTGGCCTCAGCTTCGTTTCTGCAGGGTCGTTTGGCATCGGTTGATATGTTTGGTGGCACAGTTGATGCAATGATGGGCGACAGAGATCTGCCATTCGGAATCTACTCCATACCTGAAATTGCCGGAATTGGGCTTACCGAAGAACAGGCTACCGATTTAAACATCGATTACACAGTTGGCCGGGCATATTACAGTAATATTACCCGCGCCGATCTCACCCACGATACGGAAGGATTGCTAAAACTTGTATTCCGTACAGATAACCTGAAGCTGATTGGTGTACACATTTTTGGAGAGCATGCAGCAGACCTGATCCATCTGGGGCAAAGCATTATGGCTCACAATGGTAACATCAAATACTTCATTGAGCGCATGCTTAACTACCCAACCTACTCAGAGGCGTATAAAATTGCGGCCTTTAATGGATTGAACCGGGTACACAAAACCGGGCTGAAGTACAAAAATGTGCTTGATAAAAATTAAACGAAGTGTATTGCTTTCCGAAGGCCTGTTGAATCAACATCGGGCTCTTCGGGAATTGTTTTAATTCCCTTCTCGGGCGACCATTTTGCAGCAAGAGCAAGAGCCATCGCATCAACAATGTCATCCTCTTCCACTTCATTTCTTCGGTATTCCTCTTTTATCTCCCTGAAAAAATCTGCTGCAATTTGTTCGTGCT
>JAFIES010000070.1 GCA_020832415.1 Balneolaceae bacterium | reverse complement strand
TCGTGAGACAGTTCGGTCCCTATCTGCTGTGGGCGTAGGAATTTTGAGGAGAGCTGCTCCTAGTACGAGAGGACCGGAGTGGACGCACCGCTAGTGTACCTGTTGTGACGCCAGTTGCATCGCAGGGTAGCTATGTGCGCAGGTGATAAGCCGCTGAATGCATCTAAGCGCGAAGCACACTCCAAGATAAGAATTCCCCAAAGAGCCCCCGAAGACGACGGGGTTGATAGGCGGCAGGTGTACGCATAGTAATATGTTTAGCCGAGCCGTACTAATCGCTCTTAAGACTTTGTTTGCATGGTTTGCACAAGTGCTGACCAGGCGCAATCAAGGCTTGATTTATACGCCCGATCTGTCCAATAGGATTGACTACACTTTGAAATGCTCAATACACGAAATTACTGATGAGGTGATTCTAGCGCGGAGGTCCCACCCGTTCCCATTCCGAACACGGCCGTTAAGCTCCGCAGCGCCGATGGTACTGCAATCGCGGTAGAGTAGGTCGTTGCCTCATCTCTCTTTACACATAAAGCCTCCCTTCCGCCTTAGGCGGATCGGAGGCTTTTTTTATGAACTATGGGCGGGAATTACCTTGTTGCGGTCAGACTACCGGTATTATATGGTCTATTCTATAGAATGCCACCCGTTCCCATTGCGATCTGCCTAAGGCGGATAAGCTCCGCAGCGCCAATGGTACTGCAATTGCGGTAGAGTAGGTCGTTGCCTCATCTCTCTTTACACACTAAGCTTCCCTTCCGCATCAGCGATCGGAGGCTTTTTTTGTTGAATTTATTCGTGATCCAACAATTCGTGAAGGTTGGTTTTAAAAACACGCACAGCGGGGTAAGTATCTTCGTAATAATTATCTACAATGTATAGCTTGTTTTCTTGGTCAAAGTACATTGGCTTAATAGATAGTACTTTTTCATTTTTTATAAAAGGATATGGAGCCTCCTCAAGAGATACAGTTTGGAGCAGCTCTCCTGAGGCAGAATAAACATGCATAAAAGGAATTATTTCCGATCCTTCAAACCGAACGTAAAAATTTAAAAGCAGGAATTGATTTCCTATTAGACCAAAATTTGCTCCCTTTCTTTTGAAAAAATAGCGTTCATTCATCCATGATGTGGTACTGAATCCAACCTCATCACTGTCAAAATATTCCTGACTCCTGTCGAAATCATACAGTTCATAAAATTGGGGCAGGGGGCTGCCAAGATGTTTTTCATTTTTCGTCTCTTCGTTGAGTACGGCAATTGTGCCCGTGTAAATTGATGGTGCAACTCCAATTTGATGAGAACCGAATCTTGAAGCAAAGTAGTTTGGTGGTTGAGAGAGACGAACTTCATGAGACAAGGAGGAGTCAAAAAAATGGTCGAACACGCTCAGGTGCCGGCTGATTTCGTTTTCAAACCCGGCTTCAAATAAATGCAGGTAATGGCCTTCATCATTTTCACGGAGAAAATCTCTGTAACCGATAAAGAAAGAATTATGCCCCCGCCGTTCAAAAATAAATTGTGTGGTAGTCAGGTTCGTTGTGTTCAGTATTGCGGTATTTAACAGCTCTCCTTCCTGGCTGAATATGGTAACCCTGTTTTGGTAGCGGTCAATGACAATGATTCGGTTATCCTGTGTGATTTCAACTGAAGAGATTTCACTAAACTCGCCGGGTCCTCGTCCTCGCCTGCCAAATTTATGGAGAAATTGACCATCCCCGTTAAATATGCGAATGGTGTTGTCGCTGGCGTCTGCAATCATAATATTGCCACCTTTCAAAGGCTGCACATGACGAATGTTGTTCCCGAACATGTATTCGGGGGTATCGCTCATTTCCTCCCCGATTGTTAGTGTTTCGTACATAGAGAGGGTAAACTGTTGGGCGTAAGTTTGAAAACTGCAGATGAGAAAAAGAGTTAGAAATGTATAAATGGACTGTTTCACAATGATTGGTTTTATATTTGTGAGTCCCAAATTAATCGAACTCAACACTAATTATTGTTATGTATGCCTTGTTTACTTGAATCCAGATATAGCTTAATTCTTCGGCTAAAGTAAGAGATAAGGGACGACTGTAATTGTGATGAATAATGGTATCAAACTTGAGAGAATAATTAATTGATGGTGTATATTTTTTATCTGCTACAAATATAAGGAGTGAGTAGACAATCAGAATAAAACTCACAATCGTTATTGGTATGTATAATTTGGTATTATCCATATAGTACTGTAATTAACAAAAAATAAATAATCAAGGTTTAAGTTGTTTTTTATTTTGATTTTAAGGCACTGTAGATTGTGAAGGGATATGTGGTAAAAAAATGGCAGTAAATATCCCGGGCGGGTAATCATACTATAATCAGTGTTGCTATTTGGGAAAGAATAGTGCGTCAGATCTTTCAGAAAAAATTGAAAATAGAAGGAATGAATAAATTCTCGGTATTCGTTATATTAAAACATCAATTCCTTTAAAATAACAGCAGGCAATTTTGAATTTAGACATTACCAAATCACTCAACATCAAAAAAGATATCAAGTCTTTTATCGATACTTACACAAACAAGCTCAATGAACTTTTTACAGAGCGAAATGATGAAGATGAATTATTGACCAATCGCGGTATTCCCCCCTATATAATGCGAGAGGTATTAGAGTGTAATCCCCTATCTACTTTTATTCCTAAAGAGTATAATGGCAGAGGTGCTGTTACAAGCGAGGCATTATCTATGCTTGAGGCATCATCATACCAATCCCTTCCCCTCTCTTTAATGATGGGCATTAATGGGGCACTATTTTTACAGCCACTTGCAAACTATGGCAGTGATGAAGCAAAAACGGATGTTTTTGGAAAATTCATCGAAAAGAAAAATATGGGTGGCTTGATGATTACTGAGCCGGATTTTGGTTCAGATGCATTGAAAATGCAAACCGGTTTTCAATATGATTCAGAAAAAAAATCCTACTCTATCGAGGGACTAAAGCATTGGGCAGGTTTAACAGGATGGGCTGATTTTTGGTTAATTACAGCTCGCGGATATGATGATAATGGTGACTTGGGAAGAGATATAGGATTTTTTGTCCATGACAGCTCTAATGGTGGAATTGAAGTACTGGAATACTACAAAAATCTAGGACTTTACATGTTACCTTATGGCCGAAATGAACTAAATATTCAAGTTCCTGAAGAGTACAGACTTCAACCACGGGGTACAGGAATTACCATGATGCTCGACATCTTACACAGAAGCCGATTACAATTTCCCGGCATGAGCACAGGGCATTTAAAACGGATGTTAGATGAAGCTTTAACACACTGTAAAGAGAGATTTGTAGGTGGTACTAGTCTGTTTAATTACGACCAGGTAAAAGAACGCTTAGCTGCATTACAATCCTATTTTACGGCAAGCTCTGCAATGAGTTATTTTACAAGTACAAATGTGCCGCTTCAGCAAGATACTTCAAGAATGGATGTTGCTGCGAACTCAATTAAATCTGTAGTAACAGATTATATGCATGAGGCTTCTCAATCATTACTTCAATTGGTTGGTGCAAAAGGGTACAGGCTCGATCATATCGCCGGACGCTCTATGGTAGACAGCAGGCCATTTCAAATATTTGAGGGATCGAATGATATTCTCTATCAGCAGATCTCTGAATCGGTGTTGAAAATGATGAGAAAATCAAAAGAGACAAATCTTTATCAATTCTTGAAGAGCTATTCTCTCACAGAAAATTCAGCTGATTATTTCAAAGATTCACTCAATTTTGATGTAGACACAAAGATGGCCCAAAGAAAATTAGTTGAGTTGGGCAAAGCTCTTGGCCGTATAGTAACTCTTGATATGACTATTAAACTTGGAGAGAGTGGATTCAACTCTGAGATGATTTCAAATAGTATGAAAATTGCCAGGGCAGAAATCAAGTCCATTATCGCCTCCTATGCAGAAAATGAAGAGGCAAGTGTACTTGATGATTATTCTGACTCCAGCTCCTGGCTGCAATTCGTTAAAGTTTAAATATTCGATTTGAAACACATTGTTGTACTAAGCGGAGCCGGTATAAGTGCAGAATCCGGTCTTGCTACATTCCGGGATTCTGGAGGTTTGTGGGAAGGCTATGATATAAATGATGTGGCCACAATTGAAGGATGGTACAGAGATAAAGAGAGAGTGCTTGAATTCTACAATTTAAGAAGAAAACAAGCTGCACTCGCCAATCCCAACAATGCACATATTGCACTGAAAGAGCTGGAAAGATCATACAACGTTTCGATAATTACACAAAATGTAGATGATCTTCATGAAAGAGCAGGATCATCAAATATATACCATCTGCACGGTTTACTGAGAGAAGCCCGTAGTGAAACAGATCCGGGAATGATCATCGATATTGGTACAAAATCGATATCGGTTGGGGATCTTGCTGAGGATGGAACACAATTAAGGCCGAATGTTGTATGGTTTGGCGAAGCTGTTCCTATGATTGAAAAAGCAGCAGAAATTACTGAATCAGCCGATATTTTTATCGTAATTGGTACATCACTCGCAGTTTATCCGGCAGCGAGCCTGGTTCATTATGTGAATGATCGTGCAGAAAAATATATCATAGATCCTTCATCAACAGAAATGCATTTACCTGAACCCTGGGTCCATATCAAAGAAACGGCAGCAATTGGCTTGCCAAAACTTGTAAACAAATTATTGCAAAACGCATGAGTAAACATAAAGCGTCAGAAAAAGAGAAAGAAGCCTTAGAGAAGTACCTGTTTCAGTTTTTAAATCTTGAGAAGAATTATCCTTTACTTCCCGGAATTAAAAATGCCGAATCATTATCAGGGCTTTTTGGATTGGAAATAGAAGAATATGAAAAACTGAGGGATCTGTTCAAAGAGAATGCCAAAAAAGCAGCACTTGAACTATTGAAAGATGATGAAGTTATAGACTGGCTTGACCAGCTGCCATTTTCAAATGATGATGTGATTGTTGCTTTTGGTGATTCCGCAACGGATGACCAGCAGGGATGGTTTGAAATATTGCAGTATGTACTTAATATAACTGTTCCTGAAGCACAATTTACCTTTATCAACGCAGGTATATCAAACAACACATCTTCGGATGCACTTAGACGAATGAACCGTGATGTTCTGTCACACGAGCCCAATTGGGTGATTGTTAGTCTTGGCACATTCGATGCCCAACGCCTGAATTTTGCTCCCGGCAGAACTTTGGTGCCTCTCTCAGAAACATGGGAAAATTTATCTACAATTGAAGATGCTATAGGCACAGTTACTGAAAATCCTCCGGTTTGGATTACACCGGTTCCTGTTATCCCGGGACTACTGGAAAAGATGGAACTGTTTGAATTTGATATTGAATCAACAGATTTGAGTCAGATCCGGGAAGTAATTACCGGAAAGAAAGGGTATATCGTTGATCCATTAGGCAGAAGAATGGGCAATCCACCAGAAGCGTGGTACTACTTAAGTGATGGACTGAACCCTTCTATATCAGGCCACCTGAACACGGTTAAAGAGTTGATCCGATCACTGGCTACCGCAAAAGTAAAATAACGTGAGTTCGATATAAAAATGAACAATATGAGTTTTCGACTTCGTCCCTCCTGAAAAGCGTCGGGACTGCGCTCTAACTGACGATTCTTATAAATGTTATAGTCGAACTCACGTTAAAATAGCTGTTAATTAAAATACAGATCTCAGCGTTAGGAGATTGATGGTTGGCTGAATTTTGAAGTCTACTGATTTGCCGGTAAAATCGTTGTAACCAAATAGCCCCGGTTCAATCAGATTAATTTGGGTATTGTTACTTTCTACTTCGAAAAGAGCGGATCTTCCGGCCAAATTACCGGAAATATAATCACGGTTTCGTTCTGCTAATGAGAAACTGTCGATCAGGCCAAAACCAAATCCAACCCATGCTCCAGCACTGGTGCCATACTGTAGCCCATCAAGCAGCGCATTGTTTGAAATCAAAACTACAGCAGATCCTAATGCGGCTCCCAAAACAGCTCCATAAAATGTATCGAGCAGGATAATTACAGAAGAGTTTGTTCCGTCATTAAAAACCCCGGATATGAAAAACTGCTGACCCTGTGGCAGTGTGGCTACATCATATATAGCTAAGCCGGCCCCTGCAAGTATTCCGCTTCCCAGGCCAATTCGTAGTGGAGTAAAATTGCTGCTGTTTTGAAGGCCCATTGTAGCCACACCGAGTGCGGTACCGGTAACAGCTCCATTTAATAAATTACCGCCAATTAACTCGGCAGATTGTGCATTGGATTTATTTGTTTGAAATAAACTAAGGGAGAATGAAAGAAGTAAAACTGTGATGATTTTCTTGTACATAATAGTCTTTTAAGTGGGGTTGCCAATTGTTACAGGTAGAATTTGGCCATTAAAAAATGAATGTCCATCAAGAAGAAAGGTACCAATATATTCGGCCATATTTTCTGCCTCTACAGGGGCTTTAAATCCGGGGAAAGCCTGAGCGAGCATTTCGGTCTGTACAGCACCAAGGCAGAGACAATTTGCTGAAATGTTTCTTCCTGAGAGTTCTGCAGCAAGGCATTCGGTTAAAATACTTAATGCTCCTTTTGTAGCACTGTATGCGCTCAGACCGGGAAATTTTGAGCTTCCCTGAAAACCGCCCATACTTCCTATATTCAAAATATGCGATTCATCACTGAACATATGCAAAAGATCTCGTGTTAATCTCACAGGTGCCATTACATTTATTTGAAATTGATTTTCCCAATCAGAATCACTTAAATCTTCGAACGATTTATTAATAAGTAATCCTGCATTGTGAATCATACCGTCTATTTTAAAGTCTTGTTCCTTTAAATGATTTTCTATAACGGGAATGGCGCCCGGATCACTCAGGTCCAGCGGAAGAGTAAATATATTTGATGAATTGTAAGATTTTAAATCAGCTAGTTTTTCCTCTGATCTTGCGATTGCAGTAACAAACACATTTTTATCTGAGAGAAATTTTGCCGTCTCAGAACCAATTCCCCTGCTCGCTCCTGTTATGATGACATGTTTTTGCATGATGATATTTTTAAAACTTTTATTGAGTTATAGTATAAAAAGAACATTTCACACCTAAAATCATTCAGATCGTTTTTTATATTTGAAAGCGCTTTTTTAAAGCCCGATTTTAAGTTGTTACCTTACATCGAGACATTTCTGAAAATCTGAAGTGCAGTTTGTAAAAACAGAAAATTCATCAAATGAAAATCGAAGAAATTATACCGGAAAATATCAGTCAGTTAAGACCGTATGTCGCGGGAAAAACCATTGCGGAAGTAATGGAGGCTTATAAACCTCCAAGAATTTCGAAGCTCGCATCAAACGAAAACAGGCTTGGTTACAGTCCGCTGGTAAAGAACGCCATTACAGATGCGATGGAATATATTCAGGATTATCCTGATCCGGTTTCTCAAAAACTGAGAAAAAAACTGGCACTTCTCAATGGAGTTAATGAAGAGGAAATACTGATAACAGCTGGATCAGAAAGTTTGATTTCTGTAATTTGCAGAACACTATTTAAACAAGGCGAATACGCAATAACGGCAGATGCTACATTTGTAGGGTTCTTTGTTCAGGCTGGTGTAAGAGGGGTTCATGTTGAAAAAATTCCTGTCACAAAAACCTTTAAATTTGATATTGACGGAATTTTAAAAGCAATAAAAGCAGATGCAAAGTTGGTTTACATTGCCAATCCCAATAACCCTACAGGTACCTATTTAACCAAATCGGAATACAAGTATCTTATTGATAATCTGCCCGATGATGTTCTTCTGATTGCTGATGAAGCCTATTTTGAGTATGCAAAAGATATCGATGATTATCCAAGTGCACTTGATTACAGAAAAAAGAATGTGATACTATTGCGCACATTTTCAAAGGCATTTGGTTTGGCAGGGCTGAGAGTGGGGTATGGAATTGCAGATGCTGAGTTAATCACACAAATGTCGAAAACCCGGCTCACATTTGAGCCAACAACACTGGCACAGGCAGCTGCATTTGTTGCCCTGGATGATACTGAGTTCATAAAGAAAAGCGTGCAAAGAGTAACCGAAGGCCGTGAAAGGCTCTACACGTTTTTTGATGAGAATGATATTGAGTACGTAAAATCTATTTCTAATTCGGTTTTAATGGTTTGCAATGATGCTGAATCTGCCGCGAAAATATCTCAAGCCATGCTGGAACAAGGAGTAATACTAAGAAGAACACAGGCTTTTGGCCTGCCTCATTGTATAAGAATCACAATAGGTACAGAGGAAGAGATGGAGCATTTTGAAAGAAGTTTTTTAACTATCACAGAAGAAATCTACAGCTAACGTTTTATTGATAAGAATGGCCAAAAAAAAATCGGCAAAAAATAGTTTTGACTGGAAAAGAGTAGCAGACCTCATGATGTTATCCCGGGCAATTGATAACATCGAAGAGAACGAACTTGTACCGGATAAAAAAGTACTGTACCAGTTTTCAGCAAAAGGTCATGAGGTGGCCCAGATTCTGCTGGGTATGCATTTAACCAATCCAAAAGATGCGGCCAGTGCCTACTACAGATCCAGACCGTTGATGCTGACACTTGGCTTGTCACCTGAGGATGCATTTGCTTCAGATATGGCAAAATCGGGTGGATACAGCGATGGACGCGACATCGGGGTAGTTTGTAATCTGCCGGGAAAAAACAGCCCGAAAGTGTTGCCTATGGCAGGTGATGTGGGCTCACAGTATACACCGGCAGTGGGTTATGCTCAGGCAATTGAACACAGATTGAAACACATGGGGGATAACGATTATGATGGTGCGATATCCGTAATTTTAGGTGGTGACGGATCGGTTGCAACAAATGGTTTTTGGTCGGCACTAACCATGGCAACTACACTGCATTTACCGGTACTATTCTTCATAGAAGACAACGGTTATGGAATTTCTGTAACCAGTGATTTACAAACACCGGGCGGTAACATTGCCAACAACCTCCGATCATTCAAAAACCTTCGGATTTATAGTGGTGATGGAACATCACCGGAAGAGTCGCTTGATTTGATTTCCCAATCAACAGAATATGTTCGCAGCAGGAAAGGGCCCGCATTGATTCGACTTACAGTTCCGAGGTTAACCGGCCATTCGTATCAGGATAATCAGGCATATAAAAACGAGAAACAGCTCAAAGAGGAATTGAAAAATGATCCGTTCAGCAAGCTGAAAAACTATATGGTTCCAAAAATCATCTCTGCAAAAGAGTGGGCTGAACTTCAGGAATCTAATGAGAAGCGAGCAAAAAAAGCTGCAGAAGATGCCTGGAATCGGGAAGACCCGGATAAATCAACATTAAAGAGTACCTTTTTCAATGGTTATGATGAGATACAGCTGGTAGGCGGACTCTTTGCCGAGGGTTACAAACCACCTGAATCTGTATCCAAACCTGAACCCGAGAAACAGCGGATCAATATTGTTGAGGCCGTTCGAAGAACTCTGGATTGTGAACTTGAGATAAACGACAAAATACTTGTATTTGGAGAGGATGTGGGTGCGAAAGGAGGTGTTCACGCTGCCACAATGGGCCTTCAAAGCAAATTTGGTCAACATCGTGTTTTTGATACCAGCCTTTCGGAAGAGGGAATCATTGGCAGGTCGGTTGGCTTGGCCTATGGAGGGTTTATGCCGGTTGCAGAGATTCAGTTCAGAAAATATGCCGATCCTGCAACTGAACAGCTTAAAAATACGGGAACTATCCGCTGGCGGACAGCGAATAAATTTGCGGCACCAATGGTGGTTCGAATGCCAGGAGGTTTTGCAAAATGCGGCGATCCATGGCATAGTGAATCAAACGAGGTATTTTTTGCCCGGATGATTGGCTGGCAGGTTGCCTATCCATCGAATGCTGAGGATGCAACCGGCTTGTTGCGGTCTGCACTTCGAAGCAATGATCCCACCATTTTTTTTGAGCACAGAAACTTGCTGGATTCTAAATATGCACGAAGGCCGTACCCCGGTGATCAATTTGTTGTACCATTTGGCAAAGCGAAATTACTGAAAGAAGGGAGTGATGTAACCATTGTAACCTGGGGCGCAATGTGCGAAAGGGCAGAAGAAGCAGCGGAACAGAGTGATGCATCAGTTGAAGTGATCGATCTTCGTAGTATTATGCCTTGGGATAAAGAGATGGTTTTTGAATCTGTGAAAAAGACCAGCCGCTGCCTGATTGTGCATGAAGATACCTCTACAGCCGGTTTTGGCGCTGAAATTAGTGCACGTGTTTCAGATGAACTCTTTCGATATCTCGATGCTCCGGTGAAGTGCTTAACAATGCCAGATTTACCGGTTCCCTACAATGTGGGGTTGATGAACAGTGTATTGCCTGGTTCTAAACAGATAGCGGACTCGATTGAGGAGTTAATGGTATTTTAGCGGTGTGGTGTGAGGTTTTTGGTTCTTGTTACCGATTATATCTTAATCATGAAGAACTACAGCCTAAAACCCAACATCATTTTACCAAATATATTTCCCTCTCCTCTTTAGGAAATTTCTCAATCGCATATCTCAGCATCGTTCGCGGCATGGTTTTGTAATGTTTGTTCAAAAAATCGGTAAGTGTAGCTTTGTCGTTATTCCCAATCTCCCGCAGCATCCAGCCTGTTGCTTTATGAATCAGATCTTCCTCATCCGAAATTAATTTCTCACACAATTCAAGTGTTGTTGAATAATCATTCTGATCAATAAAGTACGAAGTGGTTAATACAGCAATACGCCGTTTCCATAAGCTTTCGTCATCAGCCAGCTTGTAGATTATAGATCGGTCTTTTTCAAAAAGAAAATGCCCTGCAATATATTTAGCGGACGAATCTACAAGGTCCCAGTTATTTACATAATCAAGATGATCCAAATAAAAACCGAAGATCTCTTCCCGATGTTTTTCTGAAGCTTTTTTGTATTTGTTTACAA
Source organism: Balneolaceae bacterium (assembly GCA_020832415.1). Taxonomy (GTDB): domain Bacteria; phylum Bacteroidota; class Rhodothermia; order Balneolales; family Balneolaceae; genus Rhodohalobacter. The sequence goes on along the minus strand of JAFIES010000070.1, from coordinate 27,154 downwards.
GAATAAAAAGTGCCGTTAATCGAACTTCGTGAAATTCAGATGTTATTAATTTTTCTACAGAGTGAAGGTCCAGCTCGCGATATTTTTTTGCGATTTTGCGTTGATCCGGTACCCGAATTCCAAGAAACTGATCTCCCTCACCATATTCGCCCGGTCCTGCTTTGAAATATCTCTTGCTGTGTTCGGCAATTTCAGGGTCAGCTATTGCTTTCAAGTCATTTAAAACATCTTCATTTGTGTACATGATGTGTTAATCCCGACATAATTTATAACGCAAATACATCCGATACTCTCATTTCAGTTACTCAAAAAGTGTTGTAAACATAGTATCAGCTGAACCGAGGGAAAATTTGCCAGAACTTAATAAGCTTTTAATCAGCTAATATATACGATTTAGCAATCTCGTTGTAATCATTCAGCTGCTTTTCGCGCCAGCTCTTTCCTTCACCCAATTCCCGGGCCATCAATTTAATTACTTCGGGAGCCATCTCTACACTTGCTTTGGCATCGAGTAGCAGCGCGCGTGTTCTTCGGGAGAGCACATCTTCTGCCGTCATAGCCATCTCATTTCGAACACTCCAAATCACTTCAGCTTTAAGATAAGGAAGGCGTTCATGAAGCTTTTCTCCAAGTTCAGGATTCTCTTTGATCATCTTGTAGATTTCCACTCTATCTGATCCATAATGATGCAGCGGATCACTCTTATCCACATTTTTCAACCAGCCATGGATTCGCAGATTCTCTGTTACACACTCTTTAATGTTTAGTCCTGCAACAGTTGCCGCCTGATCAATCGTATCCTGGGCCATTTTCCTGTAGGTTGTCCATTTACCACCCGTAATGGTTACAAGGCCTGAGTCTGAAATCATGAGTGTATGATCCCTTGAAAGTGAAGCGGTGTTCTTTCCATCACCAGCTTTAACCAGCGGGCGTAATCCGGCAAATACACTGCGAACGTCTTTTCTGGTAGGATTTCCGGTGAGATACTGTGATGCATGCTTCAGTAAAAATTCAATCTCTTCTTCCATCGGTTTTGGCTCCAGAGAAGCTCCATCAACCGGGGTATCTGTAGTTCCAAGTACTATTTTTCCATTCCATGGAACAGCAAAAAGAACGCGTCCATCATCCGTATGGGGAACCATAATGGCACTTTCACCGGGTGAAAATTCTTTATCAAGAACAAGATGAATTCCCTGGCTTGGTGCAATTATCGGTTTGGATTCCGGATTGTCCATCTTTAGTACATTATCAGTAAACACACCGGTTGCGTTTATTACCACACGCGCATTGATATCGAATTTAGTACCTGTAAGCTGATCCTCAACATGAACACCGTCCACCATTTCATTCGATTTTTTTAGTCCGGTAACCCTCAGATAATTAATCAGTGAAGCGCCATTTTCAGCGGCAGTTTGAACAAGATTTATGGCCAGACGGGAATCATCGAACTGTCCGTCGTAATAAATCACACCTCCCCGGAGGCCTCTTTGCTCGAGTGTTGGGAGGCGTTCAATCGTCTTTTTAAGGGATAGGTTTTTTGATGGTCCCAGCCCGAGTTTACCTGCAAGCATATCATAAACTTTCATACCAACACCATAGAAAGGCCCTTCCCACCAATCATAATTTGGTACTATGAACGATTGATTGTGGACAAGATGCGGCGCATTTTGGATAAGGAGCCCCCGTTCACGAAGAGCTTCGAGCACAAGGGCTACATTTCCCTGCTGCAAATAACGCACACCACCATGAACAAGTTTGGTGGAGCGGCTCGAAGTTCCCTTGGAAAAGTCACTCTGCTCAAGTAATAATGTACTATATCCTCTGGTTGCAGAATCTACTGCAACACCCAATCCGGTTGCCCCTCCTCCAATAATTACTACATCAAAATAGCCGGATTTATTTTTAACCGACTCAATCATTTTATTTCTGTTCAGCATAATGAGTGTGAATTAAAAATATTATCGTTCTGACCACGCTTTGGCTGCCTTCAATGCTTTTGCCCAGCCTTTTATGAGTTTGTCAGACTCTTTTACTTCCATCTCTGGCTCGAATCTTCTGTCTACCTGCCACTGATCATTAATTTCATCGTGATCTTTCCAGTACCCTACAGCAAGTCCGGCAAGATATGCAGCACCAAGCGCGGTTGTTTCCAATGTTTTGGGACGAATAACAGGCGCCTGTAAGATATCAGACTGGAACTGCATCAAAAGATTGTTTGCCGTTGCACCACCATCAACACGAAGTTCTTTGATATCGATTCCTGAATCTGCTTCCATCGACTTTAGAACATCAAGTGCCTGGTAAGCAATGCCTTCCAGTGCAGCCCGGGCGATATGGCCCGCATTAGATCCACGTGTAAGGCCAACCATTGTGCCTCTTGCATGCTGATCCCAGTGTGGTGCGCCAAGGCCTGCAAAAGCAGGTACGAGGTAAACACCATCGTTATCTTCAACTGTGGCAGCAAGCTTTTCTACATCCGATGATTTTCGAATGATGCCCAGTTCGTCCCGCAGCCATTGTACCACAGCTCCGGCAATGAAAATACTTCCTTCAAGTGCATATTCCACTTTCCCATTCACTTGCCAGGCAATTGTTGTAAGCAGATTATTGTCAGATTTAATTGGTTCCTCACCGGTATTCATCATCATAAAACAGCCGGTTCCATATGTATTTTTCACCATGCCAGATTCGATGCAGCGCTGCCCGAAAAGAGCAGCTTGCTGGTCACCTGCAATACCCGCAATGGGTACTTCAGTTGCAAAAAGGGTTGTTTTTGTTTTTCCATATACCTCGCTGGACTGTTTTACCTCCGGCAGCAAGCTTTTTGGGATATTGAGAATTTCGAGCAGTTCGTCATCCCATTTCATTTCATGGATATTATAAATCATCGTGCGGGATGCATTGGTAACATCTGTTACATGAGTTTCACCACGGGTAAAATTCCAGATAAGCCATGTATCCATCGTGCCGAACGCCAGCTCTCCATTCTCTGCCCGTTCACGAACTCCCTCTACATGATCAAGTATCCACTTAATCTTCGTACCTGAGAAGTAGGAGTCGAGAATAAGCCCGGTTTTTTCTCTGAATTTCTCTGCAAGACCTTCGCTTTTTAGCTGGTCACAGTAATCAGAAGTTCGTCTGTCTTGCCAAACGATGGCATTATAGACGGGTTTGCCTGTTTTCCGATCCCATATAAGGGTTGTTTCACGCTGATTGGTGATACCTATGGCAGCAATATTACTGCCATTTAAACCGGCACTGGTAATCGCTTCGGCAGCCACACCTGCCTGGGTAGACCAGATTTCATTGCCATCGTGCTCAACCCATCCGGCTTTTGGATAGATCTGTTTAAACTCTTTCTGAGCAGTTGATTTTATTTCTCCTTTTTTATCAAATACGATTGCACGGGAACTGGTAGTTCCCTGATCGAGCGCGAGAATATATTGATTGGCCATTTTTCTGTTCTCCTTTGTTGCCGGTTAGCGAATGTATAGTTGTATAGACAATTAATTTGAAAAACCGCTTCCACAAAATCAAATAAGTGAAGCGTTTTTTAAATTTCTTTTCAGATTATAATTTGTTTCTTCAATGAGAATATCAACATAGTCACAAAATAAACCCAATTATTCGTCTGAAAATGAAGTTCTAAAATATATTATGATCTTCCAGTTCAAGCGGGAGCGTATACTGATCAATTTCCTTGTTATATGGAACCGTTTTTGTGTAGAAATTGATCCGGTCACTTCTGTACACATCTTCCGAGTATTGGAAAACATCACCGTTTTCTGTGTTGATCAGCCGTTTGATTAAAAGTAGTGGAGTGCCCAGTTCGATTTCGAGTAGCTCCTGTTCCTGCTGGCCAGCACTTATTGCTTCAATTCGTTGGTTCGCATCTCCAAGGCGGGTATCTGTAAACTCGTACAAAAGTTCGTAGATGGAGTTGTTGTCGAGATCCATGTTATAAACAGGTTCAAATAGATCGTACGAATAAAACGATCGCTCAATAATTAAAGGCTGTTCGTCACCAAATCGTAAACGAACAAGACGAACCACTTTTTCATCGCTTTGAAGGTTCATGATATGCCCTATGTGCGCCGGTGCAGCGATAATCTTTTTTTCGATGATGCGTGCAGTTGGCCTGATATTATGCTGACGCATGAGCTGCGTGAAGCCAATAAGCCTGTCGGGATCTTGCTGAATTTTTTTATAGGTAACAAAAGTACCTTTTCCCTGTTCCCGTACAAGGTATCCTTGCTGGAAAAGTAATTTGATGGCCTCTCTGACAGTTCCACGGCTAACCCGAAATTTTTTAACGAGTTCGGTATCACTCGGAAATAAATTATTTTCACTGTATTTACCCTGTCGGATCTGCTTGAGGAGCTTTTCGTAAATCTTGTAATATTTGGGAACGGGCTGATCCAACCTGAAAACTTTCTTGATTCTTGGGAACGCTTTCAATCTATAGAACCAATTGTAAAATAGCAATTCCGGTTCATTTATCATCGAACAGAAATTTCTTTGCCATGCAAATCGATCGCGGGAAGAATTCAAAAAAATCAATAAATTGAAGCTTATTTAATACATTACGTTTTACGGCTGCAATCCTGAAAATGGTTCTACGGGGCGGCGATTAAGATTTTGAATATTAACATCTGCGGAATTTTCTATGCTGAACATCCAGAAAAGATTATCAAACTCATTTTACGCACTTCTTGCGCTTCCCGCTACTGCGATGGGGCTGGGGCTTTCTATTCAAATTGCCGCACTTAGCTGGCTGCTCACCTATCAATATGGTCTCTCCATAAGTGATATTGGTTTAGTATGGGCAACCGGACCTATTGCCGGGATCCTGGGGCAGGTTATTATCGGGATTATCAGTGATAATGTATGGGTGATGAATGGCCGCCGCAGGATTTTTATCTTGATTGGCGGCACATTAGCCTCGCTGATGCTGCTGGCCCTACCCAATATTGGCATCATCCAGGAGGGCCTGGGTATTGAAGCTATTCTCGGTATAGCCATTGTAATCTCCATGGTGCTGGATTTATCCATCAACGTCTCGTTTAATCCTACCCGATCTATCATTGCTGATGTTACTCCGGAAGGCCGGGCACGGACCAAAGGTTACACGTGGATGCAAACCATTTCAGGAAGTTTTGGGGTGCTCTCGTATTTCGTTGGCGCTACAATGGGGAATATTTTCCTGATTTATAGTGGCGCTGTAATTGTTTTGCTCTTTTCTGTACTGCCACCGTTTTTTATAAAAGAGCCGAAATATCTGGGGCGATATGGCGAAGATGAAGATGACATCACTAAGTCTATTACTGACTCAGGTGTGGATCCATTGCCACACAGGTATGCATCTTTTTCAGACGTTTTGATGAATATTCGGCCGCTTTGGGGTTTTCTGATGTATGGCATTTACGCCATTATCAAGCGCCTCAGCGATTTTGAGTTTCCGGGCTACTACTTTGAAATTTTTGCACTCATTGTCACCATTCTTCTTGTAGCCCACGCACTCATACAAAAAGAGGAGGGTAAATCGAGGGAAGAAGCCGGTAAGATCGGTTTTCAAAAAGTGCTGGCTGCACACTCTTTTTCCTGGATTGGGGTACAGAGCATGTTTATCTACTTTTTTGCTTTTGTTGAATTTCAGATTCCGGATTTATCCGGCGATGAAATTGGCACTGTTGTAAACTGGAGCTTTTTCTCACTCAATTTGATAGCTGCGATTATTCCCGTACTGCTGCTTGAGCCTCTGGCCAATCGTTTCGGGCGGGTTCGAACTCATGCATGGTCGCTTGTTATTATGGCGGCAGGTTATGCAGCCATTGTTTTTATGGGCAATAGTCCCAATGTGATCTACATTTTAATGATGATTGTAGGGATTGGCTGGGCATCCATCATCAGTTTGCCATTTGCGATTATGAGCCAGAAGGTTGCACAGAATCAGATGGGCCTTTATATGGGATTATTTAACCTTTCGGTAGTATTGCCGCAGCTGGTTTCCAGTTTTGCAATAGGTGAAGTTGTTGAAGCTGTGCCCGACAAGTCCATACTGCTGATTATCTGTTCCGCAACCGTAGCATTATCAGCAATAAGCTGGTTTATGGTACGCGAACCGAAGGATGAGATGATAGAGAATCCTGTGCTTCTGGACGAAGAAATAGAGAATAAATCCAGTTAAAAAAGCTCATTATTTATTAGTAGAGGAGTGGCTTTGCAAAAAATTGCAAGAACAAGATGTTTGCGTCCAATCATTAATTAACGTGAATTCGTTAGATAACGGCAGAAAAAATGGCACAACCCTGAGGAAGTACCATTTCTCTTTCATGTCACGTGATGTATCAAAAGTGGTATCGAACAAAGCCCTCTATGGCCTCGTATTCTGCAAGACCAAGAGCATCGTAGGTTTCTGCTGTACCACGGTTTCGATCTTCTGATCGCTGCCAAAATTCCCGAGCGTCTGAACCGGGGAAAAGCGGGCGGTCTTTTTGGGATTGATGCTTGAAGATTGCACGGCGTTTGCGATTCAGCTCTTCGGGGCTTAACGGAACAGCCATTTCAATCTCATTAACATCCCACTCTTGCCAGGCACCGCGATAGAGCCACACCCAGCAATCTTTTGCCCATTCATCATTTTTTACCACTTCAAGTGCTTTGAAAATTGCAGTGAGGCAAACCCTGTGTGTGCCGTGCGGATCAGAAAGATCACCGGCGGCATATACCTGGTGAGGTTTGATTTTTCGAAGCAGGTCTACAGTTATCTGCACATCCTCATCAGAGATAGGATTTTTCTTTACCCGGCCCGTCTCATAAAACGGCATCTCCATAAAGTGCATGTTTTCATCAGGCACTCCACAGTATCGCCCGCCCGCTTTGGCTTCTCCGCGTCGGATTAATCCTTTAATTTTTTTCACTTCAGGGGAATCAACCTGACCGGGTTGCTTGTTTGCGAGGAATTCATTCACTTTTCGGAACAGGTTTTCTGCTGTACGCTCTTTCATTCCAAATGCTTCAGAATAATCGATTACAAAATCGGCGAAGCGTACCACATCATCATCAAACACAGCGATATTACCGGATGTTTGATACGCGATGTGAACTTCATGATCATGATCGGCCAGGCGAATCAGGGTTCCTCCCATCGAGATTACATCATCATCTGGATGAGGACTGAAAATGAGCGCGCGTTTTGGAAAGGGGGATTTTCGTTCCGGCCGATTGCTGTCATCAGCGTTTGGTTTACCACCCGGCCATCCCGTTATGGTGTGCTGAAGTTCGTTGAAAATTCTGATATTAATGTTGTAGGCCGGTCCCCGGGTTGTAATCAGATCGGCCATACCGTTCTCATTGTAATTCTCGTCGGTCAGCTTTAAAATTGGTTTGTCGAGTTTCTGGCAGAGCCAAACCACAGCTTTCCGGGTCAGTTTATCATCCCACTCACAATTGGTTAGCAACCATGGAGTATTGATACGCATCAGTTTTTCGGATGCGGCCTCATCCAGTACGATAGCTGTATTATCATGGTTCTGAAGGTATGTAGCCGGTATGCTCTCTTTAATTTCGCCTTCAACAGTTTCGCGGATTATTTTGGCTTTACCCTCACCCCAGGCCATCAGAATAATCTGGCGCGCTTTAAGAATTGTACCAACACCCATTGTTATGGCACGGCGAGGCACATACTCTTCACCAAAAAAGTCACTTGCGGCATCTTTCCGGGTGATTTTATCAAGAGTGATAAGGCGAGTTTCAGAATCGGGACGAGATCCCGGTTCGTTAAAGCCAATATGCCCTGTGCGGCCAATACCCAGCAGCTGAATGTCAATGCCTCCGGCATCCTCTATTTTTTTCTCATATTCCGTGCAAAAATCATTCACTTCCACCTCAGCAACAGAGCCATCCGGTATGTGAACCTGATCTTTTGGGATATCGATGAAATCAAAAAGATGTTCATTCATAAACCGAACATAGCTTTGCAGTGAATTCGGCTCCATGGGGAAATATTCATCCAGATTGAATGTTACAACATTTTTGAAACTGAGCCCATCTTCCCGATGCATTCTTACAAGTTCATCATAAATGCCAACGGGTGTGGATCCTGTTGCTAATCCCAAAACAGCGTTCTCTCCTCTGCTCGCTTTTTCTTTGATAAGATCGGCTATTTGAACTGCTATAGCTTTTGCTGCATCTGTACTTTCCGGATATATAACGGTTGGAATTTTTTCGTAGTAGGTTAGCCGTTTGTCGATGGCCTTGATTTTTTGTTTTAATGTATCCATGGAATTGAGTTGAGCTGTTGGCAGGTGGTTAGTTATGATTTTTCTGATGGTTCTAAAATATAACGATTAAAGGCAGAAAATTATGGATTGGAATCGGTTCCAAAAATCAAATTAAACCGAACCGGGTTTGTAATTAAAATTATAATCGTAATTTTGAATAAACCTCTTTTGAACATTAAAATAACGTGAGTTCGATATAACATTTATAAGAATCATCAGTTAGAGCGCATCCCGATTGAACTGCATCGGGATGCGCTCAATATGACGGGTTCAGTCAAATTGTTCATTCTTAGATCGAACTCACTTTAAACTAATAGCAAATTAATTAGAATTTCTTACATGCATAAGAGATAATTTCTGAAGATGATTGTAACAGCGGGGATAGATATTGGCGGCACAGAAACCAAGATTGGCCTTGTGAGCAGGGAAGGGGATATTGTAGCTTTTCATTCGATGCCTACAAATGCCGCTGAAGGATTCGACGCATTCTTTATTAATCTGAAACGTGAAATTTCAGAAATGCTCAACAACACTCCAACAACAGTCTCGCTGGTTGGCTTGGGAATAGGAGCACCAACAGGAAGCTATAAGAACGGTACAATTGAAGATGCCTCAAACCTTGGATGGCCCGGAAACCTGCCTGTACGTGAAATATTAGAAAACCATTTCCAGGTTCCTGCTGTTATCTCGAACGATGCTAACGCTGCTGCCATAGGAGAAATGCTTTATGGAGTTGCAAAGGGTGTAAAGAACTTCATCTGTATAACACTTGGTACCGGCCTGGGCAGCGGTATTGTTACAGATGGTCGTCTGCTTCTTGGCGCAAATGGACATGCCGGCGAACTTGGGCATACAAATGCAGTGCCAAATGGCAGGCAGTGCGGATGTGGGAAAAAAGGCTGCCTGGAAACGTATGCTTCAGCAACAGGTATAGTACGCACAGTACTTGACTCATTTGAAAAAGACACGAATCATCCATTTCTCGAGAAGAGTAAAAATGGAGGGCTTACTGCAAAAATGATTACCAAAGCGGCATTAGCAGGCGATGAAATTTCAATAAGGGCCTTTGAGAAAACAGGTGAAATTCTGGGCAAAAGCCTCGCTGATACCGTTGCTATTCTAAACCCCGAATTAATTGTACTAACCGGCGGCCTTTCCAGAGCCGGTGATTTAATTCTGAATCCAACAAAAAATCACCTCGAACAAAACCTGCTCAATATTTATAAGGGTTCAGTAAGAGTGAAGGTTTCTGAAATCAGCAATAAAAAGTCTGCAATTTTAGGCGCAGCAGCTTTTATGTGGTTTAAACTTGATGAAGTTCGTGAAGAAACCATCTAACAGCCGTATCTTAAAGAAATCAGGCCATTCAATTCAATTTCCAGCTATGAAAAATCTACTTTTTTTAACACCACTGCTTTTATTAGTGGCTTTTTTGATGATCTCCTGCAGCAGTGAAGAATCAGAATCTGACCTAGGCTCATATCGGATCGCAGCGGAATCATCCGGCATCACTATGGATTGGGAGCTTATCTCCAATTTTGAGCCGGAAAATACATTCAGTGCGACTTTAACCATTCACAATCAATCGGATGTTACTCTTTCTGAAAGCGGCTGGTCTCTCTTCTTTAATTCTATTCGTCCGCCGATAGCTGATAGTTTTCTGCCTGAACTTGAATTGGAACACATCAATGGCGATTTCTTCAAACTTACACCTACAGATGATTTCCGTACAATTGCACCGGGTGATAGCAGAAAAATTGAGTATTCAGGGAGGTTTTTTTCGATCAAAGCAAGTGATGCACCACAAGGGTTTTATTTTGTTTTTGATGATGGCCTGATCAAAAATGTGGATAGTGTGAATATTGAACCTTTCGTGAGAACAGAACAGAAGAATCGATCAGAAGGTGATTTGGTGGAAGTTCCCGCACCTGAAAGTGATTTCACAAAGAATGAGGCACTCTCACTTCTCCAACCGAACCAGGTTAGCAGGGTAACACCAACACCGGTATCTTTTGAGGCAGGAGAGGGATATTATCAGCTTAACGGCAGCCATGTAATCTATCATCATGAAAGCTTAAGCCATGAGGCTGATATGTTGGCCGATTATTTGAATGCAATTGGCGGAGTAGCAGCGTCAACCCGGTTTTTGGGTATGGATACAGATCCGGAAGGGAACGTAATTATTCTGGATATGGAAATCTCTGAGACGGCCAATAGTGAAGCGTATCAGCTCGATATTTCACCGGGTTTAATTCAAATTACTGCCGCCGACAGACCCGGAATTTTTTATGGCATTCAAACAGCAAGGGCATTAATTGAGTTCGAAAATCCCGATGACATAAAAATTAAAGCTGCTAAAGTTGAAGACGAACCTGCTTACGGATATCGCGGGATGCACCTCGATGTATCGCGTAATTTCCAGCCAATGTCGAGTGTAACGCAACTACTGGATATCATGGCGATGTATAAGATGAATAAATTCCATTTTCATCTTACAGATGATGAGGGGTGGAGACTGGAGATTGAACAGCTGCCCGAACTCACCGAAATTGGAGGCCGACGAGGCCATACAGAAACGGAAGAGAATTATCTGATTCCATCCTACGGTTCAGGGCCCGATCCCACAGTGGGTGACTCTTTTGGCAGCGGTTGGTATACGCGCGATCAATACATTGAAATTCTCCGTTTTGCAACAGATCGCCATATTGAAGTAATCCCCGAAATTGATGTGCCGGGCCACGCACGAGCTGCCATTGTTGCGATGAAGGCCAGGGCGGAAAGACTCAGCCGGGCCGGTGATGAAGAGGCTGCAAACTACTACAGGTTGGACGATGTTGATGACCAGTCGGAATATCTTTCCATTCAAAATTTTAATGATAACGTAATCAACGTCTGTACGGAGTCTACCTTTCGATTCCTTGATTTGGTGATTGATGAAGTTATTGCAATGCATCAGCTAGCAGGGGCACCGCTCAATACCATTCACATCGGTGGGGATGAAGTTCCTGCAGGAGTTTGGCAAGGCTCGCCGGCGTGCGAAGCATATATGGCCGAGCATGACATTGATGATACACAAGGACTTCAGGTTCATTTTTTCGGAAAACTGCGCGACATGCTTGCTGACCGTGATTTGCAAATGGCCGGCTGGGAAGAGATCGCTTTTATGGGTGAACCGCATGGCGAAGCAAAAACTCCCAACCCCGACTATGCCGGTACCATGATTCCTCACATTTGGTCGAATATCTGGGGAAGCGGAACCGAAGATTATGCCTACACACTTGCCAATATGGGGTATGAAATCATCATGTCGCACGCATCAAATTTCTATTTCGATTTTGCGTACAACAAGCACTGGGAGGAACCCGGGTTCTACTGGGCTGCTATGTTCGATACAAAAGAACCTTACTCATTCATACCGACAGATCTTTATCGAAATGCCAGAACGGATAGTTACGGCAATCCAATTGCACACGACTATTTTGATGATGCCATTCGCCTGACCGATCAGGGGCGGGAAAATATACTTGGTTTACAAGGGCAACTATGGACCGAAACCGTAAATCAACCGGGTAGAATGGATTACATGATCTATCCCAGATTGCTTGGTTTGGCCGAAAGAGCCTGGGTAGGTGATGCTGAATGGGCAGTACATGAAAATAGTGATGATATGTGGGCTGCAAGGGATGAAGCCTGGAATGAGTTTGCCAACCGAATCGGACAGATTGAACTGAGCCGGCTTGATGCTCTCTACAGTACGATTAATTACAGAATCCCAACCCCGGGCGTAGTTGTCCGCAATGGTGAGGTTCTGGCAAATAGTCCGTTTCCCGGCCTCGATATTCGCTTTACACTTGATGGAGAAGAACCTGATCTGGATTCACCACTTTACGAAGGTCCTGTAAATATCGGAGATTCTCAGACAGTGAAAGCAGCCATATTTAATAGTAATGGCCGAAAGGGTCGAACCGTTACAGTACCCATCACAAACAACTAATCTTGCAATTTTATTCATAAAGCTCTGTTGTTTAATCATATTGAATGTATTTTTGTACTAAAAATATGCCGGAACTGATATGGATAGATTAAACATCGATAAAGTTGCAAAACTTGCGCATGTATCGCGTTCGGTTGTATCAAGGGTAATAAACAATCACCCGAATGTAAGTGAAGAGGCAAGGCAGCGGGTTATGGAAGTTGTTGAGAAGTACAACTACAGGCCAAATTCTGTAGCAAGGAGCCTGGCAACCCGAAGTACGTATCAAATTGGGGTGTTAACCAGCCGTATTGGGGAAGAGAGCCTTGGAAATGGGTACTGGTCACTTCTCTATCTTGGAATATTTGAGGAGTGCATTCGCCGTGGGTATTACGTCCATTTCTCTTTTTACTCCTCAACAATGGCCGATGAGCTGCATCAATACCTGCTGAATGAACATCACCTGGATGGTGTAATCTGCCTGAATGAAGAGGTAACTGATTTTACAGTAAAAAAACTGGCAGAAAAAGAGATTCCTATTGTATTGGTGGGGCACAATCCCGCATATCCGGAAATCTGTTCAGTTGATGTGAACAATTATGATGGTGCCTACAAAGCCGCAAAACATCTGATCGAACTTGGCCACAAACAGGTCGGCGGAATTTTTGGAGATCAAAACGTTCAGGAGACAGAGCACAGAATAAAAGGGTTCAAAGCTGCCTTTGAAGATGCCGGCCTCCCAACAAACGAAGAATCGATTTCTGTAGGTAGCTATTCGCAGCGAGATGGCTACCGAACCATGAACAGGTGGATAAAGAAATATCCTGAAATGACGGCACTATTTTGTGCAAGTGATACCATAGCCATGGGTGCACTTCTGGCCTTGTATGAAAATAAAATCACGGTTCCTGATAAATTCTCTGTAGTTGGATTCGATGGACTGCCCATCTCAAGATATTTGATACCACCATTAACAACTGTGGCGCAACCTACTTATGGCAAAGGGGAAAAAGCAGCGCAACTGCTGATTGATTCTATTAATAACAGGGAAAAAGATGCAGTTCACCTGAACCTTGAACCAAAACTTGTAATTCGTAAAAGTACGGCACCTGTAAAAAATCAGGGAGCCTGAACTACTTCCTCTCTTTGAACTTGTCGATGGTTTCCTTTGTATAATCTGATAATACAAGCTTTCCGCTTATTTCTGCCCGTTGTTCAAGAGTGGCACTCCAATGGCCGGTAGCCTGCCAGAAAATCTCCTTCATATTTCGTAACGCTTCTGGGTTGCTGGCAGCTAAATCTGCAGAAAGTCGGCTTATTTCTGTATCAAGTTCGGCAATGGAACCTGTTACCTTGTTGTAGAGCCCATGAGTAAGAGCCCAATTGGCACTGTACCATGTTTTGGCATCCAGTGCAAGTGTTGAAAATGCAGAAACACCGAGTTTGCGACCCACAGCAGGCCCAACAACAAATGGCCCGATTCCCAATGAAAGTTCACTCAGTTTTATAGAGGCTGTGCCGAGAGCAACACTGAAATCAGATGCAGCCACCAGGCCTATTCCACCGCCCACGGTTTTCCCATGAACCCGTGAAATAATAATTTTTGGGCAGGTTCGCATTGCGTTGATAACACGTGCAAATCCCATAAAAAATGACTTTCCATCATCCAGATTTTCGATAGCTGTCAATTCTTCGAATGATGCACCGGCACAAAATGCTCCATCGCCACTGCTTTTCAAAACAAGTACCCGAGATTCTTCATCTATCCCAGCGGCTTCAATGGTTGATGCCAGTTCACGAAGTATTGTTCCGGGTAGTGAATTTCCTTTAGGGTGAAAAAATTCAATCGTTCCAATGTGATTCGCTACTGAATAGCTTACAGTTCCGTTTTCGTTTTTTGTCATATCTGCAAAAAGGTTATGGTAGATTTTTTGATGAAATGAATACTGAATGCTCCGATAATTCAGCCGCTAAAGATTACCCCTTTATTTTAAAGAGTTCAACAGAAATTAAGAATTCAATAACAGTTCTCTGAGCTCCCCTTCAGAAAATACCGGGGCTTTGCACTCAAAATTTCTGCATACATATAGAGCGGGTTTTTCACTGATGGGATAATGCTTTAAAAAGGGTGCAATGGCGGATAATTGATCAGAATTTCCGGTTGTTTTCAATAGAAGAACAGAGCCTGGTTTTAACAATTCTCTGCAGAGTGCAATAAGTTCTTCCGTTTTTTTGTTCCGCTCTGTAGCGGTGATTACAATCTCTGTGGAGTTCCCAATAAACAGATCATAAGCAAGCATAGAGAATGTATAACCTGCTGGTGAATCGCCAATTTGCTCGGAAAATGTATTAAATAGGGCTTGTGATTTCTCCTCAAACGAGTGGTTGGAAGTTAGCCTCAATAACCGAATTCCATTCAATGCAGCCACGGAGTTTGATGAGGGAATCGCGCCGTCATAGATCTCTTTCTGGCGGCCAAGCAGTGCTTCTGCATCATAGGCGGTAAAGAAATATCCACCATGATCTGGGTCCAAAAATTTCTCATCAAAGGTTTTCTGAATTAAAATGGCCGTTTCAAGGTATTCAGGTTTCAATGTGGCATTATAAAGCTCAATTAATCCCCAGACTGAGAATGCATAATCATCGGCCATTCCGGTGATCTCAGCTGAACCATCTTTTAACCGGTGCAAAAGATTGCCATCTGAGTGGCAATACAATTCAATGATGCTCCATGCCCGTTCCGCTTTTTGAATCAATTTCGGTTCATCAAACAACACACCAGCCCTTGAAAGAGCTGCGATCATCAAGCCGTTCCAATCAGTCAAAATTTTATCATCCAGCAGGGGACGCACGCGCTTTTCCCGTTCTGTTTTAAGTGTTGAGAGAATCTTTTGAACGTCCGTTTGCAGATCATCGGGCACTGGTTTTCTCAGGTGTGGGATATTTTTACCCGTTTTCTGATGGGTGGCTTCATCATGGAAGTTTCCACCCTCTTCAAACCGGAACAGATCCAGAAATAAACCGGCATCCTCCTTATTGAGGATGTTTTGGATTTCGGCCGATTCCCAAACATAAAATTTGCCTTCTTCACCTTCACTGTCGGCATCCTCAGCGGAGTAGAAAGCTCCTTCGGGAGATGTGAGGCAACCATCCACATACTCCACAATTTCGAATGCTGTTTGTTTGAAGAGCGGATTTTTGGTTGCTTTCCATCCCTCGGCAAAAGCAAGCAGAAGCATGGCCTGATCGTACAGCATTTTTTCGAAATGGGGGAGCAGCCATCGGTGATCCGTTGAATAACGGTGAAACCCAGACCCAACATGATCCCACAACCCGCCAAGCCGCATCTTCTCGAGGGTGAGATTTACCATGTCCAGATCTTTTTGATTACTATCGGTTTGATATCGGTTCAACAGAAACAAAAGATTGTGAGGGGATGGAAATTTCGGGGCAGAACCAAACCCACCCTCTGAGGCATCAAATCTGTCGAGCAGTGATTGCCGTGCTTGATTGGTAATATCATCAGCAAGTGAACCGGTGCTTTTGCCAAGGTCCAGCGTTTTAGAAAAACCTTTTTTAATCCGCTCGACGGATTGCAGAACATTGGCACGATCGGTTTCCCATGCTTTATTAATGGCCGGTAAAAATTCCATCATCCCGATTCGGTTGGGGCGGGAGTGCCTGGGCAGGTAGGTGGCGGCGTAGAAAGGCTCTTTTTCGGGTGTCATCACTATGGTGAGCGGCCAGCCGCCATGACCGGTGAGCATCTGGCATACGGTCATATACGTATGGTCGATATCGGGCCTCTCCTCTCGGTCTACTTTGATGCTGACGAACACTTCGTTCATTCGCCGTGCCACCTCTTCGTCTTCAAAACTTTCATGCTCCATTACATGGCACCAATGGCAAGTGGCATACCCGATGGATAGAAACACCGGCTTGTCATCAGCCTTTGCTTTTTCGAAGGCTTCATCCCCCCAGGGGTACCAATCCACCGGATTATTTTTGTGCTGGAGGAGATAAGGGCTTTTTTCATTTGCAAGGCGGTTCATTGTGTGGATTCAATCGGGTTTACTGTTCTGTTTGATGCGTTGGCATCTTTATGATACAAAACAGATTGGATAGAAAGGAAATTCCGTCCGCGAGACATATGGGCTGAATGGTTGGTTCTCGCAGAGATTCGCAGATGGGTTCTCGCAGAAGTACGCAGACGGGTGTTGGTTGTGAATCATCTGCGCCCGTCAGCGAATTCGTCCGCGCTCGTCAGCGAGAAAACTGTAGGGGCAGAAACATTGGGTTTCAAAGATTATTCACAATTCGTGTTATCGAGTTTTTGATTAAAACGGAGTTAAAATTGATTAGGAGGTCCGGTATTTGTCTTCCCGTTATGTTTTCGACAACCTCTCCATAGCCTCTTTTTTGAACGTTCGGCTAACAGGCAGTTCAGATTCATTCAGCTGAACAGATGTAGTAGTAAAAGAGCGTATAAAGTTTCGGTTCACGATATATGAACGATGAATACGGATAAAGTAATCCGGCAATGTTTTTTCAAAAGAGCTGATGGTCTCCCTGGTAGTAACCGTTCTCTTTGTGCTCCGGATATTTACATAGTCTGCAAGGCTTTCAAGGTAGATGATATCATTCAGTTTGATCTGTTGATTTTCACGGTTGGCCCTTACGGTGATGAAATCTTCTTTCAATGCATTTTTTTGGCGTTTCAACTCCTTTACCCTGAACTCTCCATTCACGACCCTCCTGTACAAGAGAACAAAAGCCTTTAGAAGAACCACCAGATAGATGACCGAAGCGATAACAAAAATATTTGACATCAACGGATCCATCTCGCTGTATTGATAGTTGGCAATAATTACAAAAGAGAGTGTAATCACAACCATTTGAAGAAAGAGAGAGACAATCACGGTATAGACCGTATAGAGTGCAAACCTCACTGTTTTCTGCTTCAGCAAGAACTGTGGCACCAGGTAGTAATTAAATACGTAAGAAGTAGCCATAGCTACCGGTAGCAGAAAGGTTACAAAAAAGAAGGATTTGCCATAGTCATTAAACGTGCTGCCAAAGCCTGCAACCAGCAAGATTGTGACGATAATCCAGAAAAGAAGATGTTTACTTGTCTGCATCTGTTTTTGCGAAAGTATCCCGAATATTGTGAATAATTGCAGGTTTTGTCGATGAACTGCACCTCTGCCGGGGGATTCTGCATTGCCTCAACCGGTCACTGAAGATACATTTCTAATGAACCTTCATTTAAACTAAATTAAATATTATGACTGAACTATTTTACATGGGCGGACCACTTTTCATGGGCATCCTAACAATCGTTCTGGTTGCTGTAATTGCAACTGCAGCCATCTACATCTACCGAATTAAATTGAGCCAAAATGTAAACATCGCACTCGTAAAGGAGATTGGACTTTTCGGGTTGATCGTTGGGATATTCGGCCAGTTTCTGGGCCTATATCAGGCATTCACCGTAATTGAGGTTTCAGGGACAGTCTCCCCGGAAATATTGATTAGTGGCTTAAAAATCTCCTCCATAACCACCATATACGGAATCATCATCTGCTTGATTGGATTCTTGCTCTATTTTGGGCTGCATGCATTGATTGCAAGAAACGAATCTGTGATAAAAGCGTGATGATTGGCACTTAAAAGGCGTAAATAGTTTGTTTGCGCTCTTTTTTAAAATTTCGATTGCAGATGATTCGCCATACCCATGTCACTATAAAAGTGTCATGATCAAAAGCTTACCTCCGTACGAATCTAAAAAGCTAAAATCATTCAGAGTATGTATATTGAAAAATCGGGAGGACTTCAGTAGTAGCGAAAATAAATGTTACTACAGAAGATCACATCACAATATTTCATGTCAAATTCCAATCAAAACGAATAAACAGACCGTATAATGAACACATTAAGAACAGTACTAACGGCAACTCTTTTTTTATTGATTACATCAGCTGCATTTGCACAATCAGAAGCTGCGGGAGAAGATTACTTCATTGGTAAGTGGGATGTATTGGTTCAGGGCACTCCGAACGGGGATGCCGCCATGATTTTTAATCTGCAGCGGGATGAAGATCAACTGGCGGGATACATTAGCGGAGAAGATGAAACCGAAACCATACCTTTTGACCGTATCGCAGAAACAGAAGAATCAATTACGGTTTACTTTTTTGCAGAAGGGCACAATGTGAATATCACATTAAACATTGTAGATGAAAACAGTATGACGGGCCATTTGATGGGAATGTTCAACTCATCAGCCACCCGGATTGTGGAATAGGCGCATTCGTTGATCTGCGAGAAAACTGTTGGGGTTGTATGGTTGGTTCTCGCAGAGGTACGCAGACGGGTTTCGCAGAAGTTCGCAGATGATGGTTGAGAATTACTCATCTGCGCTCGTCAGCGTGTTCGTTCGCGTCCGACAGCGAGAAAACTGTTGGGGCTTATGATTAGTTCTCGCAGAGGTTCGCAGATGGTGCTGCTCATGAGCTATCCGTATTAAGTAAAATCTAAATAGGCGAATTTTTATGTGAATTTAATTTCTTTTTAGCACCTTGAGAGGTAACCACTCAATTAAACTGTACAACCATGGCACATTCTATTACACGGAAAGATTTTTTAGTAAAGGCAGGATCGGCACTGGCAGTATCATCATTTGGTTTTCCATCCATCATTCTACCCCGAAAAAATGAGAAACTGGGTGTTGCTCTGGTCGGACTTGGAAATTACAGTACCAATCTGCTGGCCCCCGGCTTGTTGCAGACAAAGCACTGTGAACTTCGCGGGATTGTAACCGGTTCACCCGAAAAAATTCCGGTTTGGCAGGAGCGTTATGGCATAAAAGACAGCAACGTATATAACTACGGGAACATGTATCAGCTTGCCAATAACGATGATATCGACGTTGTCTACATCGTACTTCCCAACCACATGCATGCTGAGTACTCAATCATAGGGGCTGAAGCGGGCAAACATGTTTGGTGCGAAAAACCGATGGCGATGAATGCTGAAGAATGCCGGGAGATGATACGCGTTACTAAATCCAACCGCGTGCAACTGACCATCGGGTACAGAATGCAGCACGAACCCAACACTCAAACCATCATTAAATACGGGCAGGAGCAAACGTATGGTGAGATAACGGAAATTCGATCCGGAGGGGCATTCAATGGAAATTTTGGGGAGGGTGTCTGGCGAACAGTTGCAAATATGGGTGGCGGTGCCATGTACGATATGGGCGTCTATCCGCTGAATGCCGCCCGCTATTCGTCCGGATTGGAACCTGTGGCAGTAAGGGCAACGCAATGGACAGACAGAACCGATATGTTCCCCGATGTGGATGAGCACACCGATTTTGATCTTGAATTTCCGGGCGGACTTATAGCATTGTGTAAAACCAGTTTTGGTAAATCTATGAATTATCTTGAGGTTGATTGTACAGATGGATGGTACCGGCTGGAGCCATTTTTATCTTATGATGGCGTTCAGGGAGAAACAAGCAGCGGAACTCAGTTGCCGGAAGATCCGAATCATCAGCAGGCGCGGCAGATGGATAACGATGCGCTTGCCATCAAAAACAACACGCCACCTATTGTACCGGGAGAAGAAGGTTTAGCTGATATGGTGGTTGTGGATGCCATTTTTGAGTCGGCCGCAAATGGCGGTGACTGGATACAGTTGTAGGCCGTATACCTGTAAACAATCTTAAAAACAGGCACTTTTCTTGTTTTTAATTGTGCCTTCTGATGGACTCTGATACCGAAATCCTTAAAAGAAATAAGTTGAGAAATCTGTTGGGTTTACCCCTCCAAAAGATATACCATGCTCATCTTGATGAAGGTGTAAACATACCTTACGGACAAGAACAGATGAATGTGCATGCAAGAATCCTCAATCTTAAATACTGTTACTTCTATTGGAGGAATCCACCTCAGTGATGGTTCGTGAAACCGAGAATAAATTTCTTTTTTCTATATAACTGAGAAAAGAGGTGGCTTTTATTATGGTTACCCACAATATGCAAAATATTGAACATGTCTACCGGAAATAAACCCTAAAGTAAGAAAATCTCAATATCTGGCAATCCAGGATTTCTAGAGTATTGACAAACTGTTTTCAAGAGTAGTTCAAGAAGATTGGTTTTTGCAGAGGTCCACCAATGGTTACATAGAAACTCGCAGACGTAGGTTTGTCTGTTCATCTCAAGCCTCCCCATATGATACTCGCAAAAGTCTGATTAGAAACATCTTACAATTGAAAAAAATTTATTCAATTTCTGTAAGGAATTGCCAGAATCCGGTTCATACTATATAAGATGTTCATACAACTATAACCTGAAAATCAGCTACAACGAGCAATCAGAAAATACTATGTATGAAGAAAGAGAAGGCGATAAACAAACAAACAAACAAACAAACAAACAAACAAAGTAAACCCCCTAATTGAGTACAAGTGTAAACAGGCAGTCCGGCTTTTGGAGGAGCGGATTGCAAATATCCCGGATGTACAAACCTGGGCATCTGAGGCTGGGGTGTCGCGAAGATGGCTCTGCAAATCGATGAAATTGGTTTATGGTAAGCCGCCGAAGATTATTCTCAGGGAAATAAAATATGAAAAAGTGGTTTGGCTAATTCGAAAAGAAGGCTTGGAGTCAAGCTGCTATTGCGTATCTGTTGACGCGGGGTTTAGTCGGGCAAAAAATGTATCCATGTTTTTATCGGCATACTATGGTACAAACTTCACGAAGTTGAAAATGAGAGTTCTTAAAGAGGAGACCAAAATTAATTTATTGTGGCTGAGTGGTGCAACAAAATAAATACCTTGTTCTCAAATCCGGAACAGATTGCTCAAATTCGGAACAACTTTTTCTTGTGGGGAATTTTTGGGGTGATTTTATTGGTGGTGAACATCCATCAAAAAGTATAGTGGGTTAAACTATTAGATATAATTCAACGATTAAAAGGTGATTATTATGACAAGATTATTCAAAATATATACGACTCTTACAGTATTTTTTTTTTAATATTAAATGTAAACTTATTACAGGCATCTGATTCGACTTCCACTTGTGATGGATTATTTGATGATTGTAAGGAATACTGTGATGATGCTTGGGGTGGAACTACCGCGGCATCAGAAATGGCAAACGGTGTATGTACTACAGGATGTTACGTATTAAAAGGAGGGTGTATGGCGGCCGAAATTATCTATAATGCATGGAGTTAACATCCGATATAATAATGTTTATTAACGTAATAAAAATAAATCCAACATTACTAACTCTGCTATTGTTTGTCAGTTGTACAAAACAAGAAAAGTTCGACCCATTATTGATAAACACAACATCATTTGATGTTGTGTTATCAGTAGAATTTAGTCCGTCTGCTTTTGAAGTTGACTCAGAAGGCTTTTATTATTTAGCTAACAGTGCGGATGGAAGTATAAAGAAATTTGATAATAGAGGGAGTTTGATTGCAAGCGCTGGTCGTTTTGGCCAAGGACCGGGCGAATATGCAGAGTTGCAGCCAATTAAGATCTGTGTTTCAAGAAACAGGGTATATGCTTACAATATTGGCCACATGTTTGTGCATGTTTATTCAAAAGACTTAGATTTTAAGGAAACCATCTCTTTAGAGTATCCATTGTTGGATATGAGAAGTATTGATGATGAATTTTTCCTATTCAGTTACATAGCAATGAGTCAAAATGATAAAAATTTTGAAGTAATGGGTAGAAATTATGAGAATTCAACCAACATTCATTTTCAAATAAGCAGATCAAATCATCGGAACTTCTATTTCAGAAATATCAGGTTTGTTACCCCTCTTACTGATGGAATGTATTTAAAATCTTATGCTTATGTTAATTCAAACTCTATATACAATATAAATGGAGAACTGATTAAAAATTTTAAGATTCCCGGTTACCCTGATCAGATTTCTGATTTCCTGGATTCAGAATTTTCTCCGCCACCCGGTATGGAAGCTCCGGAATTTAGCCTGATATCTCAGGTAATTTATGACAGTAAAAATGGAGAAATTATGATACTGGAAGGAGATTACTCTGAATATTTATCAGAAAGGATTCATGCATTTACAATATCCGGAGATTATTTATATACAAGAAAATTGCCTGAAAAAGTAGATTTTATTGCTGTTCAAAATGGAATACTATATGGACTGGTAAGAAGAGATGAAAGAGTAGATATTGTATATTTTTAAAAATTCATAATTACTTGCATGATTGAATATCTCAGATTTACTGCATGGTACCCTTCACATTGGCAGAAAGATTTCATTATTGAGTCATCAGATTTCGTGATTGAGAATGGGAAAATTACAGCTTTAACCGGGCTAAATGGATCCGGAAAAACAACACTGATAAAAACAATTCTTGGATTAAATCCGAACGGTACCGGTACATTAATGATTAATTCTGAGCCTCAGAAAACACAATTGTTACCGGATCTATTTTTTGTTGGATATGCACCGGAGATGAATTCTGAAACAGGAAATAAAACCTGCTCAGAAATCTTGAAACTACAAGCAACTCTGAATAAAACTGTTAAAAAAAACGATTCAAAACTCTTCGGTCAAAAATATTTGATCGAAGCCTTACAACTTGACAGCTACGCTGGGTTACCTTACAATAAGCTATCAAAGGGTACAAAAAAAAGGGTAAACATTGCTATGGCTCTGCTTGGAAAACCGGAAGTATTGATTTTAGATGAGCCTTTTGAAGGTTTGGATCAAGAACAGAGAAAACGTTTGAAATCACTCCTTATGGATATAAAGAAAGATAGATACATCCTTATTTCCTCCCATGAGTTAATGGAGTTAAATACATTTTGTGATGATTTTTTATTAGTAAAAGAGAAATTGGTATTACAGGCATCGTACAATGAAATTTATAAGTAGTTTTATTCTTTCTTATATAAAAAAAAGTAGCTTGTTCTATTTTACATGTCTGCTGGCACTATACCTGCTTTATCATCAAACACTAGGGCTTAATTTTGATTACAATGAAAATCTTATTGTTGATGGGTTATGGTTCTCTGATGTAAATAGTGCTGAAGACTTCATTGCGCAGATCTTGTTTCAAGGATTGATCTTTTCAATATTTGGTTTTTTACTAATGGTTCAGGTTATAAGTGCTTATTTTTCTAATCAGAATCTATCTTTAATTCTTGTTAAAAAACCGAAAAGAGAGTGGGTTTTGCTTCAATTTAAGGCTGCTCTGATAGTGATAGTACTTACTTTTTTTCTGATTCATTATATCATTTTAGCCGCATATATTTCTTTTAGTACAGGAACATTGTTTCTATTTAATAGCTTTTTCAAACACTTTCTATACATGGTTCCACTTACTTTATTTATTACATCATCAATTATATTTTTTACTGTATTAACAAAAAATAATTTCTCAAGGGTTTCACTTATTATCGGTTATTTGATTATTGCTCCACTTGGACTGGAAATTCTGACAACTATGTCTGGTAATTTATCATCATTTTCTGAAGTGATAGTTGAACAACGGCAATTTTTAGTGCCGCTCTTCTCACACTATTTTAGTGATGCACTAAAAAATGCATTTGCAATAGAATCAGTTTTTAGAATTGGATGGGATACATTTTTATATCTTTCGATAGTGTTTACTGGATTAAGTCTATACTTGTTTAACAAGAAAGTTTTGTAATAGCACTACACAAGAAGAATTTTTTATTCTACTCAGACAGAGACACTATTTCGGGTAGTATCCTGCTGTTCAATACCAAATACGATTATTTTGGAATAGACAGAGGATTTTCGGTCAAAAAGTGACCAATCAAATCCGGACATCAACAATCTCAAACTTCTCCACAAATACCAGCTCACAGGCACCATTTCCGGTATCGGTCCGGGTGAGTGAGCTTACCCAGTGCCAGCCGTCGGCCGATTCAGCGCGTACCAGCTTTCCACTGAAATTTACCAAATCTCCCTTGCGAACTCTTTTCATAGCTCGTTCAACACTTCGGTTGGCGGGAATCATGTGCATATTTGCGCTGGATATTTCAATCTCCCGGCGCGGTATGGGAAATTGCCGGGCACGCCAGTAGTAAAAACGATGGTTTTGGCGGATTTGAATCTGGTTATAGACCGCTTCATCGGACATGCGCCCCCAGCCGAGGGCAAAATCAACAGGGGAGAGATCGGATTCGCGCCCCCAGCTATAGTTTTTCCGGGAAAGAACGCGGGCACTGGCCTCGAAGGTTGCCAGCGGGGTGATAAAATAATCATTATGCATAAACATCGGGGCATTGCTGATGTTCTCCTGAACCGGCTCATCCGGCGCAAGCACACCGGGGCCATAACTCACTTCTCCGCCCAGCGGCCAAAATCTGATCAGGCTGGCAAGCATAATCAGCAAAAAGAGAGAGCCAACGATGTTTCTTACATTTAAAGTCATTTTCCTTTACCTAAACTCTTTAGTCTTGCCCCATAGTCAACAAGGTATCGCTCATACGGTTTATCGAGCAGTTCAGAACTTATCAGAAAATCGGCAGATGACCGGCTGCAGGCAAGCGGAATATTATAGACTATGGCAATACGAAGCAACGCTTTTACATCCACATCGTGCGGCTGTGCCTGGAGGGGATCCCAGAAAAAAATCAGGATATCAAGTTCGCCCGCGGCAATGGCTGCGCCAAGCTGCTGGTCGCCACCAAGCGGACCACTCATGAATCGGTGTACTGGGAGGCCGAGTTTGTCGGAAATGAGTCCGCCGGTGGTTCCTGTACCGAACAACTCATGTTCTGTGAGAATCTCCTTGTTGTACTCAGCCCAGTCGAGCAGGTCGGGCTTTCGATAATCGTGGGCAACCAATGCAATTCTCTTTTTCGCTTTCATTTCTGAGATGCTCGATGCTATACTGGGATGCGGATTGTTTTCCATAAATTTTGATTTAATTACCGGTTACGGATAGATACCTCAACCTCATTATGATGCTCCAAATTGATGAAAAGTCAAAGTTAAATGTGAAATTTCTTTGATCGTTTAGTAGTGCAAGGGTTCTATTGTGCTCCATTTTACGTCATCTCTTGGGCAATCTGTGGCATCACAATTGAGCCATTTCAGAAAATATTTCGTGTTTATTAGTTGATTAGAATAATCAAACAGAAACATATCAATCTAATACCTATTGAGTAGAATTTTATGCTGAATAAATTAAAAGACTTAGCTGAAAAAGCACAGCAAATGGGAAATGCAATGCAGTTTGATCCCTCCAGATTTGACGACCCACTCGCCATGGAGGTACAATGGAACCGCATTGGCAGATCTAATTCAAATTTCAAAGTAAGAAACCTGAATGAGGCATCACCCGGCCGGTTAGAGTATAAAAGCAGTAAAGGGGCGATGGGATTTAGTCTTATTTTTATTGTTGTAGGCCTGATAATTCCCATATGGTTTTTTATTTCCTATTTCGATTCGGCAGAAGGGTTTACCGAGGTACTGTTTCCTGTTTTATTTGGCGCTCTATTCGTTGGCGTTGGTTATTTTTTACTCAAAAGTAAAACCAATCCAATCGTTTTTGACAAAAACTCGGGCCACTTTTGGACCGGAAAAGAAGATCCCGGCACTGGCATGAACAACAAAAATGCAGTAAAGCTATCAGATATTCATGCAGTGCAAATGCTATCGCAGTATGTAAGAGGGGATAAGCGATCGTACTATGTGTATGAAACCAATCTTGTTTTGAAAGATGCCAATCGGGTACATGTTGTAAGCCAGGGAGGCTCCCGGCAAAGTTCTATGCAAGATGCCCAACAGATTGCCAACTTTATTGGTGTACCACTCTGGAGCGCCGTTTAAATAATCTGCTCCGTTCAATTATACCAAATGATCTGATTGTTTAAATAACTTCGTGATTAATATAGAAAGTTGGAAATCAGAAACTTTGAAAATTTCCAGTGAAGTAATTAAACCAGGAATAAAATCTTTAAACATGAAAACAATAGTATCATTCGTAATTATAGGGAGCATTCTGTTGTTAGATTTTAACGGATTAAAAGCCCAGGATGGTGGAACATTTGAGGAAATCAAACAAACATATGTATTGAAGAGTGATGCATCCGGCTTTTCAGCCCTCAAGTCAAGATTAGGTGAGCGTAGCATATCACTTGAGGAGTTTGGGCAATGGGTGGTTGGAAATATGGAAGTTCACGCTGAAGTTGATGGGAGACGGTCGGATCCCGGTCCCGCATTTCCGATGGATGTTAGGATAACTATTTTTGTGGTTGGAGAGCGTGGAATAATAGCTCAAAACGGAATACCTGTGAGAGTATCTGATCGGCCGACTGAATTAAGCCGGCTGGTTGATGGAAATCAGATGGGCAGGTTTATAAAAAACACTGCTCAGTCAATACCAACTCATGATGATTGGCACCCACATCCGGAGGATTGGTACCCAAATCCGGAGAATTGGTCTCCTGTACAATCGTCAAGAGAACTGCTGCGTGTTGCATCAGATGTTGGCAGCCGTGCCAGGGGCGGGGGTGCCGGAAAAGTCTCGCTCGTATTTATGGTAACACCCGATGCCGACCGCTTTGAGGTACCGGTAACACCGGGAGTAGCTGTTTTTGTGTTTGATGTGAAGGATTAACAGGATGTAAACATAGGATACTTCACACTAAAAAGTAGGAAGATAATAAAGATGGCACAATCAAAACGTTTGTGCCATCTTTTTAAGGAACTTATTTTTTGTCCATCCCTAACATAGCTTGACTGATTTAAACGCACAAGTTATGAACAAACGAAAACTCAATAAACACCGTCAATTCAGCGAACAGATTCGCCTCAAAGCTGTCAAAGAATTTCGCTCCGGGAAGTTTACTGCCCGG
>JAFIES010000043.1 GCA_020832415.1 Balneolaceae bacterium | reverse complement strand
AATCTATTATGAGGGAAGTTCGCTATCCCGAAATGGCCCGCCGTGCCGGAATTGAAGGACGGGTTTATGTTCAGTTTATTGTAAATGAGCAAGGAGACGTTGAAAATCCACGGGTAATTCGCGGAATTGGCGGCGGAGCTGATGAAGAGGCATTACGGGTGGTTAGTCAGGCCCAGTTCAAACCGGGAATGCAGAGAGGCCGGCCGGTTCGTGTACAATATTCACTGCCTATTTTCTTCAGGCTTGAAGGAAGTGAAACCACACCCGAACAATCCAGTCTCGAACCCCGCGATAACAGGCTGAATGAAATGACAGTAGTTGGATATGGTGGTAATACTGAATCAAGAACTCAAATTGAACCGGAAATTATAAACAAAGAGATGAAATTTGAGATATATCACCTGGAGAATGGAATCAGAGGCAGAATACTGGACAAAGATACCGGTGAGCCATTGACCGGTGCAAATGTTTCTCTAGTAGGCACAAACAGAGGAGCAGCAACTAACTTAGAGGGATATTTTGAGTTAAGAGGGATAGAGTCAAATGAATACTCTCTGGAATTTTCATATATAGGTTATGCAACTGCAACAATGAATGCTTCACGCTGAACAGACAGGTTAAAACAGGTAGGGAGAATCTAACTTTGACCTGATTTGAAGTGACTTTTGATACAACCTAAAGCTGAGCCATAGCTTTACGGTAACCCGGCGGAATCCTTTAATTAGGGTTCCGCCTTTTTTATGATGGGTACCTGCAAATATTTTGATTTAATATTGATCTGAATGAAACCTTGAAATTATACTTACGTACCAAAGCAATAAATGCATTTATAAATTTATCTGAAGGACCCTGAACATGCCTGCAAAGCTCAGAAAATCCCGCACAGACAAGATGATTGCCGGTGTTTGCGGCGGTATCGGTGAATATCTCAAGTGGGATCCTACCATCATTCGAATACTATTCGTTATTCTTGTGCTTTCATCTTTTGGTACCATGGTGCTGATCTATTTTATTCTCGCTCTCATTATGCCAGATTAATATTCATCCCCCATTTGGAAATATCATAACTCCTCTCCATCTTTCCTGAAAAGGCGTAAATACGCAGAAGCCTATGAAAATTGCTATAGTAGGGGAAAAAGAACGAGCCACCGCCTGGGAGAAACATCTTCGGAAGTTATCCATCGTAAAAGAGGTTGTTATCACCAACCGATTGGCCGGCAGTGATGATACCGACACCGTTCTCTTAATTGACGACAGCAAAGAGAATCTTCATACTCTTCTGAACTCAATCCGGGCCGGAAACCATACGTATCTCATCTCAAAACTACCCACAGATGCCGAAATGCTTGAAAAGGTTTACCATGCTGCAGAAGAAGCAGAAGTAAATGTGCAATTCTCACATTGGCCTTCACTTTCTGAATCTGTTCACTGGATTAAACAGCAGGTATCCAGGCCAAATCTCATCCAAATTAAAAAAGAGACAATTCCGCTTAACTACCGGGTTATTGATGTTGAAGATTTTGAGCACTCATGGATTGATGAACTTGCCCTGATCATTAAGTGGATGGGAGGAAATATTCATCGGTATGAAGTGAAACCAATTGTACTGGGAGATCATCCTCTCGGACTGGCTATATCTCTGAGATTTGAAAATGCAGCTGTTGCATCGATCCAGTTTTTGGGCACAACAGATAAGGAAAAGCATCAGCGTATATTTTCAAGTATCAATACAATGATTGATTTTGATGTAATCAGGCAAAAAGTCCGTATCCATAAACTCAATGATTTGGGCAGAATTGCCATTCAGGAGAAGGTGTTCGATCCCTCAGATACAGCAGAGTGGTCTGTTGTTCAATTCATTAAATCTATCCAGTTGAAGCAACCCACACTGTTTTCACCTTATGACGCTCAGTTAACAGCCGGAGCTGCGGAAAAAATAAAATCGCTGATGTTAAATAATTAGCCGCTATCCCTTCATCTTCAGCATTTTAAACGCCATTTTAAGTTTTCCACGCGACATCACCGAGTCGATGAAGTTGAACTGACCACCGGAAAGTTTCTCACCTCCATCAATCGTTACAGTCTCCCCGGTAATGTAGGGGGCCATATCACTCATCAGAAATGCGGCAAGATTGGCTAGTTCTTCGTGCTCGCCATAGCGAGCTGCAGGGATTCGTTCAATGTATTTCTTTTCAAACTTTTTGGTTGGGAAAAGACGTGTCCATGCACCTTCGGTCGGGAACGGCCCCGGGGCGATAGCGTTGACGCGGATACCGTACGTACCCCATTCGTAAGCCAGTGAGCGTGTCATAGCCAGTACACCTGCCTTAGAACACGCCGAAGGCAGTACAAACGCCGAGCCGGCATCCTCGGCGTAGGTGGTTACGATATTGAGAATATTCCCCTTCTCTTTCTTCTTGATGAGATGATTGCCAAAAAGGTGCGTGCAATTAAAGCTACCATGCAGTACAATATCGACGATCGCCTTGAAGCCGCCAGGCGAAAGATCCTCAGAAGCACTTAAAAAGTTGCCCGCTGCATTATTTACCAGACCGGTAATCTTGCCAAAATCTTTGATGATGGAATCGAACATCTCCCCAACCTTCTCATATTCCCGCACATCCACGGAGTACCATCGTACCTCTGTTCCGAATTTCTTCAGCTCTTCGGTAGCTTTCTCCAGCTTCTTCTCCGTCCGCCCGCAGATGGCGATATTTGCTCCCAGTTCAGCAAATTTCTTTGCCATGGAAAGCCCAAGGCCGCTTCCGCCTCCGGTGATGAGGATAACTTCGTTTTTCAGGGTGTCTTCTTTGAACATGGTTTAAGGGTTTGATTTTAATTTTGGCCCGGTTAATTCTCCCCTCCTTCTCAAGGAGGGGCCGGGGGTGGTTCACTCACTGAACTTCATTAAATGAAATATTCAATTCATCAGCTCTGTCTTTAAAAACATCTTCCAAATAGTCAACAAGACTCTCATAACCCTCTTCCAAATCTTCATTCTTTAATCTAATCAGCTTAATACCTGCCTCAGTAATTTTTTGTTCTTTCTTGCATCCGAATCCATTTTATCCTGGAAATAATGAACATCGCCATCCACTTCAATTGCCAATTTTAATTCCGGACAGTAAAAATCAATCACATAGTTATCGATTCCATATTGTCTTCGAACTTTGAAACCGAACATTTTCTTGCCCTTCAGGTCATTCAATAATCTGACCTCCCACTTGGTCATGTTTCTGCGCAAATATTGACGTTGCTTCTTTGTTTTCTTGGGATTTAGCATGTTAAATGGTTTTAAACTTTGGGAACCACCCCTGTCCCCTCCTTGGGAAGGAGGGGAACTTCGAAATCACCTCCTGCCTCAAAACTCAATTCTAAAGCCTTTCAAACACTCCCGCAGCACCCATACCGCCACCAATGCACATCGTTACCATGCCGTAACGTTTATCGAGTCTGTGGAGGTCGTGGAGGATCTGTGTGGTGAGTTTGGCGCCGGTACAGCCTAACGGATGCCCCATCGCAATTGCCCCACCGTTGATGTTCACTTTTTCTGGGTCGAGTCCCACTTCACGAATAACGGCCAATGCCTGGGCAGCGAAGGCTTCATTCAGTTCAACCAGATCAATATCAGCCAGTTTCAATCCTGTCTGTTTCAATACTTTCGGGATCGCCTCAACGGGGCCAATTCCCATAATCTCCGGCGCAACGCCACCCACGGCAAATCCAAGATACCGCGCAATTGGCTTGAGGCCGAGTTCGTCCGCTTTTTGGCGGCTCATCACCATCACACCCGCAGCAGCATCATTCATCTGTGAAGAGTTACCGGCTGTTACGGTTCCGCCGGTTTTAAAAACAGCACGCAAACCACCAAGCGCCTCCATATTGGTATCTTTTCTGGGGCCTTCATCCTTAATGAAGGAAAACTTCTTCTCCTCAACCTCGCCACCAGCCGTCACATATTTATGTACGACTTCGACCGGGGTGATCTGCTCATCGAAATAACCTTCTTCCCACGCGTTAATCGCCTTTTGATGGCTATTGAATGCAAACTGATCCTGATCTTCCCGGCTCACGCCATATTTGTCCGCCACATTCTCAGCCGTTAGGCCCATGTTGATATATACTTCAGGCCGCTTATCTGCCAATTCGGGGTTAGGCTGAAATGACACCCCTCCCATCGGCACCTGACTCATACTCTCCACCCCACCTGCAATCATGATCTCCGCACCTCCGGCCATAATCCGTTCGGCTGCCATAGATATAGCCTGCAGGCCTGAAGAACAGAACCGGTTAATAGTCATAGCCGGAACCGAATCAGGCAGTCCGCCCAGGAACACCGCCTGCCGTGCCACATTCATCCCCTGTGATCCTTCCGGGAAGGCGCAACCGACGATCACATCATCCACCATCTCCGGCTTCACCTCTGGAGCATCTTTCAAAAGATCTTTGATGATTTCGCCCATTAATGAATCGGGCCTGGTGAAACGGAGAGAGCCCTTATTGGCTTTTCCGCATGCGGTTCGTTTGGCGGCTACTAGTACAATTTCGGTGTTCATGGCACTTGGTTATTAAATGGTTTGGGATTCAAAAGTCCCCTCCTTTCCAAGGAGGGGATTTAGGGGTGGTTCGTTCACGGAAATTCTTTAAATGAAATATTTTGTTCATGAGCTCTGCTTTTAAAAATATCTTCCAGATATACAATTACACTTTCGTAATCCTCTGCCAGATCTTCATTCTTCAATCTAATCAGCTTAATACCTTCCTCATCTAATTTGTTGTTCTTTCTTGTATCTGTATTCATTTTATTCTTGAAATAATGAACATCACCATCTACTTCAAGCGCCAGTTTTAATTCCGGGCAGTAAAAATCAATCACATAGTTATCGATTCCATATTGTCTGCGAACTTTGAAACCGAACATTTTCTTGCCCTTCAGTTCATTCCATAACCGTACTTCCCATTTGGTCATGTTTCTACGCAAATATTGACGTTGTTTCTTTGTTTTTTTGGGATTTAGCATGATTAACGAATTTATCCATAATCAAAATACCATAACCACCCCTGTCCCCTCCTTGGAAAGGAGGGGGAACTCCTTAGCGACTGCTTTCCACAATTCACGACTAGTTTCTTAAAGGTTTCCCGGTCTTCAGCATGTGCTCCATCCTCTTATGCGTTCGCTCATCCTTGAAGCAATCCAGGATCGCTTCGCGTTCGAGTTTCAATACATAAGACTCCGATACTTCCTGTGACTCACTGAGATCCCCGCCGGTCATGATTTCGGCAACTTTTCCGGCCAGTACCTTGTCGTAGGGTGATGCCCACTTTGCTTCGGTCATGATATAGACGGTGACATCCAGTACGCTCTTTCCGGTCTGGCCAAGAAGTTTGATTTTCGGTTCTGCAGGCGGACGATATCCCGCGTCGGCCATTACCCGGGCCTGCTGTTTAGCGGTTGCCAGGAGCAGGTCGCGGTGCATCACAATCATATCGGTGTCGCGCAGGTAACCGAGCTTCTTCGCTTTGGGTGCACCGTCGGAAACTTTCGCCATACCGATCGTTTTGAACGCATCTTTCAGATACGGCAGCGGATCGGCATCCTCTTCCTCTTTCACTTTCTCCATAGCGCGGAGCAGCAGCTCTTTGGTGCCGCCGCCTGCGGGAATAAGTCCCACACCCAACTCAACCAATCCGCAGTAAAACTCGTGGTGAGCTACTACTTTATCGCAGTGCATCATAAACTCTACGCCGCCGCCGAAGCACCGGCCGGATACAGCTCCAATCACCGGGAATGGCTGGTATCGTAATCCAACCGCCACCCGCTGGAAACTCTCCACTGCATCTTTAATCATTTCAAAATCGCCGCTCTTAAGTGCTTCGCCTGCCTCGCCCAGGTTTGCCCCATAACTGAAGTTTTCTTGATCATGACCGATCACCATCGCATCAAACTGCTCTTTTACGATTGCGGCGGCTTTATCTACCGACTTCACCAGTTCAAAGCCGAGCGTCTGCTGCTTTGTACGGAATTCGAACAACACCACACCACCACCCATATCGTACAGGCCGGCGCTCTTGTTGCCCCACACCTCTTTATTATTGCGCTTCAGTGAGGCAGCTGTTAGAGCTCCTTTTGCAGGTGGAGTCAGCTGATCAACGTTGCCGGTAGCCAGGTTGTAAACAGAGCCGTCATCCTTGTAAAATGACTTCCGTCCGCTTTCCAGCATCTTCTTCACCGAATCGGGAACCGTTCGTCCTTCCTTTTCCATCCGTTTGACCGACTCTTCAACCCCTATCGCATCCCAGCGCTGAAACGGCCCGAGCTCCCAGTTGAAGCCCCACTGCATGGCGCGGTCGATCGCTTCAACGGATTCTGTGATTTCGGGAATACGGTTCGCCGAATAGAGCAACAGATTGCAGTGGATCTCCCACAAAAACTTCCCGGCTTTATCATCCTGATTGACCAGGAATTTCAGTCGCTCGCCCGAAGTCTTATACTCTTTCTTTGCCTTATTTGCTGATTCAAAATCAACCTCTTCCTGTGCTTCATAATCTAATGTCTCTGGGTTGACAACCTGGTACTCTTTTCCCTTTTTACTTTTCACTTTTTTGTAGAAACC
The DNA here is from genome assembly GCA_020832415.1 of Balneolaceae bacterium. Classification (GTDB taxonomy): domain Bacteria; phylum Bacteroidota; class Rhodothermia; order Balneolales; family Balneolaceae; genus Rhodohalobacter. Next base: position 2,007 of record JAFIES010000043.1, on the reverse strand, counting down.
ATGCCCTTTTTTATTACCATGGGCGCCCTTTTCCACCATCTTTTTAAAGGCTTCCGGCAGCTTAAACACCTCCCTTCGCTCATCATCCGGTATGGCGGGGTAGAGGTTTTCAGATACGTGATTGATCACATCCAGTCCGGCCATGTCGGCGGTACGGAACGTCGCCGCTTTTGAGTAGCCGGTGAGGGTTCCGGTCAGAAAATCGATCTCCTCAGCGCGGAACTTCCCGTCAAAAAACCACAGCATCATCGCAGCCATCGAAAATACTCCGATCCGGTTGGCGATAAAGTTGGGAGTATCCTTGCAGAGCACTGTGCCCTTTCCGAGAATTTTCTCACAGAATCGGGTCATGTACTCCGTCACCCCATCATCCGTACTCTTTGTCGAGATGATCTCCAGAAGCTTCATATATCGCGGCGGGTTGAAGAAGTGCGTACCCAGGAAGTGCGCTTTGAACTCATCAGACACATCTTCACTGATTTGCGAAATAGGTAATCCGGAAGTGTTCGAACTCACAATCGTGCCCGGCCTGCGAACTTTCTCAAGCTTCGCCATCATATCCTTTTTGATGTCCATCCGCTCCACGATCACCTCGCAGACCCAGTCGGCATCAGCAACCCACTCCAGGTGATCCTCGAAATTCCCCGGTGTGATCCGCTCTGCCCAAGCAGGATCGCCCAGTGGCGCCGGGTTCATTTTGGTCAGTTTTTGAATACTCTCTTCCGCTGTCTTGTTCGGCCGTTTGGGATCATCCGATTTCAGGTCGAGCAGCTTCACTCTAAGCCCGGCATTGATGCAGTGCGCCGCAATCTGGCTGCCCATTACACCTGAGCCGAGGATTAGGACGTTTTGGATGTTGAATTTTTTTGATGGCATGATGAACTTTTTTCTATTTCAATAATAATTAAGGCTTAATACACTCCTCTCCTTTCCAAGGAGGAGCTGGGGGTGGTTCAGCGATTTTAATGATTGCTCATAATATTTTCAGTTTTGTACTACTTTTGATATTACACGAATGCCCTATTCTAAGTTCATCATTTCAACCACCCCTGTCCCCTCCTTGGTTAAGGAGGGGAACTTCGGAACGCATTTCTTGACAGTCTCAATACACACTACTCCTCGGCATACAACTCATCAATCTCTTCCTTAAATTTTTCGAGAACAACAGATCGCTTCACTTTCATTGTAGGTGTAAGTTCACCGCTATCTATTGTAAGTGGCTCTTCGAGCATTACAAATTTCTTCACCGTTTCCCATGGAGATACGTTTTTATTGGCTTTGTCAACTTCAACCTGGATTAATTCACGGATTTTTTCATCCTTTGCATAGGGTTTTGACGGTTCATATCCGTCTCGTTTCAAACGTTTTAGAACGTTATCGTAAGCAGGTACTATCAAAGCGGAGCAGAATTTTCGCTGATATCCAATCACCACGGTTTGCTCAATAAAGCCTGATCCAGAGATATGATTTTCTACATTTTGAGGAGCTACGTACTTTCCGGTAGATAGCTTAAACATTGATTTTTTTCGATCGGTTATATAGAGAAAACCATCTTCATCAATCTTCCCGATATCACCGGTTTTAAACCAACCATCTTCAGTCATTACCTCTTTGGTTTGTTCTTCATTCTTGTAGTATCCTTTCATGATATGTGGACCCCTGGAAAGAATTTCACCATCTTCTGCTATTTTCACTTCAATATCCCGTAAAGCTTTGCCTGAACTTCCAATTCTCATTGCATCGGGTGATTGTACCGTAATCACAGGTGATGTTTCTGTAAGACCATATCCCTGTACACAGATAAAGCCGATCGCATTCATAAATTTGAAGATATCCGGGGATAGTGCTGCTCCACCACTTACCATCCCTCTTAGATTACCCCCAAAAAGTGCTCTGATTTTACTATAAACTACTTTATCTGCAATTTTACGCTTTATCGCTGCCAATCCTGAAGGAGGATATTCAGGATCGTAGTTCTCCGTCATGTATATAGCCCAGTAGTATAAA